>CAZATV010000015.1:11579-48414 GCA_964488145.1 uncultured Polaromonas sp.
ATTGGGCAATGAGTTATTTGGTGAAATTCACCAGGATGCCTATCATATTGCTGCAGCTGTTGAACTTTTTCACAATTTTACTTTGGTACCTGATGATATTATGGATAAGGCATGAATGTCCACTTCGATGAAGCCGCGATCGGTCACGGCTACACCCGCCCTCTCCGGAGCGATTTTTTTCCCGTTGGGCGTTCGGCCCACCGCCTGCAACACCAGGTCATACAGACCCTCGCTCTTGCTACCGTCGAGCCCCTCAAACTGCACCCGGATGCCCTCCGGTGTAGCTTGCGCGCCCACGGTTTTTGTCTTCAGCAGAATGTTGTCAAAGCGATGCTGGTTCATCTTCTCCCAAACCTTGACCAGATCGCGGTCAGCACCCTGCATCAGGCCATCCATCATCTCGACCACGTCCAGCCTCGCGCCTAGGGTGCTGTAGACCGTTCCCATCTCCAGACCAATGATGCCGCCGCCGACAATGAGCATCTTCTTGGGAACGCCGGACAGCCGCAGCGCGCCAGTGGAGTCCACGACGCGTGGATCGTCGGGCATGAAGGGCAGGCGCACCGCCTGGGAACCGGCTGCGATGATGGCTTTCTTGAACGCCACCCCCTTTTTGCTGCCGGTTTTGCTCTGGCCGGCTCCGGCGGTCTCCTCGACCTCCAGATGGTGGGGGCCGACAAAACGGCCATAGCCGCGCACCACGGTTACCTTGCGCATCTTGGCCATGGCGGCCAGTCCGCCGGTCAGCTTGCCGATGACCTTGTCCTTGTGCGCTCGCAACTTGTTCACATCCAGCTTGGGCGCGCCGAAGTCCACCCCCAAGTCGGCCATATGGCCAACTTCGTCCATGACAGCGGCCACATGCAGAAGGGCTTTCGACGGAATGCAGCCCACGTTGAGGCAGACGCCACCGAGCGTGCCGTAGCGCTCCACCAGCACCACCTGCAAACCCAGATCGGCAGCCCGGAAAGCGGCAGAATAGCCCCCGGGGCCGCCACCGAGCACCAGCAGGTCACACTGCAGGTCTGCACTGCCGCTGAACGCGGCGGCCGACGCTGTAGTGGCCGGCACAGGTATCGGGGCGGGATCGGCCAAAGTCGCCGCCGGGGCATCCGGTTGAGGGCTGGCGGTAACGGATGTGCCCGCGGCACTCTGAAGCCGCAGCAGCACGGCACCCTCGCTGACCTTGTCTCCGAGCTTGACCTGCAGCGACTCGACCACCCCACCATGGCTGGAAGGAATCTCCATGGAAGCCTTGTCTGACTCCACCGTGATCAGGCTCTGCTCAGGCTTGATCACATCGCCGGGCTTGACCAGCAGCTCGATGACAGTTACCTCCTTAAAGTCACCGATATCGGGAACCTTGATGTCAATCACTGCAGCGTTCATGGGGCACTGGCTTTCATTTTGAGCGTGTAAAGTTCAACCGGCGGCGCCGAGTTCTTGTCGAATTCGCAGCCCGCATTGACGCCAGCGAGCGCCACTTCCCGAGCCGTCCTGGCCTTGTCCCAGACCGCATGCATGGCCCCCAAGGCAAAGCTTCGGCCCGACCCAATGCCCCAGAATTGCTTGAATTCAAAAATCTCGCGATAGCTGTAAAGGCCGTAGATACCGGTCTGGTTTGCAATGACCAGACTGAACTGGCTGGACTCATAGGGGTCGTTGTCGTCCTCCTTGGTCTGAAGGAAAAACTGATCCTTGAGCACCGGATGCAGCCGAGTGAAGGTGTCGAAAATCTGGTCCTTTCCACCCAACTGGACCTGCTCAATCGGCAAAGAACACATGGCCTTGCGAAGCACCGGGAAGTGAGCCACGGAACCGGCCATGCCCACGTAGCTGGCGCCTTGGGGCGTATCCAGGCGCATGATTTTGCTGTTGGCCTCAAAGCGGCTACCCAATCGCGTATCCCCAAAAGTCACAAGAGCGTCGGCCGCTATCGCAACCTGGTCGCCCTTTCTGACGATCACTAGCGTGGTCATGTGCTGCTCCCTGGTCTGCCCGTGCTGCAAAAAGGCCTAGCTTACCCGCCCGGTACGGCTGAGCGATCAGAGTAAAACGCGGCGGAAGTCGCCGAGAATCTGACCGAGATAGGCGTTAAAGCGCGCCGCAGCAGCGCCGTCGATCACCCGGTGGTCCCAGGTCAGCGACAGCGGCAGCATCAGGCGCGGTACAAACTCCTTGCCGTTCCAGACCGGTTCCATCTGGCTTTTGCAAACTCCCAATATCGCTACCTCAGGGGCGTTGATGATGGGGGTGAAATAGCGGCCCCCGATGCCCCCCAGGCTGGAGATAGTGAAGGTGGCGCCACTCATGTCGGCAGGGCCAAGCTTGCCCTCACGCGCTTTCTTGGCCAATTCGGCCATCTCCTGGCTGATTTGAAGAACGCCCTTTTTGTCGGCCTCCTTGATCACCGGCACCACCAAGCCGTTGGGCGTATCGGCAGCAAAGCCGATATGCCAGTACTGCTTGTAAATCAGGGCCTCTCCATCCAGACTGCTGTTGAACTCCGGAAACTTTTTAAGCGCTGCCACGCAAGCCTTGATCAAGAAGGCGAGCATCGTGACCTTGACACCACTCTTCTCATTTTCCTTGTTGGTGCTGAGGCGGAAGGCCTCTAGGTCGGTGATGTCGGCATCGTCGTGATTGGTGACTGCCGGGATCATGATCGCATTACGGGTTAGGTTAGCCCCGCTGATTTTCTTGATGCGCGAGAGCTCCTTGCGCTCGATCGGCCCGAACTTGGCAAAGTCCACCTTGGGCCAGGGCAGCAGATCCAGCCCCGCGCCAGAACCGGCGGCTGGCCCCTTCGCCGCCTGCGCCTGAGTCTGGGTGACGCCACTCATCACCGACCGGGTGAATTTCTGCACATCCTCTGCCGTAATACGTCCCTTGGGACCCGAACCACGAACCTCATCCAAGGGCACGCCGAGCTCACGGGCGAATTTGCGCACCGAAGGGGAGGCATGAGGCAAACTGGCAGACGACGCCCCCGGCTGGTGAACGGGCACTGGCGGTTCGGAAGATGGCACCGCAACCGATACAGGCGCGGCGCTGAGCTGCGCAGAAACCGGAACTGTCGCCGCGGGGCGTGGTGCGGCTGGCACAACGTCTGCGGCCGAAGCCTGAGCCTGCACCAGAGCAATCACATCGCCAATGTTGACCTTATCGCCGATCTTGACCCGCAGCTCCTTGAGCAGGCCCGCCGAAGAAGACGGGATTTCCATCGAGGCCTTGTCTGACTCCACCGTGATCAAGGACTGCTCTAGGGCGATCACATCGCCCGGCTTGGCCAGCAGCTCGATCACCGCCACATCCTTGAAGTCCCCCATATCGGGGACACAGACCTCCCGCAAAACTGCAGCACCCGGAGAGTCCACCTGGGTTGCGCTGGCCGGTATCGGCGCCGACACAGCGGCAGGAGCAGCCGCAGCAGCAGCCGAGGGCGCCGCAGCCGCCGCCGCAGCCCCTGCAGTCTCCAGCACCGCGATGACCGAGCCTTCACCCACCTTGTCGCCCAGCTTGATCTTGATCTCCTTGATCACGCCGGCGTGGCTCGAGGGGATCTCCATCGAAGCCTTGTCCGATTCCACCGTGATCAGGGACTGCTCAGCCTTGACGGTATCCCCAGGCTTGACCAGCAATTCAATGACAGCGACTTCCTTAAAGTCGCCAATGTCGGGCACCTTGATGTCTATCAGAGCCATGCGTCTCGTCTCCTGATGTGTCCTGGCCTGCTTCAGGCGTACAGCGGATTGACCTTGTCGGTATTGAGGCCGTAGGTGGCAATCGCCTCGGCCACCTTGGCGACGGGCAACTCGCCCTGCTCGCTCAGGGCCCTGAGCGCCGCCACAACAATGTAGTGGCGGTTGATCTCGAAATGCTCCCGCAGCTTGCTTCGGAAGTCGCTGCGGCCAAAACCATCGGTCCCCAAGACCTTGTAGACCCGGCCGGCCGGTATGAAGGCGCGAATCTGCTCGGCATAGGACTTCATGTAGTCAGTGGATGCGATCACGGGTCCGGCCTGGCGCTCGAGCTGCTGCGTCACGAAAGGCAGGCGCGGCGATTGCGTGGGATGCAGCAGGTTCCAGCGCTCCGCGTCGTGTCCGTCTCGCGCCAGTTCGTTGAAGCTCGGGCAACTCCAGACAGCGGCCGCCACGCCCCACTGGTCTTCCAGAAGTGCCTTGGCCGCCATGGACTCGCGCAGGATGGAGCCCGAGCCCAGCAAATTGACCTTGAGCTTACCCTTAACCTTGCCCGGTTCCTGCAGCAAGTACATGCCCCTGATGATCTCGTCCTCGGTGCCGCTGCGCAAACCCGGCATGGGATAGTTTTCGTTGAGCAACGTCAGGTAGTAGAAGACGTTGTCCTGCTTCTCGACCATGCGTTTGAGGCCGTGCTGCATGATCACCGCCACCTCATGGGCAAAGGTGGGGTCATAGCTGATGCAATTGGGGATGGTGCCCATCCTCGTGCTGCAGGCCCTCACCATTGAGCGTGGTGCGGCCCGAGGTGCCACCCAACAGGAAGCCACGGGCTTGCATGTCCCCGGCAGCCCAGGCCAGATCACCGATGCGCTGAAAGCCAAACATCGAGTAGTAGACATAAAAAGGAATCATGATCCGGTTGGAGGTGCTGTAGCTGGTGGCCGCTGCAATCCAGCTGGACATGCCGCCAGCCTCGTTGATGCCTTCCTGCAGGATCTGGCCAGCCTTGTCCTCGCGGTAGTACATCACCTGGTCCTTGTCAACCGGTGTGTACTGTTGACCGGCCGGGTTGTAGATGCCCACCTGACGGAACAAACCCTCCATGCCGAAAGTCCGGGCCTCATCGACCAAAATCGGCACCACACGCGGGCCCAGTGCTTTGTCGCGCAGCAACTGGGTCAGAAAACGCACATAAGCCTGGGTGGTGGAAATCTCGCGGCCCTCAGCGGTGGGCTCAGTCACTGCCTTGAAAGTGTCCAAGGAAGGGACCGTAAAACTCTCGTCGGCGCGGGTACGGCGATGGGGCAGGTAGCCACCCAGCGCACGGCGGCGATCGTGCAGGTACTTCATCTCCGGCGTGTCGTCGGCCGGCTTGTAAAACGGCAGCTTGGGCAATTCACTGTCGGGAATCGGAATATTGAAGCGGTCGCGGAAGGCCTTGATGTCCTCATCGGTGAGCTTCTTGGTCTGGTGGACCGTGTTCTTGCCCTCCCCCGCCTTGCCCATGCCAAAGCCCTTGACCGTCTTGATCAGAAGCACCGTGGGCTGACCTTTGTGGTGAACGGCCGCGTGATAAGCGGCATACACCTTTTGCGGATCGTGACCGCCGCGGCGCAGGTTCCAGATGTCGTCATCACTGAGGTGAGCCACCATTTCGAGTGTGCGCGGGTCACGGCCAAAGAAATGCTTGCGAACATAGGCTCCGTCGTTGGCCTTAAACGCCTGATAGTCACCGTCGACAGTATCCATCATGATCTTGCGCAACGCGCCGTCCTTGTCCCGGGCCAACAGCGGATCCCAGTTGGAGCCCCAGATCAGCTTGATCACATTCCAGCCCGAACCGCGAAACTCTCCCTCAAGCTCCTGAATGATCTTGCCGTTGCCGCGGACCGGACCATCTAGCCTTTGCAGGTTGCAGTTGATGACGAAGATCAGGTTGTCCAGGTTTTCGCGTGCGGCCAAGCTGATGGCGCCCAGCGACTCCACCTCATCCATCTCACCGTCGCCGCAGAACACCCAAACCTTGCGGCTGGCGGTGTCGGCAATGCCGCGCGCATGCAGATACTTGAGAAAGCGCGCCTGATAGATGGCCATCAAGGGACCCAGCCCCATAGACACGGTAGGGAACTGCCAGAACTCGGGCATCAGCTTGGGATGCGGATAACTGGACAAGCCTTTGCCCGCCACCTCCTGCCGAAAGTGGAGCAGTTGCTCCTCCGTCAGGCGTCCCTCCAGGAAGGCCCTGGCATAAACCCCCGGTGCCACATGGCCCTGGATATAGATGCAATCACCGCCGCGGTTTTCGCTCTCGGCGTGCCAGAAATGATTGAAGCCAGCGCCAAACAGATGCGCCAGCGAGGCAAAGGAGCCGATATGCCCGCCAAGATCACCGCCGTCCTCAGGGTTGTGCCGGTTGGCCCGGACCACCATCGCCATGGCATTCCAACGCATGTAAGCGCGCAGGCGCTCCTCAATTTCGATATTGCCCGGGCAACGGGCCTCCTGCTCGGGCTCGATGGTGTTCACATAGCCGGTGTTGGCCGAAAACGGCAGGTCTATGCTGTGTTGCCGGGCCTCTTCGAGGAGTTGCTCAATCAGGAAATGCGCTCTCTCGGGGCCCTGAGATTGGATGACCGCCCCGAGAGCATCAAGCCACTCCCTGGTTTCCTGCTGATCCTGATCCTGGGGACCGAGACCGAAGTTCTGAGGTTGCGCCGCCATGGTTTGTCCTCCTGTGAAGCGTCGTCGCGCTGCTGTTGCCCGTCCTGCCGAATGAACCCGTCATTGGGCTTCGCCCAGTATTGCCTGGGTCAGCTGAAAGTGTCGCACAAAAATATCTTATTTCAAATTGTGCTTTTATATTTCACATTAAGAAATTAAAGGCGGCTTGTTGTCGCTCACAGGGCTACTGCAATAGCGCCGCATCAAACTCCAAACGGCTCCAGTCGGAGTTTTCCGCGAGCGGCCACACTACACTCGCGCCAGGATGTTGCCGACCCCCGCCTACAGCCCATCGCGAGCGCCCTCGACCCCCCTGTCGGCCTGGCGGCGCTGGTGGCGTCGCCTGTCTCCAGCTCGCCAGGATCGCTTCGTCACCCTGGGCCCGCTGCTGGCGGTCGCGCTTTTTCTCGCTGCCGTGGTTGCGGCCTTCGCTTACCTGCGCATCGAAGAGATCGACCGGGAAACCGAGGCCGTGCGGCGCGATGTCGAATACGCGCAGCAGCGGATCCGACTGCGCCTGCTGGAGCGGCAGGAACAACTGATGCGACTCGGTCGCGAGATCTCAAACCGCGAAATCCAACTCGAAGATTTCCCCGCGCAAGCTGAAACCATCACCCAGCAACAGCCTGAACTGCTGGCCATCAGTTGGATCGATGCCAGACGCAGGGTCCGGGCCAGCTACGCAGCGCCCAGCGCAACATCAGCCCAGCAACGGCAGAATGGGGACAGTCTGCCCGCGGGCGAGAGCGAGCAGACCTTCGGACTGGTTCGCGACCTGCGTCAGCCAGTGTTCTCCCGGCCGCTGAGTGCGGGCAGCGAAACCGTTGCCAGCACCCCGACCGTGCAGTTGCAGGTTCCCCTGGACAACCAGGGGCGTTTTGCCGGGGTGATCCTGGGTGAATACTCTTTGGATGCCCTGCTGCGATTCGGTGTTCCACCAGAGGTCAGCGCCCGCTATGCCGTTGCGCTCACCGACGACCAGGGGCAGACCCTGGCGGGCAGCTTGCCGCCGGTCAGACCGACTGCCTCCAGCTGGTTGCCCTGGCAGCAGGCGGCCTCGGCGTACGAAATCCCGGTGTCGCCGGTGGGCAATGGCCTGCTCATTCGCGGCCAGGGCTACCGAGCCTCCCTGGGTGTGGTCGGTAGCGGATTTTTCTGGCTGGTCACCGCGCTGAGCGCTCTGACCGTCTGGATGCTGGTGGGCACCTGGCGACACACCCGTCGGCGCGTGCAGGCGCAGGAGGCTCTGGTGGCCGAGACCAACTTCAGGCGCGCGATGGAAAACTCCATGCTGACCGGCATGCGCGCCCTCGATCTTCAAGGGCGCATCACCTATGTGAATCCCGCCTTCTGCCAGATGACCGGCTGGAGCGAGCCCGAGCTGGTCGGGCGAACGGCGCCCTTTCCCTACTGGCCCGAGGAAGACTCAGACTGGTTGATGGCCCGGCTGGAAGAGGAACTGGGCGGAAGGTCCACTTCAGGTGGGTTTGAAGTGCGGGTCAAGCGCAAGGACGGTTCGGTCTTCGATGCACGGATGTACGTCTCACCGCTGATTGATGCACGTGGTCAACAGGCGGGCTGGATGACCTCGATGACCGATATCACCGAGCCCAAGCGCATCCGGGAGGAGTTGTCCAATTCTTACGAACGATTCACCACCGTGCTTGAAGGTCTCGATGCCGCCGTCTCCGTGGCACCGCTGGACAGCACCGAGTTGCTGTTTGCCAATCGACTCTACCGGGCCTGGTTCGGAGGCGATGTAGCGGGCCATCTGCAGCTCGTCACGCAGGCCGGCACCCCGGCCGCTACGCCCAGCGATGAAATGCTCGATCCAGTCGATGCTCTGGCCGGACTGCCCACCCAACCCCTGACGGCGGCAGCGGCCGAGAACGCTGAAATTTTTGTGCCGGACTTGGGTAAGTGGCTCGAGGTGCGTTCTCGTTACCTCAGTTGGGTCGACGGCCGGCTGGCCCAGATGATGATCGCCACCGACATCACGCCCCGACGCCATGCCGAGGAGCAGGCGGCCCTACAGGCAGAGCGAGCCCAGTCCGCCAGCCGGCTGATCACCATGGGCGAGATGGCTTCGTCGGTGGCGCATGAGCTCAACCAACCTCTGACCGCCATCAGTAATTACTGCAAGGGTATGGTTTCTCGGATCGAACGGGGAAATATCGATACGAAAGATCTGGTGGGCGCCCTGGACAAGACCGCCAAACAGGCCCAGCGGGCCGGACAGATCATTCATCGCATCCGGTCCTTCGTTAAACGAAGCGAACCCAATCGCAGCCCTTCGGATGTGGCCACCATTGTCAGCAACGCCATGGAACTGGCCGATATCGAACTGCGCCGACACCACGTGCGACTGACCCACTACCTGGCCCCGGGGCTGCCCCAGGTCATGGTCGACCCGATCCTGATCGAGCAGGTTCTGATCAACCTCCTGAAAAACTCGGCCGAATCGATTGAACAGGCCCGTCGCCCCAGCGCCCGCCGCCGCGTGGAGTTGCGGGTGACCCAGCAACAGGCCCCCAATCAAGAGGCCATGGTCGAATTTGCAGTGCTCGACTCGGGCCGCGGCCTGTCAGAGGAGAACAGCCGTCGACTGTTTGAGGCCTTCTACTCGACCAAGGCCGAAGGCATGGGCATCGGACTCAAACTGTGCCGCAGCATCGTGGAATCCCACCAGGGTCGGCTGGAGGCCGAGAACCTCTACAATGGCACCGAAGTGTTGGGGTGCCGATTCACCTTTTGGTTACCGGCCGTCACCGAGGCCCAGGCGTCGAGCGATCAACCGCAACACCCGGAAAACGTCGAGCAAGAAAGCCCGCCGGTCAGTTCGTGAATGGCACCAGCGACAAGGTTCACATGAGCTTAATTCCCAAGAAAGGTACGGTCTACGTTGTCGATGACGACGAGGGCGTACGTGACTCCCTCCAGTGGCTGCTTGAAGGCAAGGACTACCGCGTCCGGTGCTACGACTCCGCCGAAACTTTCCTTAGCCGCTACGACCCCAGGGAAGTGGCTTGCCTGATTGTCGACATCCGCATGGGCGGCATGACCGGCCTGGAATTGCAGGACCGACTGATCGAGCGCAAGAGCCCCCTGCCGGTGGTGTTCATTACGGGCCATGGTGATGTACCGATGGCCGTCAGCACCATGAAGAAAGGGGCTATGGACTTCATACAGAAGCCCTTTCAGGAGGAGGCCCTGCTCAGCTTGGTCGAACGCATGCTCGAGCAGGCCCGCAACAGCTTCCACGAACACCAGAACAGTGCCAGTCGGGAGGCTTTGCTGGCCAAGCTCACCTCGCGCGAGGCGCAGGTGCTCGAGCGCATTGTGGCCGGCCGCTTGAATAAGCAGATTGCGGACGATTTGGGCATCAGCATCAAAACGGTGGAAGCGCATCGTGCCAACATCATGGAAAAGCTCAACGCCAATACGGTGGCTGACCTGCTCAAGATCGCCCTGGGGTCCAGCACGGCCAAGGCTTGAGGCTGTGCACCCGTCAGGCACCCGGCCGCAGCGCCCGCTTCTTGCGGGCGTTTTTCATCCTTCCCTAGCCTTCTGACCCATCCACCATGACAGCCCAACTCATCGATGGCAATGCCCTATCGACCCAACTCAGGGCCGACGTGGCCCGCCGCGCCCTGGCCCTGCGAGAACGCGGTGTCACGGCGGGCCTAGCGGTTATCTTGGTGGGCAACAATCCGGCCAGCCAGGTCTATGTTCGTAACAAAGTCAAGGCCTGCCAGGACAATGGACTGCACTCCGTTCTGGAAACCTACGACGCCAGCCTGAGCCAGGCCGATCTGCTGGCACGCATTCATGCCTTGAATGAGGATCCGCATATCCACGGCATCCTGGTTCAGTTGCCGCTGCCACCGCACCTTGACGCACAGCAGGTGATCGAGGCGATCAGCCCAGCCAAGGACGTGGACGGCTTTCATGTCGCCAGCGCCGGCGCCCTGATGACGGGTCTGCCCGGATTCTGGCCCTGTACCCCGCATGGCTGCATGAAGATGCTCGAGTCCATCGGCTATGACCTCAAGGGCAAGCATGCGGTGGTGATTGGGCGCAGCAATATCGTCGGCAAGCCCATGGCCTTGATGCTGCTGCAGCAGGACGCCACCGTCACGATCTGCCACTCAAGAACCACCCACCTCAAGGCCCACACGCTCCAGGCCGACGTTATCGTGGCGGCGGTGGGTCGACACAAGATCGTCACTGCCGACATGGTTAAGCCGGGCGCAGTGGTGCTTGACGTCGGCATGAACCGGGACGAGGCCGGTAAGCTCTGCGGCGATGTGGACTTTGCGGGCGTCAGCCAGGTGGCCGGCTACCTCTCGCCCGTGCCGGGCGGAGTCGGGCCGATGACCATCACCATGCTGTTGGTCAATACCCTCGAGGCCGCTGAGCGAAGTGCGGCCGCAGGCCACCCGATCAAAGGGTAAACAGTCGATCAGGAATGGCGGCTCAGGCGCCATAAGAGCGCCGACACGCACAGCCACTGAGCCAGCAGCATGCCACTGCCCAGGCTGTGCCAAAGATGCAGAGACTGTCCCTGAAGTCGCGCCGCCAAGATGCGCGGGGCGACCCCCCATTCAAGCAACAGTGCCAGCAAGATACCCGCAACCACCCAGCGCAAAACCCTACGGCCCGCCGCCAGCAAGGCTGGGTCCTCCGCGCGATTGAACACCATGAGCAAGAAAACACCGCACAGGGCTGAGAGCCACGATTGAGCCGAAAACAATCGGGCCGCCATGCTTCCAGCCAGCTGGGCACTGGGCAAATGCACAAACAACAAGGGGACCACTACAGCGCACAGCGCCGTCAAGCTCCCCCACCACAGGGCAGCACAGAGCACAGCAAGGCGCAGACGCAGGTGCGCTGGCACGCGCTGCCCGTCAGTGATATCGGACGGCCACGATGTCGTAGCGCTTGATGCCGCCGGGCGCCTGCACCTCGGCCGTATCGCCCTCTTCCTTGCCGATCAGCGCCCGGGCAATCGGTGAGCTGACGTTGATCAGTCCGAGCTTGAGATCGGCCTCATCCTCGCCAACGATCTGATAGCAGACACGCTCGCCACTGGCCTCATCCTCGAGCTCGACCGTGGAACCAAAAACCACCTTGCCGCCGGCGTCGACCTCTGACGGGTCAATGATCTGCGCCGCCGAGAGCTTGCCCTCGATCTCCTGGATACGACCTTCAACAAATCCCTGTCTGTCCTTGGCTGCATCGTACTCGGCGTTTTCGCTCAGATCACCCTGCGCTCTGGCCTCAGCAATAGCCGCTATCACGGCCGGTCGTTCAACCGTTTTGAGCTGATGCAGCTCAGCCTTGAGCATTTCGGCGCCGCGCTTGGTGATCGGAAGAGTAGCCATGAGGGGCCTCCAGAAAAAAGACAACCGCCGCCAGTTGCCCGGGGCGGTGCACATTTAAAAATCGTCGCGAAGTGTAATGCATGGCAGCGTCCCAGCGGCCATGAATCCGCTGCTTCAGGCCGTACCGAGTTGTCCGTGCAATTCCTGCAAGGAATACACCGAGAGGTGCTGCAGGTATTTCATACCCTCGACCGCCGCCTCGGCGCCGGCGATGGTGGTGAAGGTGGTCACCCGGGCTGCCAGCGCAGAGGTGCGAATTTGACGGGAATCGGCAATCGCGTTGCGCCGCTCCTCGACCGTGTTGATGACCATCACGATTTCGTTGTTCTTGATCATGTCCACCACATGGGGTCGGCCCTCGGTGACCTTATTGACCACCGAGCAGGCGATCCCCGCTGCCACAATCGCAGCAGCGGTGCCCTTGGTGGCGACCAACTCAAAGCCCTGGGACTGCAGAGCGCGCGCCACCTCGACGGCACGGGCCTTATCGGCGTTTTTGACCGTCAAGAACACCCGCCCGGCCGTCGGCAGGCGGGTACCTGCCCCCAACTGGGATTTGACGAAGGCCTCGCCAAAGGTCTTGCCCACCCCCATCACCTCACCGGTGGACTTCATCTCCGGTCCCAAGATGGTGTCCACGCCCGGGAACTTGACGAAGGGAAACACCGCTTCCTTGACACTGAAATAAGGCGGCACTACTTCGTCTGCGACGCCCTGCGCGGCCAGGGTCTGGCCGACCATGCAACGGGCCGCCACCTTAGCCAATTGAATCCCAGTGGCCTTGCTGACAAACGGCACCGTGCGCGAAGCACGGGGATTGACCTCCAGAACAAAGATCACGTCCTGACCATCGACCGTCTGAATCGCAAACTGCACATTCATCAAGCCCACCACATTCAAGGCGGCCGCCATGGCCGCAGTCTGTCGCTTGATCTCGGCGACAGTGGCCGCCGCCAGGGAATAAGGCGGCAAAGAACAGGCCGAATCGCCCGAATGAACACCCGCCTGTTCGATATGCTCCATCACGCCGCCGATGAAGGTGCGACCCTGGGGGTCACGCAGGCAGTCGACATCGCATTCGATGGCGTCATTGAGGAAGCGGTCGAGCAGAACTGGCGAATCATTGCTCACCTTGACCGCTTCACGCATGTAACGCTCAAGATCGCGCTGCTCGTGAACGATCTCCATAGCACGGCCGCCCAGCACATAGCTGGGCCGCACCACCAGCGGATAGCCCAATTGCGAGGCCTTCTCCAGCGCCTCGGTTTCGGTCCTCGCAGTGGCATTGGGAGGCTGCCGCAGACCCAGCGCATGAAGCAATTTCTGAAAACGCTCACGGTCCTCGGCGGCGTCGATCATGTCGGGAGATGTACCAATGATGGGAACACCGTTGCGCTCCAGATCCAAGGCCAGCTTCAGCGGCGTCTGTCCGCCATACTGCACGATCACGCCCAGCGGCTTTTCCTTGTCAACGATCTCCAGCACGTCCTCGAGAGTCAAGGGCTCGAAATACAGACGGTCAGAGGTGTCGTAATCGGTAGAAACCGTCTCGGGGTTGCAATTGACCATGATGGTCTCGTAGCCGTCCTCGCGCAAGGCCAGCGCGGCATGGACACAGCAGTAATCAAACTCGATGCCCTGACCAATCCGGTTCGGGCCACCACCGAGCACGATGATTTTCTTGCGGTCCGAAGGCTGCGCTTCGCACTCGCTACCCTGCGCCTCATAGGTGGAATACATATAGGCGGTCCGGGTTTCGAACTCAGCGGCACAGGTATCGACCCGCTTGTAAACAGGCCGCACACCCAACTCACGGCGACGCTCACGTATAGCCTGATCGGTGGTGCGCAGTTGTCGTGCCAGGCGACGATCGGAAAAGCCTTTTTGTTTGAGCTGTCGCAGTGTGGCCGCATCGAGATCACCAAGACTTTTATTCTCCAGTTCGAGTTCAATCCTGACAATCTGCTCAATCTGCACCAGAAACCACGGATCGATGCGCGTGAGTTCATGCACCTCCTCGACGCTCATGCCCTGGGCAAAGGCATCGCCGACATACCAGATGCGATCCGGGCCAGGCGCGCCCAGTTCTTTCTCCAGCACCTCTCGGTCCTGGGTCTTTTCGTTCATACCATCAACGCCAACCTCAAGGCCACGCAGAGCCTTCTGGAAGGACTCTTGAAACGTACGTCCCATGGCCATGACTTCGCCAACCGACTTCATCTGCGTGGTCAGCCGAGAATCCGCCTGGGGGAACTTCTCGAAGGCAAAACGCGGAATCTTGGTTACCACATAATCGATGGAAGGCTCAAAAGATGCGGGCGTTGCGCCCCCGGTGATCTCATTCTTGAGTTCGTCCAGCGTGTAACCGACCGCCAGTTTGGCCGCAACCTTGGCAATCGGAAAGCCCGTGGCTTTGGAAGCCAGCGCCGAGGAACGCGAGACCCGCGGGTTCATCTCAATCACGATCATCCGCCCGTCACGGGGGTTGATCGCAAACTGAACGTTCGAGCCTCCGGTATCGACGCCGATCTCGCGCAGCACCGCCAGTGAGGCGTTACGCATGATTTGGTATTCCTTGTCGGTAAGCGTTTGCGCCGGCGCAACCGTGATCGAGTCACCGGTGTGAACACCCATGGGATCGAGGTTTTCGATCGAGCAGACGATGATGCAGTTGTCCTTGCGGTCGCGAACCACCTCCATCTCAAACTCTTTCCAGCCCAGCAGCGATTCTTCAATCAACAACTCGTGCGTCGGTGAGGCCTCCAGGCCGCGCTTGCAGATGGTTTCAAACTCTTCCGCGTTGTAGGCAATACCGCCGCCGGTACCACCGAGCGTGAAACTGGGTCGAATCACGGTCGGAAAGCCTACCTGCTTCTGGACCGCCCAGGCCTCCTCCATGCTGTGGGCAATACCCGACCGGGCCGAGCCCAGTCCGATGGCGGTCATCGCCTCCTTGAACTTCTGCCGGTCCTCGGCTTTGTCAATGGCCTGAGGACTGGCGCCGATAAGCTCGACTCCATACTTAGCCAGTACCCCATGACGCCAGAGGTCAAGCGCGCAGTTCAGGGCCGTTTGTCCACCCATAGTGGGCAAGATGGCATCGGGCTTTTCCTTCGCAATGATCTTCTCGACCGTCTGCCAGGTGATTGGCTCGATGTAAGTCACATCGGCGGTGGCTGGATCGGTCATGATCGTGGCGGGATTGCTGTTGATCAAAATGACCTTGTAACCCTCTTCACGCAAGGCCTTGCAGGCCTGCACCCCGGAATAGTCGAATTCACAGGCCTGCCCGATGATGATGGGGCCGGCGCCAATGATCAGAATGCTTTTGATGTCTGTGCGCTTAGGCATGCGCTTTCTCCTTGGCCTGCTCCATCAGCGCGGTGAAACGGTCGAACAAATAAGCGATGTCGTGCGGGCCGGGGGAGGCCTCAGGATGTCCCTGAAAGCAAAAGGCAGGCTTGTCGGTGCGGGCCAAACCTTGCAGGGTGCCATCAAACAGACTGATATGGGTAGGCCGCAAATTTACAGGCAGCGTCTTCTCATCGACCGCAAAACCGTGGTTCTGACTGGTGATGCTGACCCGACCGCTGTCGAGATCCTTGACCGGGTGGTTGGCACCGTGATGACCAAACTTCATTTTGAAGGTACGGGCGCCGGAGGCCAACGCCATGATCTGATGACCCAAACAAATGCCGAACGTAGGCAGGCCACTGTCCATCAGTGTGCGTGCGGCGGCAATCGCGTAATCGCAGGGCTGCGGATCACCGGGCCCATTGGAGAGAAACACGCCATCAGGCCGCAAGGCCAGAACCTCAGCGGCCGGAGTTTGCGCCGGCACCACGGTGATCCGACAGCCGCGCTCGGCCAGCATGCGCAAGATGTTTTTCTTGACACCGAAGTCGTAGGCCACCACATGAAAACGCGGAGTCTCCAAGCGACCGTAGCCGCCCTCAAGTTTCCATTCAGTCTGACGCCACTCATAAGGCTGCTGGACCGTCACCACCCGGGCCAGGTCGAGACCGCTCATGCTCGGCGCAGCCTGTGCAGCGGCGCGGGCTTGCGCGAATTGGGCCTCATTCACAGACTGTCCAGGCGACAGGCTCAGGATGCAACCGTTCTGAGCGCCGCGACTGCGAAGGTGGCGAGTCAGCGCTCGTGTGTCGATGTTCGCGATGGCCACCGTCGAACTGGCCTTGAGGTAGGCCGATAGATCCTGAGTCTGGCGGAAATTGGAGGCTCGCTGGGGCAAATCTCGGATGATCAGCCCGGCCGCGTGAACTCGGGCGGCCTCCACGTCTTCCGCGTTGACTCCGTAATTCCCGATATGGGGATAGGTGAGAGTGACGATCTGCTGGCAATAGCTCGGATCCGTGAGGATTTCCTGATAGCCGGTCATGGCGGTGTTGAAGACCACTTCACCGACCGTGGAGCCAGTCGCTCCAATGGAATTGCCAACAAAGACCGTGCCGTCTTCAAGGGCCAGGATGGCCGCTGGATGGTTTGCCTGGAGGGACAAGAGCACTGGGATCTCCGTGTGGTTGACGGTTCGCCCGGTCGCTCGCGCGCGAAGCTGCCTGCATCCCTGCGGCGCTGGCTGTTGCTTGTGTGTAAGTCGGCTTTTGCGGCGCCCGGGCGAGGCTGATTCTGAAAAGCCTCTGATTATAGTCTGGCCGAATCGGGCTGAGGAGCTGCGCCCAGACTCGACAGCGCACTGGCATGCAGACAGATGGCTGCAGCGGCGGCCACGTTCAGCGACTCCTGCCCCCCGGGCTGGATGATGCGCACCGCCCGCGTGGCTCGCGCCAACAACGGAGCGGCCACCCCCTGCCCTTCATGGCCGAAGACCCAGATGCAGGGCCAGGGCAAGGCCTGTGCGTGCAGCGCCTGGTCCGCATGCGAACTGGTGACCAGAACCGGAAGATCCAAAGTCGCGGTGTCCTCGACCCGCAAGCCCTCGAACAATTGCAGAGAAAAGTGTGCGCCCATGCCGGCTCTGAGGACCTTGCCCGAGCCCAGGGCAGCGCAGCCCTGCAGGGCCAGCACCTGAACAAAACCGAAGGCCGCTGCGCTGCGCAAAATCGAACCCACGTTGCCCGCATCCTGCACCCGATCCAGCACCACGGTGGCCACATCCGTGCGCCAGGAGCCGCCACCGTTCCAGGCCAAAACCGCCCCCGCAAGTGCCGGAGATTCAAGCGCAGTAAATTCACGCCACAGCGTATCGGGCAGAACCACCGTCCGATCGGCCTGCGGCTGCCACCGCGCCAGCACCCGGTCTTGGAGGGACTCGGCCAGAACCAGGGTTTGCAGACGTCGTCCGCTGGCCACAGCGGCGGCCAGTAAATGCTCCCCTTCGATCCAGATCTGGTCCTGCTTTCGATAGGCCACGCTGTCATGCGCCAGCCGGCGCAAATCCTTAAGCCAGGGGTTGGCTCGAGAGCGGATGAATTCGATGGGCCTCATGTCCTCAAAAGGGCTGTTGGGCGGACAAGACGCGTGCAACCGGCGCAAAGGATCGACGATGCTCGGGGCAGGCTCCGTGCCTCCTCAAGGCCGCCAGATGCTCTGCCGTGCCATAGCCTTTATGACTCGCAAAGCCGTATTGGGGGTAGAGCTGGTGATACTGCTCGCACCAGCGGTCTCGGGTGACTTTGGCAACGATGGAGGCCGCCGAGATCGAGGGGACGCGTGCATCGCCTCCCACAATCGCTTCAGCCAACATCGGCAGTCTGGGCAAACGGTTTCCATCGACCAGCACCTTGACCGGCTTCAATCGCAACCCTTGCACGGCCCGCTGCATAGCCAGCAAGCTGGCCTGCAGAATATTGAGCGCATCGATTTCTGCGACGCTGGCCTGTCCGACCGCGCAGCACAGCGAGTGGGCCATGATCTGCTCATAAAGCCGCTCGCGCCGCAAAGCACTGAGCGTCTTGGAGTCGGCCAAACCCTTGATCGGCTGCAGATCATCGAGAATGACCGCGGCAGCGACCACCGGTCCAGCCAGCGGACCACGGCCTGCCTCATCAACGCCCGCGTGCAAGCCTGGGGTATCCCAGCCCAGCACCGCCTGTTCAGGGATGGATGATGCTCTCGATGGCATCGCAGGCCAGCTGAGCCGTGTCGCGGCGCAGTTGCAAATGAAGTTTCTCAAACCGCTCGACCAGGGTCCGACACCGCTGCGGGCTGTACAGCCACTGCAGCAGGGCATCGGCCAAAGCTTGCGCCGTCGCCCGCTCCTGGATCAATTCGGGCACTACGAAATCCTGGCACAGGATATTGGGCAGACCCACCCAGGGCTGCAACTGCTTGCGGCGCATGATCTGCCAGCTCAGCCACGACATGTGGTAGGCAATCACCATCGGGCACTTGAAAAGCGCGGCCTCTAGTGTGGCCGTACCGCTGGCCACCAGAGCCACGTCACAAGCTTCCAGAACGGCGTGAGACTGCCCCTCCACCAACAGCAGCTTGCGGCGCTCGTCCTCTGAAAAGCCGACTCCGGAGACAGCCGCCTCCACTTGCGCTCTAAGGGCCGAAACCATGGGAACTGCAAATTTAAGGTCTGGACGTTGCCTGAGCAGGATCTTGGCTGCTTCCAAAAACCGTGGGGCTAGGTGCTCGATCTCTGAGCGCCGACTGCCCGGCAGCAAGGCGATGACCGTTCCGTCTTGGGGCAGACCAAGTCTACTGCGCGCCGCCTGGCGATCAGGCTGCATAGCGATCATGTTAGCCAGCGGATGCCCAACGAAAGTTGCCGACACTCCACGGTCAGCAAGCAAAGCGGGCTCAAAAGGAAAAATGCAGAGCACATGCTCAGCAGCGCGTCTGAGTTTTTCAACTTTGCGCGCACGCCAGGCCCAAAACGAGGGGCTGACAAAGTGCACGGTCGGGACGCCGGCCGAACGCAAGGCGATTTCAAGGTCCAGATTAAAGTCGGGCGCATCTACGCCCACGAATAGGTCGGGGGGACGGGCCAACAAACGTTGCCTCAACTGGCGCCGAATGGAGAGCAATTCAGGCAGATGGGGCAAGACCTCGACGTAACCCCGCACGGCGAGTTTTCGCTCGGGCCACCAGGCATCAAAGCCCTCAGCCACCATCGCCGACCCGCCGATGCCGGCACTTTGAAGGTGCGGCCAGCGCTGTCGGCAGGCTCGCAAGACCGCCGCCCCCAAAAGATCGCCTGAGGTCTCGCCGGCCACCATGGCCAAGGTGAGCGATCCAGACATGGACTCAGCGAACAATGCCGCGTTCAGCGGTGTCCAGGAAAGCAAGCATCAGATCCAGATCGGCATCGGAATCCTCGGAGCCCCCACGCTGAGACCGCAGTGCCTCCTGGGCATCGGCCAGGCTCAAGCCCTGCCGATAAAGCAGTCGGTACATGCGCTTGACTGCTGTAATCCGCTCATCGGTATAGCCTCGACGGCGCAGGCCTTCAGCGTTGATGCCCTGGGCCTGGGCGGGATTGCCCACCGCATTGACAAAGGGGGGCACATCCTGCGACAGGCGGGTTTGGAATCCGGCCATCGCGTGCGCCCCGATTCGGACAAACTGATGCACGCCCGTCAGTCCGCCCAGCACGACCCAGTCACCCACGTGAACATGCCCCCCGAGCTGCGTGGCGTTGGCAATGATGGTGTGGTCGCCCACGTTGCAGTCGTGGGCGACGTGGACATAGGCCATGATCCAGTTGTCATCCCCGATACGGGTTACCCCGCCGCCGCCCGGCGATCCGATGTTGAAGGTACAAAACTCCCGGATGGTGTTGCGATCGCCAATATGCAACTTGCAGGGCTCGCCCGCGTATTTTTTATCCTGCGGTATGGCCCCGATCGAACTGAACTGAAAGATACGGTTGTCGCAACCGATTACCGTATGCCCCTCGATCACGCAGTTCGCGCCAATCGAAGTTCCCCGACCGATCCGCACATGAGGTCCAACGAGAGTGAACGGACCGATGATCACGTCTGCGCCGATTTCAGCGGCGGGGTCGACGATGGCCGAGGGATGAATCTGCGTCATGGCAACTCCGGGCCGGGATTGAGAATCAGGCAACCGTGCGCATGGTGCACATCAGCTCGGCTTCGCAGGCCACCTCACCAGCCACGCGGGTCACGCCCTTAAATTTATAGATGCCCGCTCGGGCACGATCAAGAAAAATCTCCATCTCAAGCTGATCGCCTGGCTCCACCGGCCGCTTGAAGCGAGCCGCATCAATGCCGGCGAAGTAATAGACCGTCTTGTCATCGATCTCGACGCCGGCCGCATCAAAGGCCAATAAGGCTGCAGCCTGTGCCATCGCTTCGAGCATCAGCACGCCGGGCATGACCGGGCGGTAGGGGAAATGCCCCTGGAAAAATGGCTCATTGATGGTCACGTTCTTGAGGGCCTTGATACGCTTGCCCTTGTCGATTTCCACCACGCGATCGACCATCAGAAATGGATATCGGTGTGGAAGTTTCTTGAGGATCTGATGAATGTCCATCATGCGTCCTTGTTGTTTTCCATGGATAGACGGGTCTCCAGGCGTTTGATGCGCTCGCGCAGCCCATGCAAGTGCTTGAGGGTTGCGGCATTTTTCTCCCAACTCGAATTGTCGTCGATGGGGAACAGACCGGTGTAGAGACCCGGCTTGGCAATGGAGCGGGTGACCACCGAAGCGGCCGAGACATGGACACCATCGGCCAGGGAGAGATGCCCCAGCACCACAGCTCCCCCTCCGATGCTGCAATGGGCCCCGATGCGCGCACTGCCAGCCACCCCCACGCATCCGGCCATGGCCGTGTGCGCGCCCACATGAACGTTGTGACCGATCTGAATCAAGTTGTCGAGCTTGACACCGTCTTCGATCACCGTATCCCCAAGCGCTCCGCGGTCAACGCAGGTATTAGCCCCGATCTCCACGTCATCGCCGATCACTACGGAACCAAGCTGCTCAATTTTTTCCCAACGGCCCGACGCGGGCGCAAAACCGAATCCGTCCGCACCAATCACCACGCCTGAATGCAGAATACATTTTTGCCCCACCCGACATCCCTCTCCCACGGTGACCCGGGCAGCCAGAGTGCTAAACGCTCCGATCGCGGCACCCTCTCCCACAAACGAATGAGGGCCGATCGTCGCACCCTCGCCGACCCAGGCGCCAGCCTCAACCACTGCAAATGCGCCGATACTGGCACCGTCGTGGACCCGCGCCTGGGAATGAACAAAGGCGGATGGGTGCACACCTGGCACCCTGGGCCGGGCATGGTGCTTCTTCCAAAGCTGGGTCACCCGGGCAAAATAAAGATAGGGCTCGTCGACCACAATTGCAGGCCCGCGCTGCAAAGCGGCCGCCTCCAGAGCGGGGGCGACAATCACGCAGGCCGCGCCGGAAGACGCGAGCTTGTTCAAGTATTTGGAATGACTCAGGAAGCTTAGCTCGCGAGGACCGGCCGACTCAAGCGGAGCCAGGGCCTCGATGGGCAGCTCGGCAGGACCGAGCAAACGGGCCTGAAAATGGGCCGAAAGCGCCTGAACGATTTGACCGAGAAGCAGCATCAGCCCATCGGCTTAGGGCAATGGCGCCTACTAGCGCGAGCCCGGTGAGCTGAGCAACTTGATCACCTTGTCGGTGATGTCGTGCTTCGGGTTGATATAGACCGCTTCCTGGATGATCAGATCGAATTTTTCTGTCTCGGCCAGGGTCTTGACGGCCCGATTGGCTCGGTCAATGATGGCCTGCAGTTCTTCGTTCTTGCGGTTATTGAGATCTTCCTGGAACTCACGCCGCTTACGCTGGAACTCTCGATCTTGGTCGACTAACTGTTTTTGACGAGCAGCCCGCTGGCTCTCCGAGAGGGTCGGCCCCTCCCGCTCAAGCCGGTCCGAAAGGTTCTTGATCTGGTTACCCAGATCGTTGATCTCCTTCTCCCGCTTGCCAAACTCGGCCTCAAGCTTGGTTTGAGCACTCTTGGCGGGCCCAGATTCACGCACGATACGATCGAGATTGACAATCCCGATCTTGAATTCCTGAGCCAAGGAACCCTGAGCCAGACACGCCAGGGCAGCGCAAAACACCAAGGAACGAATGCGGTTGATCATCAGAAGGCCGTACCGATCTGGAACTGGAAAGTCTGTATTCTATCTTGGGGTTCCCTCTTGATGGGCCGTCCGAAGGCGAACCGCAAGGGCCCCACGGGTGAGATCCAGCTCACGCCCACGCCGGTAGAGGCGCGTAAATCATGAAACCGCACGGGAGAGCCGTCGGCAAACACATTACCGGCATCCACAAAACCGAACATGCGCAGAGTGCGGTCATTGCCTGCCCCCGGAAAGGGCGCTATCAATTCAGCATTGAGGGTGATTTTCTTGGCACCGCCTCGCGCGGCTCCGTTCGAATAACGTGGGCCCAATGAGCCCTGCTCGAAGGCTCTGACCGAGCCCAGACCCCCCGAGTAGAAATTCTTCAGGACGGGATAGGGCTGTCCGCCCAAACCTTTACCCCAACCCAATTCACCGTTGAGACCCACCGTAAAGCGACGATCCAGCGGGATGTAATTCTGCAATTGATAAACCGCCCGGAGGTACTTCACATCACCAGCAACCCCCCAATCGCTATTGAGCCGCTGGTACCAACCCCGGGTGGGCACCAGAGCACTGTCGCGCTGGTCCCGCTGCCATCCGACAGACAAGGGAAAGGACTGTGCCTTGCTGCCATATTGAGTCGTAAACTCCCGCAGGCCCGGATTGGAGCCAGGCGAAATAGCCCACGTCTCGGCTCCCAATCCGAAAAAGACAGTATCGTTTTCTGTAAAGGGGACGCCAAACCGAACGTTGCCCCCCTGGGTCTTGATCGAATAATCGCTGGCCTCACCTGCCAGCGGCTTGCTGGTCCGACTGAATACATCAAAGGCCCGCGAGACACCGTCGGCGGTGAAGTAGGGGTCAACGGTCGTCAGGACCACTTGCTGGTTGGACTTGCTCGTATTGAGTTCCAGGCCGAGGTAATTGCCGGTGCCAAGAACATTCTCCTGCCGAATCCCCGCCATGAGGGTGATATTTTCGGAGGTCGAATAGCCCGCACCGATCTGCAAATTGCCGGTGGGCTTTTCTGCCACCGTGAAGTTGAGGTCAACCTGATCGGGCGTGCCGGGCACGTCCTGTGTATCAACATCGACCTGTGTGAAAAAACCGAGCCGATCGACCCGCTCTCGAGAGACACGAATTCGGTCGCTGTCGTACCAGGACGACTCAAACTGACGAAACTCCCGGCGAACCACCTCGTCGCGGGTGCGCGTGTTGCCCGCCACATTGATGCGCCGCACATAGGCGCGACGAGCCGGCTCAGCCTGCAAGACGAAAGCGACCCGATTTTGAGCACGGTCGATCTCGGGAACTGCCTCAACGCGCGCAAAGGCATAGCCAAAACGCCCGAAATAATCGGTGAAGGCCTTGGTGGTCTGTGCCACTTGATCGGCGTTGTAAGGCTGTCCGGGCCTGATGGTGACCAGGGGCTTGAATTCATCGTCACGCCCCAGGTAGTTACCGGCCAGCGTGACACCCGAGACCACAAAGCGCTCACCCTCCGTGATATTGATGGTCACTAGGATCTGCTGACGGTCGGGAGCGATAGCTACCTGGGTGGAGTCGATTCGGAAATCCAGATAGCCTCGGTTCAGATAGTATGAGCGCAGGGTTTCTATATCGGCGTTGAGCTTGACCCGCGAATACCGGTCCGACTTGGTGTACCAACTCAGCCAACCGCCGGTATTCAAGTCGAACAGGTCCAGCAGCGCACTCTCCTTGAAGGCCCTGGCCCCAACAATGCGAAGCTCCTTGATTTTGGCCACCTGCCCCTCAGTGACGGTAAAGGTCAGGTTGACCCGGTTGCGCTCAATGGGCGTGACCGTTGTCACCACCTGCGCCCCGTAAAGACTCCGATTGATGTATTGGCGTTTGAGTTCCTGCTCAGCCTTGTCGGCCAGGGCACGATCAAACGGTTGGCCCTCAAAGAGACCCGATTCACGCAGGGCCTTGCGAAGCACGTCCTTATCGAATTCCTTGATCCCCACGAAGTTGACGTCAGCAACCACCGGCCTTTCCTCCACCACGACCACCAGAACATCTGCACTGACCTCGAGCCTGACATCCTTGAACAGTCCCAAGGCGAACAAGGCCCGGATTGCCGCGGAGCCCTTTTCATCAGTGAAGGTTTCACCCACGCGCAGGGGAATGGAGGCGAAGATGGTACCTGGCTCCACCCGTTGCAAACCTTCAACCCGAATGTCGCGCACGACGAACGGCTCCACCGCCCAGGACAAGGCCGACGCCAGCAGACCGGCCAGCAGGATGGAACCCGACCGCAGTTTCAATCGTTGGAAGGCTTGTTTCATGGAAACTCAGGGATTGGCTGACGCCAAATTCATTCAGGTCAGCAGACGGACGAAATCATTGAACAGGGCAACGGACATCAGCGCCGCGAGCAAGGCCATTCCCAGTCGCTGCAAACGCTCTAACACCGCCTCCGAGAGACTACGCCCCGTTACAAACTCCCAGAGATAATACATCAGGTGCCCTCCGTCGAGGATGGGCAAAGGCAGCAGATTCAGCACCCCCAAACTCACGCTGATCATGGCCAGAAACATCAGGTATGCGGTCAGTCCTTGGCTGGCCGATTTGCCTGCATAGTCGGCAATCGTCAGCGGGCCACTGAGGTTCTTCAGCGAGGCCTCTCCGACAATCATTTTGCCCAGCATGCGCAAGGTCAGCACACTAAATTCCCAGGTCCGGGTCCAGCCCTCCCAAAGGGCGCCGGGGAGATCCTCCTGCACCCGCACTGTTTGCGGGGGCTCCCCGACGAAGGCTCCGATACGGCCCAGGCGCAAGCCTCCCTCCTCTCGGATTTGCGGCTGAACCTGCAATTCCAGGGTCCGTCCCGCGCGGTCGATCTGCCAGGTTTGCGTCTGCCCCCGGTCGGCGCGGCGAATGAGATCGCGTAGCTGCGCGGCATCGTCGATCGGGCGACCATCGATGCGCAGCACCAGATCGCCCGGCTGTAATCCTGCCTGCTCGGCCGCCCCCCCGGGCTGCAGGGTTCCGATCACGGGCCGGCTATGCGTGCCCACCAAACCGACCTGACGAAAGAACGCCGCGTTAACCTCAGCCTGCTGCAGACCTTGCAAATCCAGCGTCACCTCTCGAGTACCTACCCGGTCCGGCTGGGGCTGAAGGGTCAGCGTTAAAGCCTGACCCTCCAAAGCTGCCTTGGCCAGATGCCAGCGTAAATCCTCGAAGGATCGTATCGGCTCGGGAGTCTGCTGCTCAATGGAAACCTGAGTTACCAGCTCGCCCGACCGAAGACCAGCCGCCTCGGCCAAAGAGCCCACCGAGGGAGTGGCCAGAATCGCACGGGGTTCATCAACCCCTATCCAACTGACCGCGGCATACAGGATCACAGCCAGCATCAAATTGGCCAGCGGACCGGCGGCGACCACCGCAGCGCGGGACCGCAAGGGTTGAGTATTGAAGGCCTGATGCCGCTCGGCCGGATCGACGATGCCCTCACGCTCATCGAGCATCTTCACGTAGCCACCCAGCGGCACGATGCCAATGACAAATTCGGTGGGCTTGCCCGCCAAACGCCAGCTCAGGATCGGTCGGCCAAAGCCTATGGAAAACCGCAGCACCTTGATGCCGCAAGCCAGGGCCACACGGTAATGTCCATACTCGTGGATGGCAATCAGCAGACCAAGCGCCAGCAGAAAGGCCAGAACCGTGGTCATGACCCGGCGATCTTCTGAACCAGGGCGCCAGCCTGCTCTCGTGCCCGGACATCCACGGCAAGCAAATCGTCCAGGCCCCGAACCGGCGGTGCCGACCATCCCTCGAGCGCCGCACGATTGATCCAATGAATTTGATCGAAGCGGATCCGTTGATCCAAAAAGGCCTGAACCGCCACTTCATTGGCGGCATTGAGCACAGCGGTGCTGCCAGGCGGACCTTCGAGCACCTGCCAGGCCAGTTGCAATCCCGGAAAGCGCTTCGGGTCGGGGGGCTCGAAAGTCATCGCCGGCAAAGCCTTGAAGTCCAGGGCTCGGGCCCCCGAATCCACCCGCTCCGGCCACGACAGTCCGTAAGCGATCGGCACCCGCATGTCCGGCGTCCCCATCTGCGCCACCACCGAGGTGTCGCGATACTGCACGAAGGAATGAATGATGCTCTGGGGGTGAATAACCACCTCAATTTGCGAGGGCTGCATTCCAAAGAGATAACGGGCTTCAATGACCTCCAGGGCCTTGTTCATCATGGTGGCCGAATCCACCGAGATTTTGCGGCCCATCACCCAGTTCGGATGCTTGCAGGCCTGATCCACGGTAACCTCGTGGAATGTGGTCACATCGCGCTCGCGAAACGGGCCGCCCGATGCGGTCAGGATGATCTTTTCTACCCGCGCGGACCAGGTTTGCGGATCATCCGGCAGGGACTGGAAGATAGCCGAATGCTCGCTGTCGATCGGCAGCAGTCGGGCGCGCCCCTGACGAACGGCTGCCAGAAAGACCTCACCGCCCACCACCAGAGCCTCCTTGTTGGCCAGAAGAAGACGTTTGCCTGAGCGCGCGGCTGACAAACAAGCCGGCAAGCCGGCGGCGCCGACGATCGCCGCCATGACGATCGGCGCGCGCTCATCGCCGGCGATGCGTTCCAAAGCGTCAGCACCCGCGAGAACGCGGGTTTTCGAGCCCGCGGCTCGAAGACGATCCTCCAAATCGCGGGACGCCTGAGGATCGCTCATGACGGCATGGACGGGTTCAAAACGCTGGCACTGCTCAAACATCAGGTCGATGCGGGTTGCCGCGCTGAGGGCAAAAACCTCAAACCGGTCAGGGTGTCGAGCCACCACATCCAGTGTGTTGACACCAATCGAGCCGGTCGACCCCAGGATGGTGATACCTTGCTTCATCCACCCGCTCCCCGATAACTCACCAACATCATGGCCAGAGGCAACACGGGCAACAGGGCATCGACCCGGTCGAGCACGCCACCGTGCCCCGGCAGCAGGCCACTGGAGTCCTTGACCCCGGCATTGCGCTTGAGCAGAGATTCCACCAAATCTCCAACGATACTCATCGCCGTCAAAAAGAGTAGCGCAAGGGCCAGCAACACAGCCCCATAGCGATCGAGCAGTTGCCCGTGAATGCTGCGCTCGGCCATCGGCAGTTCGAGGCTGATCTCAACGGCCGACCAAACAAGACCCAGCAGCAACACCGCCGCCGCCCCACCCAGCGCCCCCTCCCAGCTCTTGCCCGGGCTGATCGCGGGAGCCAGCTTGCGACTGATCAATCGCCCGCCCCAGGCTCGTCCGACAAAGTAAGCTGCGACATCGGCCATCCACACCAGAGTCAGCACGGAAAGCAGCATATCAATGCCCAGAGCCCGGGCCTGGACCAGCGCCAACCAGGCGGCCCACAGCAATAAAACGCCCAATACGCAGCGCAGGCCGCGGCCAAGGTCATGCCAGACCCCCTGTCCTCGCGCCAGCAGAAGAGCACCGCCCAGGACCCAGACCAAACCGGCCAAGCTCCAAAGCCAGGACAGGTTTTGGTTCATAAGCCCGACGGCCCAAGAGCCACCACAAATCAGCGCAAAGAGCACAGCCAGCCCCAGCGCACCCCGTTTCTCGAGACCGTTCAATCGCGCCCATTCCCAGGCAGCAGCGGCCATCAACAGCAGCGTCAGGACAAAGAAGGGACGGGTATCCGACTGAAAAAGCGCTGGCAAAAAAATAGCCAGCAGGATCACGGCAGTGATGATGCGCTGCCGTAGCATGGATGCGAACGGGGCGGTCCTCAGACCGCCATGATGTCCTGTTCTTTAGACGTCACCAGCTTGTCCACCTCGGCAATGTAGCGGTCGGTGAATTTCTGGATATCGTCCTGGGCCCGACGCTCATCGTCCTCAGAGGCCTGCTTGTCCTTGACCAGCTTCTTCACACCCTCATTGGCATCGCGCCGCAAGTTACGAATGGCGATCTTGGCATGCTCACCCTCGCCACGAACCACCTTGGTCAATTCCTTGCGACGCTCCTCGGTCATCGGCGGCATGGGGACCCGGATCAAATCGCCCTGAGAGGCCGGATTGAGTCCAAGGTCCGAATCACGGATGGCTTTTTCAATCTTGGCGCCCATGCCCTTCTCCCAAGGAGCCACACCGATGGTTCGGGCATCGAGCAAGGACACATTGGCCACTTGGCTGATCGGCAACATTGATCCGTAATACTCCACCTGCACCGTATCGAGCAGGCCGGGGTTGGCCCGACCGGTTCGCACCTTGGTCAAGCTGGACTTGAAAGCCTCGACCGACTGCTGCATCTTGTGTTCAGCGTTCTTTTTGATGTCCTGAATACTCATGATGGAAAAAGCGGTAAGGAAAAATCAGACATGCACCAGCGTGCCCTCATCCTCACCGAGCACCACGCGCTTGAGAGCGCCACTCTTGAAGATGGAAAACACCTTGACTGGCAGCTTCTGGTCGCGACAGAGTGCGAAGGCCGTCGCGTCCATCACCTCCAGATTGCGACTCATGGCCTCATCGAAGGTGATGGATGAATATCGGGTGGCCGAAAGATCCTTCTTGGGATCGGCGGTATAGACCCCATCGACCTTGGTGGCCTTAAGCACAACCTGCGCACCAATTTCGGCGCCGCGCAGGGCAGCGGCGGTATCGGTGGTGAAGAAGGGGTTGCCAGTACCCGCGGCAAAGATCACCACTTTGCCTTCTTCCAAGTACTGCAAAGCCTTCGGTCGAACATACGGTTCGACCACCTGCTCGATCGCAATGGCCGACATGACCCGGGCGGTTAGGCCGGCTTTGTCCATGGTGTCGGCCAGCGCTAGCGCATTCATCACGGTGGCGAGCATGCCCATGTAATCGGCAGTGGCGCGGTCCATCCCCACCGAACCACCCGCCACACCGCGAAAGATATTGCCGCCGCCAATGACGACCGCTACCTCAACGCCCATCCGAGTGACCTCAGCAACCTCTTCCACCATGCGCACAATGGTGGCGCGATTGATGCCAAAAGCATCCTCACCCATGAGGGCTTCACCGGAGAGCTTGAGCAAGATACGCGAATAGGCTGGCATGGGCATCCTGTGACTTGGACTGAAGTTTAGCGCCTCGCTCGGCGCACTGATCAAGCCCCTTTCGCGGCGGCGACCTGAGCGGCCACTTCAGCGGCGAAGTCATCGACCTTCTTTTCGATACCCTCACCCACCACGTAAAGGGTAAAGCCGTGTACCTGAGTGCTCTTTTCCTTGAGCATCTGCTCGACGGTTTGCTTGTCGTTCTTGACGAAGGGCTGATTGAAGAGCGAGACCTCCTTGAGGAATTTCTGCACAGAGCCTTCAATCATCTTGGCTGCAATCTCAGCGGGCTTGCCCGATTCAGCGGCCTTGGCCGTAGCCACGGAACGCTCGCGCTCGATCAACTCAACGGGTACGTCGGCACTGGTCAAAGAGACCGGCTTCATCGCCGCCACATGCATCGCCACGTCTTTGGCAGCAGTCTCATCGCCTTCGTACTCAACCACCACGCCAATGCGAGTGCCGTGCAAATAAGCCGCGAGCTTACGTCCCTCAGCGAAACGCTTGAAGCGACGCACCGACATGTTCTCACCGATCTTGCCGATCAGCCCCTTGCGAACATCTTCAATCGTGGGCCCGAAACCATCGAGGGCGAAAGGCAGGCCGCCCACGGCGGCCACGTCGGCAGGATTGGAACCAGCCACGCCCGTAGCGACAGCCTGGGCCAGCGCCAGGAAGCTTTCGTTTTTGGTCACGAAGTCGGTCTCGCAGTTGACCTCTACCAAGGCGCCAACACCCCCGGCCATGTGGACCGCAACCACCCCCTCAGCGGTGACACGGGAGGCGGCCTTGCCGGCCTTGCTGCCGAGTTTGACCCGCAACAGCTCCTCGGCCTTAGCCATATCGCCATTGGCCTCGGTCAGGGCCTTCTTGCACTCCATCATTGGGGCATCGGTCTTGGCACGCAGTTCAGCGACCATGCTTGCGGTGATTGCCATCTTGTGTTCTCCTAAAAACTAGTAAATTGCTGGGCCCGGCTGCCTGGCTGACAACTGGACGTGACTTGAAAAAAAGGGGCTACGCGAGCCCCTTGTTGCGACGAACGGAGCGCTGACTCAAGCTGCGCTTTCCACCTCGACAAATTCGTCGCTTCCTTCGGCGGGTTTGACGATCTCACTGACCGCCTGGGCGCGACCTTCGAGGATGGCATCGGCAATGCCGCGCGCATACAGAGCCACCGCTTTAGCCGAATCGTCATTGCCGGGAATGACGTAATCGATACCCTCGGGCGAGTGGTTGGAGTCGACCACACCGATCAGAGGAATCCCCAGCTTTTGAGCCTCGGCCACGGCAATCTTGTGAAAGCCCACGTCGATGACAAAAATGGCATCGGGCAGGCTGGCCATATCCTGAATGCCGCCAATGTCCTTCTCGAGCTTGTCAATCTCCCGGGAGAAGTTGAGCTGTTCCTTCTTGCTGATCGAATCCAGCCCGGCCTCTTGCTGCGCCTTCATTTCCTTGAGTCGCTTGATCGAGGACTTGACCGTCTTGAAATTGGTCAGCATGCCGCCGAGCCAACGCTGGTCCACATAGGGAACGCCGGCGCGGCGAGCCTCGGTGGCCAGGATTTCACGAGCCTGGCGCTTGGTACCCACCATGAGAATGGTGCCGCGGTTGGCGGCGAGCTGACGCGCAAACTTGCAGGCCTCTTGGAAGAGAGGCAGCGTTTTCTCAAGGTTGATGATATGGATGCGATTGCGATGGCCAAAAATGAAGGGGGCCATCTTCGGATTCCAGAAACGTGTTTGGTGTCCAAAGTGGACGCCCGCTTCCAGCATTTCGCGCATGCTTATAGACATGAAAACTCCTGAAGGTTAGGTCTAGAATCGGTCGCATCCCTCAGCGAATTGCTTCTAGGACACCTGCAGCAGACCGATTCGCGATTTGTCGTCGGAAAAGCCTCGCGCGAGCGCGCAAGTCCGAAAACATTCCTCAGTATAGCATCGAGCGGCGTACGTGCTCTGACCACTCCCACGAACCAACCATGACTGAAGAGCTCCGAGACCTGCACCGCATCCGAGAGGATCTACGCTCGGGCCGGTCGCACTTGAACGAGGAGCTCAGCAAAGCGCTGGCCGTCAGCACGCAGTCGTCCTGCCGGCACGCTTACATCCTAGAGCCCGGGCAATGCCTGCAGCAAGCGATGGAAGGCGGCCAAGGCAAGATGCAGCTCTACCGCCCTCTGGCCGGACTGCCGGTTTCAGTAAAGGATCTTTTTGATGTGGCCGGGCAGGTCACTCGCGCCGGCTCGCTGGTACTCGAAGGCAGCCCCCCAGCTCCTAGCGACTGTCCGGCCGTCCGTCGTATCCGTGCGGCCGGCGGCCTGATCGCCGGGCGCACCAACATGACCGAGTTTGCCTTCTCGGGGGTCGGCATCAATCCCCACTACGGGACGCCGATCAACCCAACCGACCCGAGCGTGGCGCGCATCGCGGGCGGCTCATCGTCAGGGGCGGCCGTTTCGGTGGCTACCGGAGCAGCCGTTGCGGGCCTGGGGTCGGACACCGGGGGCTCCTTGCGCATCCCGGCGGCCCTCTGCGGTCTGGTGGGATTCAAAAGCACGGCACGCCAGGTGCCCACCGAAGGCGCAGTTCCCCTGTCAACCACGCTCGATACAGTCGGTGCCATTACCCGGTCGGTCCGCGATGCGATCGCCCTGCACGAGATCTTGGCTGAGCGTAGCGTACGTCCAGTAGCGCGCCCCCTGCGCGGGGCAAGATTGGCGGTAGCCCGAACCTGGATGCTGGATGATCTGGATGCACCCGTAGCCGCAGCCTTTGAAAAAACCCTGGCTTTGCTCAGCTCGGCAGGGGTAAAGCTCCAGGAGATCGACCTGAGCGAGATCGCAGACCTGGGTCAGATCAACGCGGCCGGGGGGTTCTCGGCGGCAGAAAGTTATGCATGGCATCGCGAGCTCCTGGCCCAAAGCGGCGGTCGTTACGACCCAAGGGTGGCCAAACGGATCCTGCGCGGGGCACAGATGAGCGCAGCGGATTACGTCGACCTTGTCGGAGCGCGCCGGCGGTGGATTGAACGCATCGAATCGCAAATCGGGGGCTTCGATGCGGTGCTTTCCCCGACCGTTCCCCTTGTGGCACCGGCCATCGCGCCGCTGGAGCATGACGAGGACCTTTTTTTCAGGACCAACGCCCTCCTGCTGCGCAATACTTCGGTGGTCAACATGCTCGATGGCTGCGCAATCTCCGTGCCTTGCCATGACCCCGGCCAACTCCCGGTTGGCCTGATGCTTTGGCACGGCGCCCTGCGTGACGATGGGGTGCTGGCGCTGGCTTTGCAATTGGAGTCCTTGCAAGCGACCGCTCGGGGCTAGGACCAGAGGCGGAAATCTGCAGCCGCCAGGACCATCAGGCCATGCATCGCATCTACGCCGACAAGACCTGGCCGCTGCACGGCATTACAGCGAGCCGGCAGCTTGAGCGTCTGGCTGCGGCCGCGTTGCCGCCCCACACCCTGATGCAGCGGGCCGGTCTGGCGGTAGCCCGACTGGCCAGAGCCATTGCACCCCATGCCCATCGGGTCTGGATCGCCTGCGGCCCAGGCAACAACGGCGGCGATGGCTTCGAGGCCGCCCTGCATCTGCGGAATCTGGGCCTGGACGTTCACCTGAGCTGGACCGGCGCCGACCGGGAACCCGATGACGCACGAACCTCGCGGCTGCGGGCCCAAGAGGCCGGCGTGCAAATCCATGGCGAGCCGCCCAATGACTTCGATCTGGCCATCGACGCGCTGCTTGGCTTGGGCGCTGCCCTTGATCACCAGCGCCCCGCCACCGCCACGATGCTCGACTGGCTCGAGCGCATGCACCAGAGCGACCACCCGGTGCTGGCTGTCGATCTGCCCAGCGGCCTGAACGCCGACACCGGCACAGGCTTGCCCACGTATGCGCGGCAGAACCATACTTTGAGCCTGCTGACCCTCAAACCCGGGCTTTTCACCGGACGAGGCCGTGACCTCGCGGGCCAGGTCTGGTTTGACGCTTTGGGTGTCGACACCGGCCAGATCGCTGCCGAGGCGCAACTGATCGGGGCAGACGGGCTGCCGTCCCTGGACAAAGCGCACGGCCCGCACGACAGCCACAAGGGGCGCTACGGCGACGTGGTGATCATTGGCGGTAGCACGGATGGCCTCACCATGGTCGGGGCGGCGCTGCTGGCAGCGCGAGCGGCGCTGCATGCTGGCGCTGGTCGGGTTTACCTCAGCCCCCTCGGACAGTCACCGCTCTCCGTCGATCCAATGCAACCTGAACTGATGTGGCGGCCGGTACCCAGACGTGAAGACCTGGACCCCGGCTGGACCATCGTCTGCGGATGCGGGGGCGGCCTGGCTGTCGCTCGTGTACTGCCCGATGTCCTGGGCTGTCCGGGCCCACTGGTCCTCGACGCCGATGCACTCAATGCGATAGCGGCCGAGCCTGCCCTGCGACGGCAACTCGGTCGAAGACGGGGCCGAGCCACCATCCTCACGCCACACCCGCTGGAGGCTGCGCGCCTGCTCGACTGCACCGTCGCGCAGGTACAGAGCGATCGAATCCGCGCCGCACGGACCCTTTCAGATCAATTTGGTTGCACCGTGGCGCTCAAGGGGTCGGGAACGGTCATCGCCTCCGGTCACACCGTGCCCGGCATCAACCCCAGCGGCAATCCCCTGCTGGCCACAGCCGGCACCGGCGATGTGTTGGCCGGAATGATGGGGGCGGCGCTGGCGCGCGGGCTCACAGCCGATACGGCTGCACGCCTGAGCATCCACCTCCACGGGGTTTTGGCCGACGAGTGGGCGGCTTCAAGACCCCAGCAGCCCATGGTGGCCAGCGACTTGCTGCGTGCCAGAAGCGTCATCAGCCCCTAGCGCACACCCCATCGGCAGCGAACCGCGCATCAGGGTGGCGCCGGCCGTCAGGCCAATAGCATCAGCGCCAGCTGCAACAGCAACAGAGCAATGGCCGGAGACAGATCGACTCCGCCGATGAGGGGCAACGCCCTTCGTAACGGCCCCAGGATCGGGGCCATCAGCCGTGACAGGGTGTGATGCAGCGGCGAGGCCGGTTGCACCCAAGACAAGATAACCAGAACAATCAGCAGCAGACTCCAGGTCTGCAAGGCGGTGCGGAGCAGAAAAATTGCCGCCAGGCCCGGAACACTGCCAACCCAAGCCCGGCCGGCGCTTGCCGCGCCCATCAGGAACGTCAAGATCCCACCGTAGGCCAGGGCTAGCAGCATAGCGGCCAGAACACTGCCCCAATCGAGGCGGCCCCGCGCCATGGCCTGGGGCATCCAGCGCCGCAAAGGTTTGACCAGCCAGTCCGTCAGCGCCATCACGAAGAGGCCGGGCTGCAGCCGCATGTTGACGCGCAGCCCATTCATCCAGGCCCGCAACAAGGCCGCTCCCACCAAAACTTGTAGCAACAGCTCTACGAGCAGAACCACCACCTGCATGCCGTCTCCTCAGCGACGCGGCCGCTTGCCCGACTTGCGGCTGGCCTTGGCCGCAGCCTTCTTCACCGCCGACTTGAGCGACTGCATGGGCGTGGCCGGCGATACAAGCAGGGCAGGCTTTTGGGCGCGTTGCCGATTCGGAGCGCTATCCCGAATGCGCCCGCGCTTGCCGCGCGACTTGCCCTCGTCCGGATCGTCGCCCGAGCGATCCTTGCCGATGCTGCGCAGCAAAGCCTCCTGACCTTCCTGCACCAATCTGAAGTCGATCCGCCGGCCATCAAGGTCAACCCGGCTGACCTGCACGCGGACACGGGTGCCGATCGCGTAACGAATGCCGGTGCGCTCGCCTCGCAACTCCTGCCGCGCCTCATCGAAGCGGAAATACTCCCCCCCCAGTTCGGTGATGTGCACCAGACCCTCGACGTACATGGCATCGAGGGTGACGAAGATACCGAATCCGGTGGCCGCCGTCACCACCCCCGCAAACTCCTCACCCAGGTGCTCGCGCATGTATTTGCACTTGAGCCAAGCCTCAACATCACGACTGGCCTCATCGGCACGCCTCTCATTAGCGCTGCAGTGCAACCCCGCTGCTTCCCATCCGCGCTGCTCCTGGGTAGAGGCTGGACGGTCACCACCGCGCGCCGACGGGCCGCTCCTTTCGGCCAATCGCTTGGCCAATTTAGCCTGAGCCTCCCCAGGGGTCGGCAAAACCGGCAATTGATAGCGGGTCTGCGCCAGGATGGCTTTGATGACCCGGTGCACCAGCAAGTCGGGGTAGCGACGGATGGGGCTGGTGAAGTGGGTGTAAGCCTCATAGGCCAAGCCAAAGTGTCCGCTGTTGATCGGTGTGTAGATCGCCTGCTGCATCGAGCGCAGCAGCATCGCATGGACCTGCTGGGCATCAGGTCGGTCCTTGGTAGCCTCGGCGATACGCTGGAAATCGCCTGGCTGCGGCGAGTCGCCGATACCCGGACTGACCCCGATAGCCTTGAGGTAGTTGCGGAGAATCTCCTTTTTTTCCGGGGTTGGCCCTTCGTGAACCCTGTAAAGCCCGTGCTGCTTCGACTGTGAGATGAAGTCGGCTGAACAGACATTGGCCGCGAGCATCGCCTCCTCGATCAACCGGTGCGCATCGTTACGAACCCGCGGGACGATTTTCTCGATCCGACCCACCTCGTCGCAGATGATCTGCGTTTCTGTGGTCTCAAAATCGACCGCGCCACGCTCGCGCCGCGCCTTGAGCAAAGCGCCATAGACATCATGCAGGCTCATCAGATGGGGCAGCAGAGACTTGCGCTGCTGGGCTTGTGGCCCCCGGGTATTGCCCAGGATGGCTGCCACTTCGGTGTAGGTAAAGCGCGCATGGCTGTGCATCACCGCCGGATAAAACTGGTAAGCATGAACTTGTCCCTTGGCGCTGATTAGCATGTCACAGACCATGCACAACCGGTCAACGGCCGGATTGAGCGAGCACAACCCATTGGAAATCTTCTCCGGCAGCATCGGAATGACGCGCCGCGGAAAGTAAACGCTAGTGGCGCGGTCATAGGCATCGACATCGAGGGCGCTGCCGGTCTCTACGTAGTGACCGACGTCTGCAATAGCCACCAGTAATCGCCAGCCCTTACCGCGCCCAACCCGTGCCGGCTCGCAGTACACGGCATCGTCAAAATCGCGAGCATCCTCACCGTCTATGGTGACCAGGGGCACATCCGTCAAATCCACCCGACCGGCCCAGTCGGAGGGTCGAACCGCATCGGGCAGCGAGCGCGCCAGCGCCAGAGCCTCGTCGCTGAATTCATGTGGCACACCATACTTACGCACCGCAATTTCGATTTCCATACCCGGATCGTCGATCTCGCCGAGCACCTCCCGCACCCGTCCGACCGGCTGTCCAAATAGCGCGGGGGGCTCGGTCAGTTCGACCACAACCACCTGACCGGAGGAGGCTGCGCCAATCGCGTGCTTGGGGATGAGCACATCCTGCCCATAGCGTTTGTCTTCCGGGGCTACCAGCCAGACGCCCCCCTCCTGCAGTAGTCGGCCAATGATGGGGTTGGGGGATCGCTCGATGATCTCGGTCACACGCCCCTCTGGCCTGCCCTTGCGGTCCAATCGGACAATACGTGCCTTGACCCGGTCCTTATGAAGCACAGCCCGCATTTCATTGGGGGGCAGATAGATGTCTGGCTGTCCGTCGTCGCGCTGCACAAAGCCATGCCCGTCGCGATGGCCGAAAACCGTTCCCTCGAATTCGGCCAGTTGGGCCGTCGATGCGGCGCTCGATGAATGATTGGTCTTGATGGGTATTTCCTTAAAGTTGACAAGCAGGCTGCTGGCTCAAAGGCCAATTTACGGTGCCAGCATGGCGCAGCGGCCCCGAGCCCACTTCCGGGGATGGTACACTCCCCAACCTTGCCCAGGTGGCGGAATTGGTAGACGCACTA
>CAZATV010000016.1:0-48396 GCA_964488145.1 uncultured Polaromonas sp.
GGCACCTCCGAGCAGCCCACCCCCGGGTCGATCCAGCGCACCACGTAACCCAAAATCCCCTGTACATTGTTGTCGAGTTCTTGCTGCTTGTCGGCCGCATGCCAGTCCGGGCTGCGCACCACAGGAATGGTCAGCAGGCCTTCAAGCAGCGCCTCCCGCTGGGCGTCTGCGTCAATGGTCTCCAGTTGCTTCTGTACATCGCTGACCAGCACCTGGGGGTAGTGCATGGCGTGCAAGGTGGCAGCGGTGGGGCTGGGCACCCAGGCGGTGTTGGCCCCGGCCTTGGGGTGACCGATCTTCTGTTCCAGCATGGCCTTCATCAGGTCGGGCATGGCCCACATGCCCTTGCCAATCTGCGCTTTGCCACGCAGCCCGCAGGACAGACCCACCAGCACGTTGTTGCGCTCGTAGGCCGCAATCCAGGCGCTGGACTTCATGTCACCCTTGCGCATCATCGGACCGGCCTGCATGGCGGTGTGCATCTCGTCGCCGGTGCGGTCAAGGAAACCGGTATTGATGAAGGCCACGCGACTCTTGGCTGCTGCGATGCAAGCCTTGAGGTTGACGCTGGTGCGCCGCTCTTCATCCATGATGCCGAGCTTGACTGTGCTGGGGGCCAGGCCCAGCATCTGCTCGACGCGTCCGAACAGCTCGTCGGCAAACGCCACTTCGGCCGGGCCATGCATCTTGGGCTTGACGATATAGACCGATCCCTTGCGTGAGTTGCGGATGGCGTCTTTGCTGTTGCGCTTGAGGTCATGCAGGGCAATGGTGGTGGTGATGACTGCATCCATGATGCCCTCGGGAATTTCGCGGATCTGGCCCTGCGCGTCGGTGTAGAGGATGGCCGGGTTGGTCATCAGGTGGCCGACATTGCGTACAAACATCAGTGACCGGCCGTGGAGTCGGACGGTGCCCCGGCCTGAAGGGGCGGTGTAGAGGCGGTCTGCGTTCAGTCCCCGGGTGAAACTCTTGCCCGCCTTGCTGACGATTTCCGTGAGCGTGCCCTGCAAGATGCCCAGCCAATTGCTATAGGCCAGCACCTTGTCCTGCGCATCGACCACTGCGACCGAGTCTTCCAGGTCCAGAATGGTCGACAGCGCGGCCTCGACCACCAGATCACAGACGCCGGCGGGGTCTTTGGCACCGATCGGCGTGCGTCGGTCGATGCGTAGATCCAGGTGCAGGCCGTTGTGGACCAGCAGCACCGAATGCGGCGCCGCAGCCTCACCCTGGTAGCCCACCAGTTGCGAGGCATCGGCCAGGCTGGTGTTGCTGCCGTCTTTCAGGCGTACCGATAATTTGCCGCCCTTGATCTGATAGCCCACCGAGTCGATGTGCGAGCCCTTGTGCAGCGGCGCGGTGCGGTCCAGCACATAGCGGGCATATTCGATCACCTTCGCCCCGCGCTTGGGGTTGTAGCTTGAGCCCTTCTCGCAGCCGTCCGCCTCGGAAATCGCATCGGTGCCATACAGCGCGTCATACAGACTGCCCCAGCGCGCATTGGCCGCATTGAGCGCGTATCGGGCATTGAGGATAGGCACCACCAGCTGTGGCCCTGCCTGCACGGCCAGCTCGTCGTCGACCTTGGTGGTGGTGATTTTTACCTTCTTCGGTGCCGGGACCAGATACGCGATCTTTTCCAGAAAAGCGCGATAGGCGGCCATGTCGGTGATGGGTCCGGGGTGGGTCCGGTGCCAGGCATCCAGCTCGGCCTGCAGCCGGTCTCGCTCGGCCAGCAATGCCAGGTTCTTCGGGGCCAGGTCGGCCACGATGGCATCAAAGCCTCGCCAGAAGGCGGCGCTGGCAATGCCACTCCCCGGTAAGACGCGTTGTTCGATGAATTGGTGCAGCTCGGTGGCCACTTGCAGGCGGTGGGCTTGGGTGCGTTGACTCATGTTGTTTCTCGATGTGAACGGTAGAGGGGGGAAACAGGGGTCGAGGGGATGCTTGGCGGATGATCAGACGAGTTCCAAGAGGACCCGCAGGTTGGAGCCGGTGTGCACCGGCCGGGGCCCGATCTCCTCGAAGGGCAGTTGGTAGCGGTTGACCCACAGGGTCTGAAATCCATACCAGGTCGCGGCCAGTGCATCCCAGGCATTGCTGCTGACAAAGGCGATCTGCGCAGCCTTCAAGCCGGTGGCTCTTTCACCCAGCGCATAGGCGTCCGGGTCGGTCTTGTAGCGACCAATGGCATCTACGCTGATCACGTGGTCGAGCAGGTCGGTCAGACCGGCTGATTTGACCGCCACATCCAGCATGGCCGGGTCGCCGTTGGATAGAAGACCCGTCACGATCCCGCGGGCCTTGAGTGTTTGTAGGACCTCTCGGTTCTCCGGGAAGGCCGAGAGGTGGCGGTACTGGTTCATCAGCCGCTGTTCGTCTTCGGGACTCAAATCCAGGCTCAGGCGCTTGCAGGCATAGCGCAGGCCAGCGCATGTCAGCTCCCAGAAGGGCAGGTAGACACTGGCCCGTTGCGGTCCCTGCCGGCTGGTGGTTACCAGCCGGGTGTACTCGATCTGCTTGTCACGCCAGAGTACCGACAGCGCCTGGCCATGACCCGGGAACAGTTGCTCGGCCAGCAGGGCCACGCTGTAGACGTCAAACAGCGTGCCATAGGCGTCAAAGAGGACGGCGCCGACACCGTTCCCCGGCCGGGCGCTCGAGTCCGACGAATGGGTATTCATGGTGTACAACTGTATTTCATACCGAACAGATGATTAACACGCCCGGGCGGTATTGATCTGTGACTAAACTCGGGGTAATGGCCTGGCAGACCGAGCAACAGCAGTCGCGTGCAGACTATTTGGGACGGACTCACGGCCGAAGCTGAGGCAAACTAAGGCACTAGGCTCGTCGCCCGTAAAGACTTATTTCGCCAGGTACCCTAGAACCTAACGGCCTCCTTCAGCCCCGGGCGAGTCAGCCTAGGCTTCTGAGACCTGCCTGACCCGCCCCTGATCTGTCCGCCCCTCGTTTATGCGCCTGCCCCAGATTTTTCGTCTTGCTCGACTCACATCGGTGGACGAAGACCTGTCGGCCCAGGCCTTGGAGATGGGCTGTGACCACTACATCGCCTGGCGCAAGAGACGCATGATGGCCAGGCTGGTCGGACTCCTGGAGTCGCTGAGCCTGACGGTGTTTGCGGTCTTCGAGATTGCGGTGGGCATCTTGCCTGAGCGGTTGACTTACTGGGCCTGGGGCGCGGCCTACCTGCCTATTGCCCTGTTGTTGTTCGCCTCGACCCAGGCCCTCAAAGGCAGCGCCGCTCGTCTGGACGAAAACGCCTGGCACCGGGCTCTGCCGGCGTATCGCGTGGCGCTGATATTTCAGGCGGCCTACATGGTGGTCATCGTCTACGTGTTTTCGCTTCGATTGCCGGTCGAGCAGGTGACGGTGATCCAGTTCATCCTGCTGTTCATGATCATCTGGCACATTGTCTTTCAGTCGCTCGACCGGTTTGCCTCCCTCATTCACCCCGTGATCATCGCCCCCGCGATCGCGCTGAGCCTATACGGAGACCACGTGTTTGCCGATGCCGAGATGGTGGCCATCGTCCTGGGCCTGCTGATGATCGGGCTGTTCTTTATCGTCTCCGTGATTTTGCGCCGCATCCTGCAAAGCACTTACGAACTGGAATTCGAAGACCTGCAAAGGGTTGCCGAACTCAAGGCCAGCAGTGAATCCATGCGCTTGCTGGCCCGTAAGTACTCCCTGCTGGTGGCGGAGGTCGGACATGACCTTCGCCAGCCCGTGCAGGCCATCAGCCTTGCGGTTCGTTCGCTAGCCGAAACCCAGGGAGCGGCCGGATATTCGCTGCGCACCATCGAGGCCTGCGCGATATCGCTGGAGTTGGCTTTGAACTCAATGCTTGACTACTCCAGGCTCAGTTTTGGACTGACCAAGCCTGACCGTCAAGCGCTTGAACTTGCGCCGCTGTTCAAGCGCCTTGAAGTCGAGTTCGCCGGCGCCGCAGAGGCCAAGGGGGTGGTGCTGCGAGTGCAGTCCCATGACGCGGTGGTGCTGGCTGACCAGCACGCCCTCTACCGGATTTTGGGCAACTTGATTCAGAACGCGCTCAAGTTCACCCACGAGGGCGAGGTTGGCATCCTCGCCGACTCGGTGGGCAATGAATGGCAACTCAGAGTGACCGATACCGGCCCGGGCATTCCGCCGGAACGCCAGGCACAGATTTTTGAGCAGTTCGTCAGTGGCGATGAACTCGGCGAACCCGCCTCGCGGGGCTTGGGCTTGGGCTTGGCTATTGCGCAGCGTTTTGCTGAAACCATGGGCGCCCGCCTCGAATGCATCTCTAAGCCCGGCGTTGGCACACAGTTCTCGCTGCGCCTGCCGGCTGCCCAGCGCCAAAAGCGTGCGAGCCGATATGCGGTGGATGTGAGGGCTCTGGCTGGCCGCAGGGTGCTGCTGGTCGATGATGACCGTTTCATACTCGATGCCTTGGCCGGATACCTGCGTCGTCAGGGCTTGACGGTGCAGGCGAGTACGGATTTTGACCTGCCTCCTTTTGAGGGGGCCCCGCCCGAGCTGATCGTCTCTGATCATTTTCTTGACGGCCTACCGCTGGGGCTTGAGGGCATTGCGAAGGTGCGCGAGCGTCTGGGTCGCAACGATTTGCCCGCCATATTGCTTACCGGTGACATGGGGGTCCACCTCAGTCGATCGACTGAAGAAATGGGCGTTCTGCTCATCCATAAACCCGCGTCTCCTGAGTCGCTGCTCGCTGCCATCGCCCGCCTGCTTTCTCCCGCTCCACTTCCTAAAGTTGTCCCATGATTTCTTTTGCGCCACGCCGATTCACTGATGCCCTGACGCTGGCCTTCTGCGGCCTGCTGCTTTCCCCCGCCGTGACGGTCGCTTGTCAGCCTGGCCCCCTGGTGGAGGCACTCGCCCAGGCGGGCGCGACGACATCCAGGGCGCCCATGGCCGCCGCTCGCAAGCCGATCAGTGCAGCCCCCCTGCAAGAGGCCGAACTGACCGGCCTGCCTGCTCTGGCGCGTATCGAGTCGCTGCTGGGTCGGGTGGGCCTGCCTATGGCTTGGCATCGGCTGGAGGCGTCCTTTCTGGAGGTCGCTCTGGAGGCCAGTGGCGGGACACTGGTCGTGGCCCGCCCCAGGGTCGCAGGCGGCGAACCCGAGTGCGAGGTGCTGACCCGTGCTCATACCGGTACAGGAGTGGAGCGCCCGGGAGAGAGTTTCAGTCAGAGCGTCGACCGAGTGCGCCTGCCGCAGGCCACGGTGCTGGCCCTGTTGCCGGTGCGAGAGGCCGGGGCCTCAGACGCTTCCCCATGGATACAAGATGTGCTGCGCAGTATGCTGGCCGATTTTCGTTTAGCCATGCGTGTGGGCGGACAGTACGCGCCGAAGGGGGCCTGGGTGGTCTCGCCATGGCTGTCTGCAGCCGAACTGCGGCGAAGCATGGACGTCGACTCACCGCTGCCGGGCTTGCGCGGGCGGTCCGACACTCGCGTGCGCGTGGGTAGCGCCGGATTAGGGCTCACCCGTGGACTCACGCGCGACACAGCGATGACGCTGCTGCTGGCGCACCAGAACAGCCGGCTGAACACGACGGTGACCTTCCCGGCCATGGGCCCCATGCCGGCGCAGCAGTTCACGGCCACCGGCCGTCAGGAGGACACCCTGGTTGGACTGGGCCTCTACAGCCTTTTGGTCCGTGAGCACGCGGCCTTGCCCACCGTATTGCTCAATGCCCGCGCGTTCGCGCCATCGACCCACACGCGGGCCGGTGGCAGCGCATCGTTGACCTCGCTTTATGAAATCGCAAGCGGCTGGGCGCTTGCAGCGTCTGTGGGTGTCGATGCCGAACGGCCCGAGGCGGCTCCTTCGCGCTTCGGTCGCTTGGCCACCTTGGGTGCCAGCGCGCAGCTATCGAGCCGTTGGATGGTCACGGCCGATGCCGGAAGGCGTGAACTGCGCGGACTGCCGGGTACTCAGTCAGTTCAGCGGTTGAGGCTTTATCACTCGTTCGGCTCGATGAGCTATCTGGCCCTGGTGATCGACCGTGAGGGAGCCGATCGCCGGGCCACCGTGACCTTTGCCTGGCCTTGGTGACCGAGGGTCGTCTTACATTTGGGCCTGCAACGATGCCGAAGGTGCGGCGCTGCCTTTGCGGCGGCCTGAATGTCTTGCGTTATGAGAGGGACTCATGAAAATCGCCGTACTGGGGGCCGGCTCTCTGGGATGTGTTTTGGGGGGGCTGCTGACCGAAGCAGGTCACGAAGTCTGGTTGATCAACCGGGATGCTGAACGCGTGCAGCACTTGCGGCGGCAGGGCTTGGTGATGCGCGTCGAGGGCGTAGACCGTACGGTGGCGGTACGCGCCGTCACGCAGGCCTGCGAAGTGGGGCCGACGGACCTGGTGCTTGTGCTGGTCAAGTCCTTCGACACCGAAGCGGCGATCGCTTCGGCGCAGCCACTGATCGGGCCGCGGACCGATGTGCTGTCGCTGCAAAATGGGCTTGGCCATGAAGACATCCTGGCGCGCCACGTGGGTCGGGAGCGGGTGCTGGTGGGGCGCACTTATGTCGGCGGTAGTCCGCTGGGGCTGGGCCATGTGATCGCTGGCTACCACGGCAAGGACACCCATATGGGTGAACTCGATGGACGCTTAAGCCAGCGGCTGCAGCGCATTTGCGATGTCTTCAATGCGGCGGGCCTGCGCACCGTGGCCAGCCAGAACATTCTGGGCACGGTCTGGGACAAGCTATTGATCAATGTGGCCACCGGCGCCATCACCGCGATCACCGGCCTGACCTACGGTCAGCTTTATGGCCAGTCGCAGCTGCAGGCCCTGGGCGTATCGGCAGTGGAGGAGGCGATGGCGGTGGCCAAGGCGCAGGGCATTGCCCTGTCGATCACCGACCCCCTGTCTGCCTGGACCAAGGCCGGCGCCGGCTTGGGCTACGATTTCAAGACCTCGATGCTACAAAGCTTGGAAAAGGGCTCGGTCACCGAGGTCGACTATGTCAACGGCGCGGTGGTCGCTTGGGGCGAGCGGTTGGGCCTGGCCACGCCGGTCAACCGCAGCCTGCTGGCCTTGGTCAAGGGCCTGGAGAGTCGCCTCTCCGGCTGAGGTCACCTGCGCCAGGGCCTGTGCTGGCAGCAGCCCGCACCGGTATACTGCCCAAATGAACGAAACGGTACAAAAACCTGGGCGGCCCGCGCGCAAGCCGGCCGGGGGCTTGCGGCGCACCGCCCCAGCGGTGGCGCCAGCGCGCACCAACGATCCCGAGCGCACCATGGCCGGCATTTTGGCGGTAGCGCTGCGCGAGTTTGCCGACAAGGGCCTGAGCGGGGCGCGCATCGACGAGATCGCCGACGCCACCCACACCAGCAAGCGCATGATCTATTACTACTTCGGCAGCAAGGAAGGTCTATATCTGGCGGTACTGGAGCACAGCTACCGGGAAATGCGGCGTATCGAGAGTGAGTTGCTGCTGGACAACCTGCCGCCGGAAGACGCGCTGCGCCGCTTGGTCGAATTCACCTTCGATCATCATGTCACGCACGAGGATTACATCCGCATCGTGATGAACGAGAACATTGAGCGCGGCAAATACCTGGCGCAAAGCCAGATCATTCAGGAGCTCAATGTGCCAGCCATCTCGGCCATCGAGCGCCTCTACGACCGCGGCCTGGCCGCCGGCGTGTTTCGCGAAGGGCTGGACCCGGTGGATATCCACGCTTCGATTTCGGCGCTGACCTTCTTCAACGTCTCCAACCAGTACAGCTTCGGCCAGATCTTCAAGCGCAACCTTTCGGCCCCGGCGGCGCGGGCCTTGCGTCGCGCCAATATCGTGGAGATGGTGGTGCGTTTCGTCCGCCGCTGAGCCCGGAGCAAAGCCTAGGGTTTTTACTGGCCACATAAAACTAACCATTTGGTACATTTTGGTCTGTTGAGCAGGGAGGCGGGTTTCATGTTGAATCGTTTCATCGGCGGCTACTGCCGCGTCCTATCGGCGTTGATGGTGTTCAGCCTGGCGCTGATGGTGGTGCTGGTGTTTACCAATGTGGTGATGCGCTATGCCTTCAACTCGGGCATCACCGAGTCGGAGGAGCTCTCCCGCTGGCTGTTTGTGTGGATGACTTTCATGGGCGCCATCGTCGCATTGCGCGAGCGGGCTCATCTGGGCACCGACACGCTGGTATCCCGTCTGTCCCTGCGCGGCAAGAAGGTCTGCCTGGGTCTGGGCCATCTGGCCATGCTCTACATCTGCTGGCTGCTGTTCAAGGGCGCCTGGGACCAAACGCTGATCAACCTGAGCGCCACCAGCGCTGTCATGGAGGCGTCCATGGCCATTTTCTACAGCTCGGGCGTGGTCTGCGCGGTCCTGGGCGGGCTCATCTTGGTGCACGACTTCCTGCGCCTGGCCACTGGCCGCCTGTCCGACCAGGAGCTGGTGGGCATACGCGAGAGCGAAGAGGTGCCTCCAGAAGCTGGGCGTTCAGCCTGAGCCGGGCGCAAGATGACGATTGCGATTTTTCTTGCTTCGCTGCTGGGCGCCATGGCGCTGGGCATCCCGATCGCGTTTTCCCTGCTGATTTGCGGCGCAGCGCTGATGTGGCACCTGGGGATGTTTGACGCCCAGATCCTGGCGCAGAACCTGATTGAAGGGGCCAACAGCTTTCCCCTGCTGGCCGTGCCATTTTTCATGCTGGCAGGGGAGGTGATGAATGCCGGCGGCTTGTCGCGGCGAATCGTCAACCTGGCACTCAGCCTGGTGGGGCATATCCGCGGCGGCCTGGGTTATGTGGCCATCATCGCAGCCCTGATGATGGCTGCGCTGTCGGGCTCAGCGGTGGCCGATGCGGCGGCGCTTTCGGCCTTGCTGCTACCGATGATGGTCGCCGCTGGCCACGATCGGGCTCGCTCAGCGGGTTTGCTGTCGGCAGCCAGCATCATCGCGCCCATCATTCCGCCGTCCATCGGCTTTGTGATCTTCGGGGTGGCAGCCAATGTGTCGGTGTCCAAGTTGTTCATGGCCGGCATCGCTCCCGGGTTGATGCTGGGCCTGGCCCTGTGGTTCACCTGGTGGTACCTGGTGCGCAAGGAACAGGTGACGCCGCCTCCGCGCAAGAGCCTGGCCGAAGTCCTCATTGCCCTGAAAGACGCCACTTTCGCCCTCGGTATGCCGCTGATCGTGATCGTTGGTCTGAAATTCGGCGTCTTCACCCCCACAGAGGCGGCTGTGGTGGCTGCCGTTTACGCGCTGGTGGTTTCGCTCTTCATCTATCGCGAGCTCAAGGTCAGCCAGCTCTACAAGGTGTTTCTCAATGCGGCCAAGACCACTGCAGTGATCATGTTTCTGGTGGCCGCCGCCATGGTCTCGGCCTGGCTGATCACCGTGGCCCAGTTGCCCGACCAGATCGTCGGGCTGCTGCAGCCCTTCATGGACAATCCCAAGCTTCTAATGGCCATGATCATGATCCTGGTCATCATCGTGGGCACCGCCATGGACATGACGCCCACCATCCTGATCCTCACGCCGGTGCTTATGCCCATCGTCAAGGCGGCCGGCATAGACCCGGTGTATTTTGGGGTGCTGTTCATCATCAACAACGCCATTGGCCTGATCACACCGCCAGTCGGTACGGTGCTCAATACCGTGGCCGGAGTGGGTAGGATCAGCATGGACGAGGTCACCCGTGGCGTCTGGCCCTTCATGGTGGCGCAGTTCGTCATTCTGTTTCTGCTGGTGCTGTTCCCCGAACTGGTGATGGTGCCCGCCCGCTGGCTTTACAACTGATTTCAAGGGCTTTGCGCGTCCTGTACGCCGCGCAATGTCTGTCCGAATGTGCGTACTGAATCAATTGGAGATGTCATGAAACGCAAGACCCTCAAAACCCTGGCCCTGGCCCTGAGCGTGGCCGCTTTGGGCACCGTCGCCCAGGCCCAGGACAAGACCATCAAGTTCGCCACCCAAAACCCCAAGGGCCATCCCATCGTGATGGGCATGGAAAAGTTTGCCGAGATCGTGCAGGCCAAGACCGGCGGCAAGATCAAGGTCAATCTCTTTCCAGGCGGCACCCTGGGCAGCGACCAGGCCAATGTGTCGGCCATCCAGGGCGGAACGCTCGAGATGGCCTCCATGAACTCGGGCATCTTTGCCAGCCAGGTCAAGGAACTGGCCATCTATGACTTCCCCTTCCTGTTCGCCAGCGAAAAAGAGGCCGAGGTCATCATCGACGGCCCCATCGGCAAGAAGCTGCATGACAAGCTGCAGGAAAAAGGGATCGTTGGGCTGGCCTATTTCGAGCTGGGCTTTCGCACCATCACCAACAGCAAGCGGCCCATCCTCAAAGCCGAAGACCTTGAGGGCTTGAAGCTGCGTGTCATCCCCAATCCGATCAATGTGGACTGGGTCCGTGCCCTGGGCGCCAACCCCACGCCGCTGCCTTTCCCTGAGGTATACGGCGCGCTCGAGCAAAAAGCCATCGACGGCCAGGAAAATCCGTTGACCGTGATCAACGCCAACAAGTTTTTCGAGGTGCAAAAGCATGTGGTGCTGTCCAATCACCAATACAACCCGCAGTCGGTGGTGATCAGCAAGAAATTCTGGGACGGTCTGGACGCTGCACAAAAGAAGATCCTCAGCGATGCAGCCCAAGAAGCGGCCAAGTTCCAGCGCCAGCAAGCGCGCGGCCAGGTGGCCTCGGCCTTGGACAACATGAAGAAAAACGGCATGCAGGTCACCGAGCTGAGCGCCGCTGAGTTGGGCAAGCTGCGCGACAAGGTCCGTCCTGTGACCGCCAAGTACGGCGTGAGTGTCGGCCAGGACCTGCTCAAAGAGGTGCAGGAGCAGCTGGCCAAGGTGCGCAAGTAAGCGGACTGTCCGCTTGGCTGGTTTCTCCCACCCTTAGCAGCCCCATGCCCAAGCTAAAAATTGCCCTGGCCGGTGCTGGTTTGATCGGCCGTACCCATGCCGAGCTGCTCGCGCGCAGCGAGCAGGCCGAACTCAGCGCAGTGGTCGATCCCCTGCCGGCCGCCGCAGAGCTGGCGTGGCAGTGGGGCGTGCCGTACTTTGAGAGCCTGGACGCCTTGTTGGCCCGAAGCAGGCCCGATGGCATTATTCTGGCTACGCCCAATCATCTGCATGTGTCGCAGGCCCTGGCCTGCATCGAGGCGGGACTGGGCGTGCTGGTGGAAAAGCCGTTGGCCAGCACGCTGGCTGAAGGTGAGCAGCTGCTGAGGGCGGTGGCCGCCGGCCAGGCGCGGGTGTTGGTGGGTCACCACCGTGCGCACAGTCCCATCATGGAGCAGGCCCGGCAGGTGGCGCAAAGCGGCCGATTGGGGCGCCTGGTAGCAGTGATGGGCAGCGCAACCTTCTACAAGCCCGACCACTATTTTGCCGAGGGCCCCTGGCGCTGCCAGCCAGGGGGTGGCCCCATCCTGATCAACATGATCCATGAGGTGCACAACCTGCGCATCCTGTGCGGCGAGATTTCGGCGGTGCAGGCCCTGGCCTCCAACACGGTGCGCGGCTTTGCGGTGGAAGACACGGTGAGCATCAGCCTGCGCTTTGCCAATGGAGCTCTGGGCAGCTTCCTGCTGTCGGACACCGCTGCCAGCGCGCGCAGCTGGGAGCAGACTAGCCAGGAGAACAAGGCTTACCCTAGCTATGCCGAGGAAGACTGCTATGTCCTCACCGGCACCCTGGGCAGCCTGGCTGTGCCCAGCATGCGGCTGAAAACCTATCCCAGCGCCGAACACGCGTCCTGGTGGAAGCCCTTTGCCTGCGAGCAGCTGGACTTGCGGCGCGAGGATCCGCTGGCGCGCCAGCTCGCACATTTTGTGCAGGTAATTCGTGGCCAGGCGCAGCCCCGGGTGACGGTGCACGACGGGCTGCAGAATCTGCGGGTCATCGAAGCCATCGCCGAATCGGCCTGCAGCGGGCATACCATCACTCTAAATTGACCATACCCAAGCCCATCGTGCAGGAGCTATTTATGAACATCCTTGTCCTCAACGGCGTCAATCTCAACATGTTCGGCAAGCGCGATCCGGCGCAGTACGGCACCATCACGCTCGATCAGATCAACCAGGCCCTGGTTGATCTGGGTCGCGAACTGGGCGCCAAGGTCGAGAACTTCCAGACCAATTTTGAAGGGGCGATGTGCGAGCGCATCCATGCCGCGCACAGCGACGGCACGCAGGCGGTACTGATCAACGCTGGCGCCTGGACCCACTACAGCTATGCGATTCGTGACGCGCTGGCTATCCTCAAGTGCCCGATCTTTGAGGTGCACATGTCCAACATTCACGCGCGCGAGCCCTTTCGTCATCATTCGGTGATCGCTGAAGTCGCCAAAGGGCAGATGGCCGGTTTGGGTGTGGACAGCTATCGGCTGGCGCTGCGCGCGGCGGTCGCCCATTTGCAGTCGGCTCGCTAGGACGGCCCTTTCATGCGCATCGATGGGCACACCCGCCTGATTCCCCACATCGGTTATCCCACCCATTCTTTCAAGGCGCCACTGATCTACAACCCCTTCTTCGAGAGCAGGGGGCTCAATGCGTTGGTGATACCGATGGCCTGTCAGGCGGGCCACTTCGATTCTGTCTTGCCCTCTTTGTTTCGGCTCGGCAATGTGATCGGTGCGCTGATCACCATGCCACACAAGGTGCGCGCCGCCGAGTGGGTGGACGAACTCTCGCCGACGGCCCGTATTGCCGGGGCCTGCAATGCGGTGCGTCTGGGGCCCGAAGGGCAACTTCAGGGCGATCTGTTCGATGGCGAGGGGTTCGTGCGTGGCCTGCTGCGCAAGGCGGTGACGCTTAAGGGCAAGCGCGCCCTGGTGGTGGGAGCCGGCGGCGTGGGCTCGGCCATTGCAGCGAGCCTGGCGGCCGCTGGTGTCGCGGGGCTGGGCTTGTACGATTTGCACAGCGCATCGGCCGAGGGCCTGGGCGAGCGCTTGCAGGGGCATTACCCCGCCTTGCAATTGGTGATCGGCAGCTGCGACCCGGCTGGGTTTGACGTCGTGGTCAACGCCACCCCATTGGGGATGAACGAGGGCGACCCCTTGCCTGTGGATATATCGCGGCTTGCGCCGTCCACCTTTGTCGGCGAAGTGGTGATGCGCACCGACATGACCGCTTTTCTGTCAGCGGCGCAGCAGCGCGGCTGTCGCGTGCAGATCGGCTCGGATATGTTGTTCGAGCAGATTCCAGCCTACCTGGAGTATTTCGGTCTGCCCACCACTACAGCCGAAGAGTTGCGCCGTCTGGCCCGCCTGTGAACGGCCCGTCGCCGAGGCTGGGCTAGACTTGGGCCGTGAAGCACTGGACTGATTCGCAGCGCGGCATCGTTTTTTTTGTGCTGGCGATGGCCTTTTTTGCCGCGCTGGATACCACCGTCAAATATGTGAGCGCTTTCATCCCCATCGTGACCACGCTGTGGATGCGCTATGTGTTTCAGACGCTCATCTCGGCGGGCATGCTGATGCCCTCACGCGGGCGGGCGATCTGGCGAGTCAACAAGCCGGGGCTGGTTTTCCTCCGAGGGGCATTGATGGCCATCTCCAGCGGGGTGGCCTTTGTCAGTCTGAGTCTGATGGCGGTGGCTGAATTTGCAGCCATCATGATGCTCACCCCGATGGCACTGGCCCTGGTTTCTGCGATGGCGCTCAAGGAGCATGTCTCGTGGCAGCTGTGGTTGCTTCTGGCCGGCGCGCTCGCTGGCGCCCTGATGGTGGTTCAGCCCGGTTACAACAGCCTGGTCTGGGTGACCGTGCTTCCGATCATTCTGATCGTCCTCAATGTGGCTTATCAGTTACTGACGGCCCACTTGGCGCCTGATGTCGAGGCGGGCACCCTGCATTTTTATTCGGGGCTGGTTTCCATGCTTCTGGTCAGTCTGGCTATTCCGTGGGGCTGGCAGTGGCCGCCGAGTTGGGAGATCTGGGCGCTGGTGCTGTTGCTGAGTTTGTTTAGTACGGTGGGGCATTACATGATGATCCTGGCTTACGGGCTGGCCAGCCCGGCCACCTTGTCTCCTTTTTTGTATTTCCAGCTGGCCTTTGCCACGCTGGCGGGTTGGCTGGTTTTTTCGCATGCGCCGAACGCCTGGGCCTGGTTAGGCATGGCTTTGATCGCCGTCTGCGGTGTGGCCAGCACCCGTCTGCCGGGCCCCCGATCACGTCTGCCGGCAGAGACGGAGCCGCAACTGTGAGCCCTTGAGCCTCGCAGGACTGAAAGCTGTCGCCCATGGACAAGCTCAAACAGATTGAATCCTTTGTAGCGGTGGCTACCCGGGGGAGCCTGACCGCCGCCGCGCGCGCCGAAGGCGTGGCGCCGGCCATCATCGGTCGTCGGCTCGACGCACTGGAAGCCCGGCTCGGTGTCAAGCTCCTGCTTCGAACCACCCGGCGTATCAGCCTGACCCACGAGGGCAGTGCCTTTCTGGAGGATTGCCAGCGCTTGCTGGCCGATTGGTCCAATGCCGAGGCCAGCGTCTCTGCGGGGGGTGTCAAAGCCAGTGGTCATTTGCGCATCACCGCGCCAGCGGGCTTCGGTCGCCGGCATGTGGCGCCGCTGGTGGCACTGTTTCGGCAGGCGCATACGGAGGTCACCCTCTCGCTGAACCTCAGCGATCGGGTGGTGGACCTGGCGGCCGAGGGCTTTGATTGCGCTGTGCGGGTGGGTGACCTGCCCGACTCCTCGCTGGTCAGTGTGCGGTTGGCTGATAACCGGCGCATGTGCGTGGCGACGCCCGCTTTCTTGGCCCGGCATGGAACCCCTCGGCATCCGGCCGATCTGGCGCGATTGGATTGCCTCATGCTCTCCAGCGATGCCTCGCAAACCCGAGGCTGGGCCTTCCGCATCGGGCAGGAGGTGCAGCACCTTCGCCCGGGCGGACCGATTGATTGCTCAGACGGTCAGGTGCTGCATGACTGGTGTCTGGCCGGCCACGGCATTGCCTGGCGCAGCACGTGGGAAGTGCAGGATGAGATCGCCGCCGGCACCCTGGTGGAGGTGCTGCAGGAATTTGCCGCCCCGCCCAACGGCATCTATGCAGTGTTTCCGCAGCGCAAGCACCTGCCGCTGCGTCTGCGTTTGTGGATTGATTTCCTCAAGCATCATTACGCCCGCCCCGAATTCTGGCGCGGGCAGCTCTGAGCCCATCGCGCCCCCTCTCGTGGAGGCGGTGTTCAAAGGGCTGTGCACAGACGGTGCGCAGGCCACCACTTAGAATTTCGGCATGAATGCTGTCAAAGAAGAATTGCTAGCGGGCCTTTCGGCTGAATTGGAAAGCCGTCTGGTGGGATCGGGGGCGAGGGCGGCCTTCGAGACTCCCAAGTCGGCCGCGCATGGTGACTTGGCCAGCAATGCGGCCATGCAATTGGCCAAGCCCCTGAAACTCAATCCGCGCCAACTGGCCGAATCTCTGCGCGAGTCGCTGCTGTTGCAGCCGGCCTACCGGCAATGGGTTGATGCGATCGAAATTGCCGGTCCGGGCTTCATCAATTTCAGGCTCAAGCCTGCGGCCCATCAGCAGGTGGTGCGCGAGGTACTTGCAGCGGCCGACGCATACGGCTGCAGGCCGGCGCTCGGGCAGAAGGTATTGGTTGAATTCGTTTCGGCCAACCCCACGGGGCCGTTGCATGTGGGGCATGGTCGGCAGGCGGCGCTTGGCGATGCGATCTGCCACCTCTTGCAGACCCAGGGCTGGGAGGTCTCGCGTGAGTTCTATTACAACGATGCGGGTGTGCAGATCCAGAATCTGGCTCTGAGCACCCAGGCCCGTGCGCGCGGCCTCAAGCCGGGGGACCCGCAGTGGCCTGAGTCCGCCTACAACGGCGAGTACATCGCCGACATAGCGGCCGACTATCTGGCCCGCCAGACGGTCAGCGCCGACGACCGACATGTGACCGGCGCCGGCGACCCCGACAACCTGGAGGCCATCCGGGAATTTGCTGTGGCCTATCTGCGCCATGAGCAAGATTTGGATCTCAAAGCCTTTGAGGTACGGTTTGATCACTTCTATCTGGAGTCGAGCCTATACAGCTCCGGGCGCGTGGAGCAAACGGTGCAGCGCTTGAAGGATGCGGGCAAGACCTACGAGAGTGAAGGCGCTCTTTGGCTGCGCTCGACCGACTACGGCGATGACAAGGACCGGGTGATGCGTAAGTCCGATGGCAGCTACACCTACTTTGTGCCCGATGTGGCCTACCACCTGGCCAAGTGGGAGCGGGGTTTCACCCGGGCAGTGAACATCCAGGGCATGGATCACCATGGCACCATCGCGCGCGTGCGCGCGGGCTTACAGGCGGCCAATCTGGGGGTGGCTTCTGGTTATCCCGACTACGTGCTGCACACCATGGTGCGTGTGGTTCGAGGCGGGCAGGAGGTCAAGATCTCCAAGCGCGCCGGCAGCTATGTCACCTTGCGTGACCTGATCGAATGGACCAGCAAAGATGCGGTTCGGTTTTTTCTGCTCAGCCGCAAGCCGGATACCGAATACGTGTTTGACATAGATCTGGCCCTGGCCAAGAACAACGAGAACCCGGTCTACTACGTGCAATACGCGCACGCGCGCATCTGCTCGGTGCTGGCTGCCTGGGGCGGCAATCCGGCCGACCTGCTGGCGGCGGATTTGTCGGGCCTGGACAGTCCCGCGGCGCAGGCGCTCATGCTCAAGCTGGCCCAGTACCCCGACATGCTCATCTACGCTGCTCAAGGTTTTGCGCCGCACGATGTCACGTTTTATTTGCGCGAACTGTCTGCGGCCTACCACAGTTACTACGATGCCGAGCGCATTTTGGTGGACGATCAGAATCTGAAGCTTGCACGGCTTGCCTTGGTGGCTGCCACCCGCCAAGTGCTGCACAATGGCCTTTCGGTGCTGGGCGTGAGCGCGCCCAGCAAGATGTGAAGAGCCGCCTTGATGAAGACCCAGCCCGTTCCCTCCAGTCGCCAGCGTGGCGGCACCTTTCTCGGCTTTGTCGTCGGGGCTCTGTTCGGTCTGGCTTTGGCGTTGGGCGTGGCGGTTTATGTCACCAAGGTTCCGATTCCGTTCAGCACCAAGGTCCAGTCGCGCCCGGTTGAGCCCGAGGCGGAGACGCAGAAAAATAAGGATTGGAATCCCAATGCCAGCCTTCCGGGACGTTTGCCGCCTAAGCCGGAGGCCGAGCCGGCCGCAGAGCCTGCTGTTTCTGCGCCGGCGAGCCCGGGGCCAGCGCCGGTGCCAGCTCCCGCTGCGACCCCAGCCCCTGCGGCGGCGCCTGCTGCCCGAACCGGTGACCCGCTGGGCGATCTGGCCAAGTCGCGCAGCGAGGCTGCCGGTCGGCCCGCCCCCACCGATGTTCCGGCCGCTGCGCCGCAGGCAGCAGATCCTTTCCAGTATTTTGTGCAGGCGGGCGCTTATCGGCAGCCCGATGAGGCCGAACAACAGCGCGCCCGCTTGATGCTGATGGGCTTGCAAGCTCGGGTCAGTGAGCGCGAACAGGCCGGACGCATGGTCTACAGGGTGCGATTGGGCCCGTTCGATCGTCGTGAAGAGGCCGACAAGGCCCTTGAGCGCCTGGAGGGCGCTGGCGTGACGGCCGTCGTTGTTCGCGTCCAGCGGTAAGGGCTTGTCCCGTCTTCACCTGGGGCGTATCTCTTTTGTTGTTCAATATGGTGCTTAAGACGGGGGTACCCGCTTAAGGATCAAGGAGTGATTGCAATGTTGCGACGTGATTTCACTGGCCGTCTGGCGGGCGTGGCTTCGGTGGCGATGGCCGCACCGGTTTCAGTGCTGGCCCAGGGCAAGGTGCCGGTTGACGGGGGGGAGTTCATCAGCCTGGATCGGCCCGCGCCGACCGAAGGTGGCCCGGGCAAGGTCGATGTGGTGGAGTTTTTCTGGTACAGCTGCCCCCACTGCAATGCCTTTGAGCCCCAGCTGGAAGCCTGGTTGAGCAAACTGCCCAAGCATGTGCACTTTCGCCGTGTGCCGGTGATGTTCCGTCCCAATTTTGAACCTCAGCAGCGGCTGTTCTATGTTCTGGAGGCCATGGGACGCCTGGGCGACCTTCACAAGAAAGTTTTCCATGCCATCCATGTCGAAAGACAGACGCTGGACACGCTGGACCTGCTGGCGGGCTGGGCGTCCAAGCAGGGCCTGGATCGCGCCAAGTTTGTTCAGCTCTACAACTCCTTTGCGGTGATCACCAAGGTCAAGCGCGCCACCCAGCTGCAGGAGCAGTACAAGGTGGACGGCGTACCAGCCCTGGGCATTGCGGGTCGGTACTACACGTCTGGATCACTGGCGGGGACGATGCAGCGCGCTTTGGAGGTCACGGACTACCTGATCGCGCAGCTCGCCAAGGGCGGCAAGTCGGCCAAGGCAGGCAAGGGCTGAAAAGCCGGGAGGTTGGGCGCTCAGGCGCCTGCCGTACCCGGTAGAGATCCCTCGCGGTCTGAAAATCGGCTCGCCCCATTTGGGCTCTGCTCATCCCCCGGGCTACAATCTGGCGATTAATTGCAAGTTTCGTGCCGCACACATGCCCCGGTGTCTCCCCCTTCTCTTGTTGAGCCTGCTCAGCCTGGTCCAGCCTGCGCTGGCTGAGAAGGCCGACAGGCTCAAGCCCTTGCAGGCCGAGTCCGATGCGATGCGGCATGACGAGCTCAAACAGAAAACCCTGTTTACCGGCAATGTCATCCTGACCAAGGGCACCATCTTGCTGCGTGCTGAGCGCGTCGAGGTGACGCAGACCCCCGATGGTTTCCAGCAGGCCAATGCGGTGGCCGCCCCCGGCAAGCTGATCTATTGGCGCAGCAAGCGCGATGGCGTCGACGAATATATCGAGGCTGAGGCCGAGGTGGCCGACTATGACGGCAAGGCGGATCTTCTGATTTTGACCCGTAGGGCAGTTCTGCGTCGGTACGTTGGTAGCACCCTGGTCGACGAGACCGCCGGCGCGATCATTCGCTACGACAACACCCGCGAGGTCTTCACCGTTGACGGGGAGCCCCGTACCGTAGGGGGCCCTCCTGGCAACAGCCGCGTCAGGGCAACGCTCTCGCCACGCGGAAACTCTGCGGCTGCTGCGGCCGCCCCGCCGTCGGCGCCTGCGCCCGCCTTGCGGTCGAGCCCTGCGCTGTCGCCGCAGAAGTAAGACTCCATGCGGTCCCCGGATCCAGGCGCATCGTCCCTTCAGGCTGCGGTGCCGCAGGTCAGTCGTCTGGAGGCTGTGGGTCTGCGCAAGTCCTACGGCAGCCGACGTGTGGTGGAAGATGTGTCTCTGGCCGTGCAAAGCGGGGAAGTCGTTGGTCTCTTGGGGCCCAATGGCGCAGGTAAGACGACTTCTTTTTACATGATCGTGGGTTTGGTGCGGGCCGATGCCGGTCGTATCAGCATTGATGGCCAATCTGTGGAGCGAATGCCGATTCATCGGCGAGCCCGCATGGGCCTGAGCTATCTGCCCCAGGAAGCCTCCATTTTCCGCAAGCTGAACGTCGAGGAGAACATCCGCGCCGTTCTGGAACTGCAGACCGATCCGCAGGGACAACCCCTGAGCGATCAAGAAATCGAGCGGCGAACGGATACCTTGTTGCACGATTTGCGGGTGGACCATATTCGCAAGTCGGCCGCGCCTTCTCTGTCTGGGGGTGAGCGCCGTCGGGTGGAGATTGCCCGCGCGCTGGCCAGCCAGCCGCGTTTCATTCTGCTCGATGAGCCGTTTGCCGGCATCGATCCGATTGCCGTCATTGAGATCCAGCGTATTGTGGGCTTCCTCAAGTCGCGTGGCATCGGCGTGCTGATCACCGACCACAATGTGCGCGAAACGTTGGGCATTTGTGACCACGCCTTCATCATCAGCCAGGGCCATGTCCTGGCGCAGGGTACGCCAGCAGACATTGTCGAGAACGCAGATGTTCGCCGGGTTTACCTGGGCGAGCATTTCCGCATGTAGCCCATGAAGCAGGGCCTGTCGCTTCGCGTCTCCCAGCATCTGGCGCTGACGCCCCAGCTGCAGCAGTCCATCCGTCTGCTGCAGCTCTCGACCCTGGAGCTGAGCCAGGAGGTCGAGCAGATGCTCGATGAAAACCCCTTTTTGGAAGCCGCCGAGGAAGCCACCGCTCGCGAGGACTTCGGACTGCCGCAGGCCGATGCCCCAGTGACGCAGGATGCGCGCGACTTCGAGGCCGCGCAAGAGTCGGTCGGCACCGTGCCCGACCTACCTTCAGCCTCGTCTGAGACCAGCGGGGCTGAGTCGACCAGCTCCGAGCCGGATGCCCTGCCTTCCTTGGAGGAGAGTTGGGACGGTGACGGCTCGGTCGAGACCGCTCCCGACGACAGTGAATGGGGCAGTGACGCGCCGGCACGGAAAAACAACAATACCGATGATGACGAGACCGACGCGATCGATCTGGCGCGCAGCCACGAAACCCTGCAGCAGCACTTGCACCGGCAGTCCCTGTCCTTGCGGCTGTCGGATGAGGACCGTGCCGCGCTGCACTTCCTGATTGAATCGCTCGACGATGATGGCTATCTCGATGGCACGCTGCAGGAGTTGGCCGCAGCCCTGGCCGGTGATGATCTGCAGGAGCTGGAAGAGCTGGAGCAGCGCTTTGCGGTGGCGCTGGGCTTGTTGCACAACATGGAGCCGGCCGGCGTCGGCGCCAGGGATCTGGCCGAGTGTCTGAGTTTGCAGTTGCTCGATGAGCGCAACACCGAAGAGACCCGCGCGGCCCTGGCCATCTGCAAGCAACCGATGGAGTTGCTGGCCAAGCGCGATGTCAAGCGGCTGATCGCCGCTACCGGCTTTGAAGAGGCAGTCATCAAGAGTGCCATAGCGCTGATTGGGCGGCTCGATCCCAAGCCCGGGCGTCGTTTTGTCAACGTTGAACGCAATCTGGTCGTGCCTGATGTGCTGGTGCAAAAGTCGGGCCGGGGCTTCAAGGTGGTGCTCAATGGCGATGTCATGCCCCGCCTGCGGGTGCACGAAATCTACGCCAATGCGCTCAAGCAGCACAAGGGTCAGCAGGCCGCCGCTTTGCAGCAGCGACTGCAGGAAGCACGCTGGTTCATCAAGAATATTCAGCAGCGCTTTGACACCATCCTGCGGGTTTCTACCGCCATCGTCGAGCGCCAGAAGAACTTCTTTATCCACGGCGAGCTGGCCATGCGGCCGCTGGTTCTGCGCGAGATTGCCGATGAGTTGGGCCTGCACGAATCGACCATCTCGCGGGTGACCACTGCCAAATATATGAGTACCCCCTTTGGCACCTTCGAGCTCAAGTATTTCTTCGGTTCGGGTCTGGGCACCGAAGCCGGCGGCAATGCCTCAAGCACCGCGGTGCGTGCGCTCATCAAGCAGTTTGTGGCAGCAGAGAGCCCCAACAAACCGCTGAGTGACAACCAGATCTCCGACATGCTGCGCGAGCAGGGCATCGAATGCGCGCGCCGCACGGTGGCCAAGTACCGCGAGGCTCTGCGCATTGCGCCGGCCAACCTCCGAAAGGCCTTGTGAATACCCTGTCGCTGTTTTTGCCTTGCGCCGCCGGGGTGCAGGACCTGCTGGCTGCCGAGGTCGAGCGCATCACGGGCATCGCGCCCAAGGCTTGGCGGGCCGGCGTGTCGCTGCAAGGCGCATGGCGAGACGCCCTGCAGCTCAATCTGCACAGTCGCCTGGCCCAGCGCGTGCTGGTGCAACTGGCGCAGCATGGATACCGCCACGAAGACGACCTTTACAACGCGGCCGCCCATGTTGCATGGGAACTCTGGTTTGATCCGCGCCAGACGTTCAAGGTTGAGTTGACTGCCCAGCACAGCCCGCTGCAGAGCTTGAACTTTGCCACTCTGCGCATCAAGGATGCGGTGGCCGATCGCTTTCGCGCCAAATTCAAGGACCAACGACCGAGTGTGGAAACCCGCTGGCCGGACGTGCGCATTCATGCCCACCTGACCACCGACACCGTCACCCTGCATATTGACACTTCGGGCGAACCCCTGTTCAAGCGTGGCTGGCGTGAAGACAAAGGCGATGCACCGCTGAAGGAAACCCTGGCCGCCGCCATGATTGCCGCCAGCGGCTGGGACCTGCAGTGCGCGGACGGCGTGCCCCTCTATGACCCCTGCTGCGGATCGGGCACTCTCGTGATTGAAGCGGCGCAGATCGCCTGTCATATGGCACCGGGCTTGCATCGGCGATTTGGTTTTGAAAAGCTGCGGCCGTTTCAGCCGGCGGTTTGGCAGGAGCTCAAGGCCAGTGCGCAAAATCAAATCACTCAACCGACCGCGCCTGTTTTCGGCAGTGATGTGTCTTTTCGTATGGTCGACTTTGCCCAGCGCAATGCTGAGCGTGCCGGCGTGGCGCATGCGGTGCAGTTGCGCGGCGGTGATGCCCTGCAGCGCATGCCACCGGCACCCGGTGGCGTGATGCTGCTCAACCCGCCCTATGGTGAGCGCATAGATGTCGCTGGCGTGGCCGCTCCGGGTGGTGGGCGGCGTGCGCCGCAGCGGGGCGTAGCTGCGGCGTCCCATGATCAGGCGGTCGATGAGTTTGGCCATCCTTTGGGCGCAGCGCGCGGCACGCCGGGTGGGCGCGAGCGGGCGCAGTCGGAAACCGGCCAGCAGGTCGACGATTTTTTCGAGCGGCTGGCGGCCCACTGGAAGAAGCATTACGCCGGCTGGACTGCCTATCTGCTCACGCCCGACCTCAAGCTGCCCGGGAAGATGCGCCTGAAGGAGTCGCGCCGGATACCGATGTGGAACGGTCCCATCGAATGTCGACTCTTTCGCTTTGACCTGGTGGCCGGCTCGCTGCGCAAACCCCCTGCGGGCCAAGAGCGTGGGCCTGGGTCGCAGTGAAGGAGGCCGCCACCCTGTCACCGGCTCCGGTGGTGTTGGATACCAATATCGTGCTCGATCTGCTGGTCTTTGCCGATCCCCGCAGCGCCGAGTTACGCAGTGCCCTTGAGGGCGGTCTTCTTCAGTGGCTGGCCACCCCGGCCATGCGCGAAGAAATCCTTCGCGTACTGGATTACCCCCAGATTCAACCGCGCTTGACCTTCTATGGCCTTTCGTCCGCGCAGGTGATGACCGCGTTCGATACACACGTCACCCTGTGCCCGACTGCGCCCAAAGCCCCCTGCACCTGCAAAGACCCCGACGACCAAAAATTCGTTGACCTTGCGGTGGCCTACAGCGCCCGGCTGCTCAGCAAAGACAAGGCCGTCTTAGCCTTGCGCAAGCGTCTGGACCGCCTGGGGGTCTTGGTGCTTGAGGACGTGGCAGCGGCCTGTCCGCAATGACTGCGGCCACCGCGCTGTTGCTTCGAGGTTCAGAGCAAGGGTGCCTGTGCTTCGTTGGCTTGCAGCTTACGACCGCGGGGTCGGCTTTCCGAGGCTGGCTGCAAGCCAAAGCTGTGCGCGCTCGAGCGGCTCCAGTAGTCGCGCCATACCCCCTCAAGTCGGGCGCTGCTGCTCAGCAAGGTGTCTGGCTCCAGCCGCGGAATTAGCCGCGCTAGGGCTTGTACCTCGGTATCGCTGACGCGTCGCATGATGTGTTCGGCGGTGATCTCGCCGGGATGATTCAGGCCCGCCGCTTGCACCAATTCTTGCAGCGCATGAAGCGTGCTGTGGTGAAAGTTCTTGACCCGCTGCGCCTTGTTTTGTGGTACCAACGCGCGCTGCCGCACCGGATCTTGCGTGGTCACGCCGGTAGGACATTCCCCCGTGTGGCAGGTCTGCGCCTGGATACAGCCCAGTGCCATCATGAAGCCACGCGCCGCATTGCACCAGTCGGCGCCCAGGGCCATCAGGCGGGCGATATCGAAGGCGCTGGTCACCTTGCCGGCTGCGCCAATACGAATACGATCGCGCAGGCCCACGCCCACCAGCGTGTTGTGCACCAACAGCAGACCCTCCTGTACCGGTGTGCCCACATGGTCGGTGAACTCGACCGGTGCCGCGCCGGTGCCGCCTTCGGCTCCATCGACCACAATGAAGTCGGGCGTGATCCCGGTCTCGAGCATGGCTTTGACCATGGCAAACCATTCCCAGGCGTGGCCGATGCACAGCTTGAAGCCGGTGGGCTTGCCACCCGAGAGCTCACGCAGGCGGGCGATGAAATGCATCATTTCCAGCGGCGTTGAAAACGCGCTGTGGCTCGCGGGTGAGACGCAGGTCACGCCCACCGGCACGCCACGCGCTTCGGCGATTTCTGGCGTGACCTTGGCGCCCGGCAGCACACCGCCATGACCAGGCTTGGCGCCCTGGCTCATCTTGATTTCGATCATCTTGACCTGCGGGTCGCGTGCGTTTTCTTCGAAGCGTTCAGGACTGAAACTGCCATCAGGGTTGCGGCAGCCGAAGTAGCCCGACCCGATCTCCCAGATCAGGTCGCCGCCATGCTCTCGGTGATGACGCGAGATCGAGCCTTCGCCGGTGTCATGGGCAAAGCCTCCCATTTTTGCCCCTTGGTTGAGGGCCAAAATGGCATGGGCGGACAGCGAACCAAAGCTCATCGCCGAAATATTGAATACGCTGGCGTGGTAAGGCTGGGTGCAAGGCGATCGCGAAGGAGAAGGCCGGCCGGGCTCGCCGCCGATCCAAACGCGGAAATTGGACTCGCTCAGGCGGGAGGGCTGCAGGGAGTGGTTGATCCACTCGTAGCCGTTCTGGCCGACATCGAGCTGCGTGCCAAACGGCCGGTTATCCGGTGCTCCCTTGGCCCGTTGGTAGACCAGCGAGCGCTGGGCCCGTGAGAACGGCGCCGCTTCGCGATCACTCTCAATGAAGTACTGCCTTATTTCCGGGCGTATGAATTCCAGCAGAAAGCGCAAATGGCCGATGACCGGATAGTTGCGCGTGATGGCGTGGTGGGTTTGCCTCAGATCGAGAATACCGCGCAGGGTGAGCAGTCCGGCGATCAGGAAAATCCATCCGCCCTCTTGATACAGCAGCAGGCTCAGCAGCGCGCCTGTCATCACCGTGGCACATGCGGCCAGGGTCCAATACCGGATGGGCAGCGCGGCTTCTATTCTTTGCAGCATGAGCAGACCTTTCCTGATGGCGGAAACATTCTGTATCACAAAAAGCTTTGCGGCCACCGTGGGAACCCCGGCCCTGAAGGTCAGGTGCCCCGGGCTTGTCTTTTCGGCGGTGGTAGCGTACCCGTTAGGATCTCGTCCGGGGCTTTTCGCCAGATCAACCTTCTGGCGCAGCCTTGACAAAGGCCCCGCCCTGATGGAGCACGGCCGGGTCTTGCAGGTCCAGGCTGGGCTGTCGGGCCTCGACGGTGGTGCGGTAGGGGTCGGCGGAGTCGACCGGCCGATAGCCGATGTGGCGCGCCAGCCGGTTGTCGTACCAGCTGCTGCTGTTGTCGGAGGTGCCGTAAATAATGGTGTGGCCCACCACGGGCGCAGTCAACGCGGCCACCACCAGTCGCTCGAGGTCATCGTAGCTCAGCCAGGTCGAGAGCATCCGGCGATCTTTGGGCTCTGGGAAAGACGAGCCGATGCGCACGCTCACGGTTTCCAGCCCCCAGCGATCCCAGTACATCTGGGCCACATCCTCTCCAAAGGCTTTCGACAGGCCATAAAAGCCGTCCGGCCGCGGCGGCGAGAGGGCATCGACCACCTGATCTTGCCGGTAAAAGCCCATCACATGGTTGGAGCTGGCAAAGACCACGCGTTTGACGCCCCGCTTTCGCGCTGCCTCGTAGAGGTTGACGACGCCCATGATGTTGGCTGCCAGAATGGGCGCCCAGGGTTGTTCGGTCGACACGCCACCCATGTGAACGATGGCCTGCACGCCCTCGACCAGGGCCATCACGGCATCGGCGTCTTGCAGCGCGCAGTCGACCACCTCTTCACCTGCGGCGGCCGGCGCCATTGGCGCGACATCACTCAAGCGCAGGGTGTCGCAGTAGCGCTTGAGGCGGGGCCGCAATTGGCGGCCCAGGCCGCCGGCCGCACCGGTGAGCAGGAGGCGGGAAAAACGCAGGGGAGAGGCGGGAGTCTCAAGCATGGGATGCCCCAAATTCACGCAGTCTTAAATCGCGCGGCCAGCGCCGTGGCACTGTCGCGCAGCAGGTTCTGGTCGGCCCCGACGGCGACGAATAGGCCACCGATCTCGATGAAATGCCTGGCCAGGGCTTCGTCGCCGATCAGGATACCTGGCGCCTTGCCGCATGCGCGAATACGGCGGAAGGCGTCGTCTACCGCAGCTACCACTTCAGGATGCTTTGGGTTGCCCAGATGCCCCATGTCGGCCGATAGATCGCCTGGCCCGATGAAGACACCATCGACACCCTCGACGCTCGCGATTTCTTCCAGATGCTTGAGGCCTTCCAGGGTTTCGATTTGCAGCAGCAGACAAATCTCCTCGGCGCAGCGTTTGGCATAGTCCTTGATACGGCCGTAGCCACTGGCGCGTGGCGCGCCAGCATAGCCGCGTACCCCATGCGGCGGGTAGCGGGTGTAGGCCACCGCATGACGCGCCTCCTGGGCGTTCTGGATGTAGGGTACGACCAGGGTTTGTGCACCGATATCAAGCAGGCGCTTGAAGGTGACCATATCGTTCCAGGGCGGCCGAACGACGGGCATGGTGGGGCTGTCCTTGAGGGCCTGCAACTGGCTCAGCACATGGGGCAGTTCGTTGGGCGAATGCTCCATGTCCAGCACGATCCAGTCGAGGCCGCAGTGCCCGAGGATCTCGGTGCTGATCGGGCTGCAGAGGTGCGACCACAGGCCGATTTGCGGCCGGCCCTCGCGCAGGGCACGTTTGAAATGATTGATCGGCAGGTCCATGCTGTCTCCTCGGTGGTTCAGGCGCCTTCAATCAGGATGGCCCGAAAGTCGTTGATATTGGTCAGGGTCGGCCCGGTGACCACTGCATCGCCCAGTGCGCCGAAGAAACCATGACCGTCGTTTTGGTCCAGGCAGGCCGCCGCCTTGAGACCGAGCTCGCGGGCGCGCTGCAGACTGTCGGGCGTTGCGATGGCGCCGGCAATTTCTTCCAGGCCATCGACACCGTCGGTATCGCCAGCCAGGGCCCAGATGCGGCGCTGCCCTTTGAGCGCGAGCGTCAGGGCCAGCAGGAATTCGACATTGCGGCCGCCGCGTCCCGGGCCTCGAACGGTGACGGTGGTCTCGCCGCCCGACAGCAGCACGCAGGGCGCACTCAGGGGCTGGCCATGGCTGAGCACCTGCTGCGCGATGCCCGCCATGACTCGTCCGACCTCGCGGGCTTCGCCCTCAAGGCTGTCGCCGAGAATGCAGGCCGAGTAGCCGGCTTGCTCGGCCAGTCTGGCGGCAGCCAGCAGGCCGATCTGCGGCGAACTGATCAGCCGCGTTTGGCAGCGCGCCAGCCTCGCGTCGCCAGGCTTGAGGGTCTCCCCGGCGCCGCTTTGCAACAGCGCCCTCGCAGTCTCGGGGACTTCGATGCGGTAGCGCTCGAGAATGGCCAGGGCATCGGCGCAGGTGGTGGGGTCAGCCACGGTGGGGCCAGAGGCGATGTCGGGAAGGTGGTCGCCGGGTACGTCGGAAATCAGCAGCGTGAGCACCCGCGCCGGCTGGCACAGGGCCGCCAGACGACCGCCCTTGAGCGTGGAGAGGTGGCGCCGCACGCAATTCATTTCTCCGATAGAGGCCCCGCTTTTGAGCAAACGGGTGTTGATCTCTTGCTTGTCGGCCAGACTCAGGCCGGCGGCCGGCGCGGGCAGCAGGGCCGAGCCGCCTCCGGAGATCAGGCACAGCACCAGATCGTCCTCGCTCAGGTCCTGCACCCGTCTGGCGATTCTTTCGGCCGCTTGCAGCCCGGCTGGGTCTGGGACCGGATGTGCCGCTTCGATGATCTCGATGCGCTGGCAGGGTACGCTGTAGCCGTAGCGCGTCACCACTAGTCCGCTGAGCCGGTCACCGGTCCAATGGTCCTCCACGGCTCGCGCCATGGCTGCCGAGGCCTTGCCGGCCCCGATCACGATGAGCCGCCCCTTGACGGATGCAGGGTCGGGCAGGTGCGGCGGCACAGCCACCGCCGGCTGCGCCGAGGCGATGGCTGCATCGAACATCGCTCGCAAGAGTTCGCGGGGCGTCATCTGTACACCACTTTCTCACCCCGCGCTGTTTCGCGCCGAGGGGGCGCTGCAAGACTCGTGCAAGCGCTGCGGGATGCGACTGTGCCCCGACGAGCGTCGCCATGGCCTGTGGGAGCCGCACCCTCGCGGCGATGGGGCTGACCGCACTGCCAGGGTGCCTTGCTCCGGTACGGCCTTGGGTTTCTCACATCAAGCCTGCGCAACCTGAAAATTGCCCGCAATCTCCAGCGCACGCACCAGGCTCGAATGGTCGAGCTGCGCGCCGCCGTGCGCCGCGCAGCTGTTCATCATCTGCAAGGCGCTGGCGGTATGGGGCAGGGACACCCCCAGCGCACTGGCGCCTTCGAGCGCAAGCTTGAGGTCCTTCTGGTGCAGCTCGATGCGAAAGCCGGGATTGAAGGTACGCTTGATCATGCGCTCGCCATGCACTTCCAAAATGCGGCTGGCGGCAAAGCCGCCCATCAGAGCCTGTCGCACCTTGGCTGGATCAGCGCCCGCCTTGGCAGCGAACAACAAGGCCTCACCCACCGCTTCGATGTTGAGGGCAACGATGATCTGGTTGGCCACCTTGCAGGTCTGTCCATCGCCGACCCCGCCAACTCGGGTGATGTTTTTGCCCATCAGCTCGAACAAGGGCTTGATGCGGTCAAACGCGGGCTCGGCACCGCCAACCATGATGGTCAGGCTGGCGGCCTTGGCGCCGACCTCGCCTCCGGAGACCGGAGCATCAAGGTAGTCGCAGCCCAGGTCGGCGATGCGCTGAGCAAACTGCTTGGTCGCTATGGGCGAGATCGAACTCATGTCCACCACCGTCTTGCCTGGGCTCAGGCCCTGGGCGAGACCGTGATCGCCAAACAGCACGTCCTGCACATGCGGCGTGTCCGGGACCATGGTGAAGATGGTGTCTGCCTGCTGCGCCACCTCGGTGGCCGTTTTGCAGGGTTGCGCCCCGGCCTCGCGCAGGGCCTGCGGCACGCCACTGCGCGATTGAGCGAACAAAGTGTGGCCGGCCGCCAGCAGGTGGCCCGCCATGGGGGCGCCCATGATGCCCAGTCCGATAAATCCAAGTTTCATCCAAGTCTCTCCGACAGCGTTCAGGCCCTGACCATGCAAGGCCTCTTGGGGTTGAAGGTCCAGCCCGGCATGAGGTACTGCATGGCCACGGCGTCGTCACGCGAGCCCAGTCCATGCTGCTGGTATAGGGCGTGGGCTTTCATCACCGCCTCCATGTCGAGTTCGACCCCCAGGCCGGGCCGGGTGGGCACCTGAACCCAGCCGCCCTGGATTTGCAGCGGTTCCCGGGTCAGGTACTGGCCGTCCTGCCAGATCCAGTGGGTGTCGATAGCCGTGACCTTGCCCGGTGCTGCAGCTGCGCAGTGCGTGAACATGGCCAGCGACACATCGAAGTGATTGTTGGAGTGCGAGCCCCAGGTCAGGCCGTGCATTTGGCACAGCTGGGCCACACGGACCGAGCCTTGCAGGGTCCAGAAGTGCGGGTCGGCCAGCGGAATGTCCACCGATTGCAGCGCGATGCTGTGCGCCATTTCGCGCCAGTCGGTGGCCACCATGTTGGTTGCGGTGGGCAGGCCGGTGGCGTGGCGAAATTCGGCCATCACCTCTCGGCCCGAAAAAACGCCTTCCGCACCGCAGGGATCTTCTGCATAAGCCAGGATGCCGTGCAACTGGCCCAACAGGCGTATCGCATCTCGCAACCACCATCCGCCGTTGGGGTCAAGGGTGATACGGGCCTTGGGAAAGCGTTCGTGCAAGGCCACGATGGCCTCAACCTCTTCCTCGCCGCGCAGAACGCCGCCCTTGAGCTTGAAGTCTTCAAAGCCATAACGCGCCTGCGCCGCTTCGGCCAGGCGAACCACCGCTTCGGCCGTCAATGCCTCTTCGTGGCGCAAGGCAAACCAGGCGTTGTCGGCCTGCGGTTCACTGCGGTAGGCCAGATCTGTCTTGCGACGGTCGGCAATGTAGAACAGGTAGCCCAGCATCTGCACCTTATCGCGCTGCTGGCCTTCGCCGAGCAGTGTGCACACCGGTACACCCAGGTGCTGGCCGAGCAGGTCCAGCAGGGCGCTTTCAGCGGCCGTCAGGGCGTGAACGGCTACGCGCAAGTCAAAGGTCTGCTGACCGCGCCCCCCACTGTCGCGATCGGCAAAGCGCTGACGCATGGCGTGGAGCACGCGGTTGTAGTGGCCTATGGATTGGCCCACGATTAGGGTTCGAGCCTCTTCCAGGGTCTGACGGATTCTTTCGCCGCCAGGTACCTCGCCGATGCCTGTATGGCCTGAGGAGTCGGTCAGGATCAACAGGTTTCGGGTGAAAAAAGGACCGTGCGCGCCGCTCAGGTTGAGCAGCATGCTGTCATGGCCGGCCACCGGAATGACCTGCAGGTCCGTGACGACGGGTGTTGTAGCGTTAGGAATTTGCATGATTTAAAGATCAGACATCGTACAACTTTATTCAAGATTGGCCATCAGGGCAAACCCGGAAGTGCGAACCCTTTTGCCCAGGGCGGATATCCGCTCGGGCCGTGGGCTGGCGCGGGCCGCTCATGGGCTCAAGCGCTGGCCTGATCTCCGCGACGCAGTCGGTCGCGGCTGTTGGACAGATGGGTGCGCATGGCGGCCCGCGCGGCTTCGGCGTCTTGGGCGGCGATGGCATTGAAGATACTCTCGTGCTCCAAATTCACCCGCCGCAGGTAGGCTTGCCGGTCGGGCGACACCAGTTCGGGGCTTTGCAGCCGCCGACGCGGGATGACGCCGAGCCCCAGGGAACCGATCAGATCGACGAAATGGGGGTTCTGACTGGCCCTGGCCACCTCGCGATGAAATTCAAAGTCAGCGCCCACTGCGTCTTTACCCTCATCTAAAGCTTGATTAAAGCTGTCCAGAGCTCGCCGCATTTCCATCAGATTGTCTTCCTGGCGGCGCTGCGCCGCCAGAGCGGCGGCCTCGGTTTCGACGCTGATGCGAAATTCCAGCAGGGCAATCACTTCGCGCAGAGTGCCCAGTTGGTCGGCGCTGACCCGGAAGGCCGGTGCCTCGCTGGGGGCTCTCACGAAAGTGCCAATGCCGTGGCGTGTTTCAACCAGGCCGGCGGCCTGAAGGTGGGACAGGGCCTCTCGGACCACGGTTCGACTGACCCCGTAGCTGTCCATGATGGCCGCTTCCGTCGGCAGCCGATGGCCTGCCGGCAACCGACTCAGCTGAATCTCTTGGGTCAGTTTGTTGACCAAATCAAGAGCCAAGGTACGCGGTTTGTGCCGTGGAGAAGTTGCAGAGTTCACTAGGGAAAACCCCCGATTGGTGGTTGGATGTTCCGGGAATAATTGCGGCAAAGAGATCAGACAACTGACAAGATACCTAAATTTTCCAATCTCTGCAATCCCTCGAGCGTTTTTTGGCGATGTCTTCATTTCAAACCATTGCCCGCGGCCCGGACCGTGTGGGTGAGTCCCCAGTTTGGGATGCGCGACAGCGCGCGCTCTGGTGGGTCGACATCGAGTCCCGTTGCGTGCGACGCTGGCTATCCGACTCGGGAGATCTTTCATCTTGGGTGTTCCCAGAGCGAGTCGGTTGTATCGCTCTGGCGGATGACGGAAGGGTGATTGCGGCCTTGGAGAGTTGCATCGTATCGGCTCGGCTGGAGGCAGGGGGCTCGGTTGTCCTCGAACAACTCGCTCGGGCGACGCATCCGGATCCGGCGATGCGCTTCAACGATGGCCGATGCGATGCCGCGGGTCGGCTTTGGGTGGGGTCGATGGTGATGGATATGAGCCGTGCCCTGGCGCTCGGGGGAATTTACTGCCTCGATGACAGGGGCCTGACCGGTCCCTACGTCCAGGGCTTGTACACCCCGAACGGTTCCGCTTTCAGCCCGAGCGGCAGCACTTTCTATTTGTCCGACTCCCACCCTCTGTCACAGCAGATTTGGGCCTTCGACTTCGACAGGGCCCATGCCAGCCTCTCAAATCGACGCTCATTTGTGGATATGCGTGATCTGCCCGGGCGCCCCGATGGCGCAGCGGTGGACAGCCAAGGATGCTATTGGATCTGCGGCAATGATGCCGCACTCGTGCACCGATTCTCGCCGGCCGGTGAGTTGCTCCAATCTGTTGCGGTTCCTTTTCCGAAGCCGGCCATGTGTTGTTTCGGCGGCGATGACTTGCAAACGTTGTTCGTAACGTCGATCGTCCCTTCGGGCCCCGCCGCCGATGGCGATACCCTGAGCGGTGCTGTGATTGCCATACAAGCCGGGGTTGCAGGCCTGCCCGAGCCCCGTTTTTCAAGATTTCCCGCCGCCGTGCCGCACCCCTGAAGGTGATGAGCGCGAATCTGTTTCTTCAACCCGTCTAGGAGGCTTTATGAAATTTAAGAAAACCCTGCTGGCCCTATCGGCCGCTTGCATTTCCATGGTGGCTTCGGCCGCCGAATTCCGGTCGGCCGATGTGCATAACGCCGATGACTATCCCACCGTCCTTGCGGTCAAGCACATGAGCTCCGTCCTGGAGAAGGCCAGCGGCGGCAAGCACAAGATCAAAGTCTTCAACAAGGGTGCGCTTGGATCTGAAAAGGAGACCATTGACCAGGTCAAGATCGGGGCTCTGGACATGGTCCGCGTTAACGTGGCGCCCATGAACAGTGTCTGCCCCATGACCATGGTGCCCACCATGCCCTTCTTGTTCCGCTCGGTCGAACATATGCGCAAAGTGCTCGACGGCCCCATCGGTGAAGAGATCCTCAAGTCCTGTGAGTCGGCAGGCTACATCGGACTGGCCTTTTATGACTCCGGCGCACGGTCCATCTACGCCAAGAAGCCGGTGCGAACCGTTGCCGATGCCAAAGGCATGAAGATCCGAGTTCAGCAATCTGATTTGTGGGTCGGCCTGGTCAGTGCGATGGGGGCCAATGCCACTCCGATGCCTTACGGCGAGGTCTATACGGGACTGAAGACCGGCCTGATTGATGCGGCTGAGAATAACTTTCCCTCTTACGACACCGCCAAGCACTTTGAGGCAGCCAACGTCTACTCCAAGACCGAACACTCGATGGCTCCAGAAATCTTGGTGTTCTCCAAGGTGGTCTGGGACAAACTCCCCAAAGCCGATCAGGACATGATCCGCGCGGCGGCCAAAGACTCCGTTCGTGTACAGCGTGCGGCCTGGGATGATCAGGAAGGCAAGTCGCTGGCTCGCATCAAGGCTGCCGGTGTTCAGATCGTAGAGGTCGACAAGAAATCCTTTCAGTCGGTTATGGCTCCGGTCTACGAGCGGTTCATGACCACCCCGGACATGAAGCGCCTGGTCAAGGCCATTCAGGACACCAAGTAAATCGATAGAGGCTCTCGAGGGGGTCAATCCGGCGCGCTTGCGTCAGCGCACGAGGCGGCGCGCCGGATTTTCAGGAAGTGCCGTAGATGCTTACTAAATTCTGCTCCGCAGTTGCCAAGCTCAGCCTGATGACCGCGGTTGTTCTGTTGCTCCTGTTGATTCTGTGCGTTCAATGGCAGGTTTTCGGCCGCTATGTATTGAATGACACACCCACATGGGCCGAAAACCTCGCACTGCTTCTCGTGCTGTTTGTCACCGCCTTTGGCTTGGCCGTGGGTGTACGTGATGCTGGCCATATCGGTTTGGAGTCGCTCGTGGTCCTTTTACCCGAGGTCTGGCAGCGCCGAATCGGATTTCTGATCCATTTTCTGGTTGGTCTTTTCGGCGCCTTGATGGTGCATGGTGGCTGGAAGTGGGCGTTGGCAAAATGGGATGAGAAGAAGCCGATGTTGCCCGTGCCTGACGGAATCGACTACGTTCCGATCATCATTGCCGGTGCGCTGGTCCTGCTGTTTTCTATTGAACATATCGTCGCCCTGGCTCGAGGACAGGTGGTGGAGCCCGCATGGAACTGACCATACTCGCGGTAAGCTTTACCGTTCTGTTGCTGCTCGGCGTGCCCGTTGCTTTCGCAATAGGTTTGTCCTCGGTCGCCACTATTTTGGTGGCGGGCCTACCGATGGCCATCGTTTTTCAGAAGATGGTCGGCGGTATGCAGACATTTTCTTTCTTGGCCATCCCGTTTTTCATATTTGCTGGCGAGCTGATGCTTTACGGCGGAATTGCGGACCGCATCATCCGGTTTGCAAATAGCTTGGTGGGTCATGTGCGCGGAGGTCTGGGCATGAGTAATGTCCTGGGCTGCACGATTTTTGGCGGCGTGGCAGGCTCGCCCATGGCCGATGTATCTGCGATCGGCTCGGTGATGATTCCCCTGATGAAAAAAGAGGGGTACGACACGGATTACGCGGTCAATGTGACCACACACGCATCTCTCGTCGGGGCGATCATGCCCACTTCGCACAACATGATCATTTTCACCCTGGCCACCGCGGGCATTGCTTCCGTGAGCGTCTTGGGTTTGATACTGGCGGGGCTGATACCGGCAATTATTCTGACGGTGTGCAATTTAGCCGCGGCCTACTGGGTCGCAGTCAGGCGAGGCTACCCCGTGCATGGCCAGTTCCCGGGATGGGCCATGGTTCTGTCGGCTTTCCTGGCAGCGCTACCGGGCTTGCTGGTGGTGGTCATCATCTTGGGAGGCATCCTGTCAGGCGCCTTTACGGCAACAGAGTCAGCATCCATTGCAGTGGCTTGGGCACTCTTGATCACGGCCGTGGTGTACCGCACGCTGACTTGGGAGAATTTCATGAAGGCCTGCGCCAAGGCCTGTAAAACCACGGGTGTGGTGTTGCTGTTGATTGGTATCTCTGCGGCTTTCGGCTACTTTCTGGCGCTGTATGAAGTGCCCCAAAAGACCGGCGAGTTGATGAAGATGGTCAGTGACAGCCCATGGGTCATCTTCTTGATGATCAATGTGCTTCTGTTCGTACTGGGTACGTTTCTGGACATGGCGGCGACCATCCTGATTTGCACGCCGATCTTCATGCCTATTGCCATGCAATACGGAATGGACCCTCTACAGTTTGGGATTGTGATGCTGATCAACTGCGCGCTCGGCCTCAATACGCCTCCCGTCGGATCGGTTCAGTTTGTCGGCTGCGCCATTGGTGGCATATCGGTCGGGCAGGTCATGCGGACGATTTTGCCGTTTTACTCTGCGCTAGGCATGACCCTGCTGGCCGTGACCTATGTTCCGGCGTTTTCTTTGTGGTTGCCTGGGCTGCTCAAGTAGAGGAGGGAGTTGATGGCCGCTTCCGGCCTACCTTTGCTGCTGCGTATGCACCCCGAGGACGATGTGGCCATCGTGGCCAACGATGGGGGGCTGCCGGCGGGTACCGCAATTCCTGACGGACAAGTCGGGGCCGGATTGGTCTTGCGCGAAAAGGTTCCGCAAGGCCATAAGGTGGCGCTGCACGCCATCGCCGCCGGGCAGGCGGTTCGTCGCTACAGGGTGCCCATTGGCTACGCTCTCAAGGCCATCGAGGCTGGCTGCTGGGTGCACGAGCGTCTACTGCAAATGCCCGCAGCGCGCGCGCTTGAAGGGCTGCCTATGGCCACTGTGCGACCTGCGGCGCTGGATCCGATCGAAGGCCTGACCTTTCAGGGTTATGTCAACCCTGACGGTTCGGTCGGCACGCGTAATCTGCTGGCCATCACCACCACGGTGCAGTGCGTGGCTGGGGTGGTGGACCTTGCGGCTGACCGTATCCGGCGCGAACTGCTGCCCTTGTATCCGCAGGTCGATGGCGTGGTGGCACTCGAGCACACCTACGGTTGTGGCGTGGCTATTGATGCCCCCGGCGCTGAAATCCCGATACGAACCTTGCGCCACATAGCGTTGAACCCGAATTTCGGCGGTGAGGTGATGGTTGTCAGCCTTGGGTGTGAAAAGCTGCAGCCCGAGCGCCTGCTGCCGGCCGGCAGCATCGCGATTACAGCAGGGGCGCCGCAGGCGCTTCACACGGTCTGCCTTCAAGACGCCCATCATGTTGGCTTTGCGTCCATGATTGACGATATCGTTGAGGGCGCGCGGCCGCATCTGGAGCGGCTCAATGCGCGCCGGCGGCAGGCGGTTCCGGTCAGTGAGTTGGTGGTGGGTGTGCAGTGTGGCGGTAGCGACGCCTTGTCAGGCGTAACCGCCAATCCGGCGGTGGGGGCGATGACTGACCTGCTGGTGCGTGCGGGTGCCACGGTGATGTTCTCTGAAAACACCGAGGTGCGTGATGCGGTCGACCAACTCACCGCGCGCGCCGCAACCCCCGAGGTGGCTCAGGCCATCGTGCGCGAGCTGGCCTGGTATGACCAATACCTGCAGCGTGGCCAGGTTGACCGAAGTGCCAACACCACGCCGGGCAACAAGGCCGGAGGGCTGTCGAATATCGTCGAGAAAGCCATGGGCTCCATTGTCAAGAGCGGCAGCTCGGCCATTGCCCACGTGCTGCCGCCCGGTGAGAAATTGCGCCGCGACCAGCGCGGTCTGGTGTTTGCGGCCACGCCGGCCAGCGACTTCATCTGCGGCACCCTGCAGCTGGCTGCAGGCATGAATCTGCATGTCTTTACCACGGGTCGCGGCACGCCTTATGGTTTGCAGGCCTGTCCGGTGGTGAAGGTGGCCACCCGAAGTGATCTGGCCCAGCGCTGGCACGACTTGATGGATGTCAACGCGGGTCGGATTGCAGACGGTCAGATCAGCGTCGAGCAGGCGGGCCTGGAGCTGTTCGAGCTGTTGCTTGAAGTGGCCAGCGGCCGGCCGACCTGGGCTGAGCGGTGGAAGCTGCATAACGCGCTGGTGCTGTTCAACCCGGCGCCGATCACCTGAGGCGCGCCTGTGTCGGTGCGCTGGCTTGAACCCGAGGCCTTTGCCGGCCATGTCGATGGCCGCGAAGTCTGCCTGCACATTCTGCGCTCGCCCCATTTGCAGGCGGCCGTCTGCAACCACGGGGCGCGCTTGCTGCAGCTGGTGGTGCCAGACCGCTTCGGACAACCCCGCGACGTGGTGCTCGGCCATGACAGCTTGGCGCAGTTGCTCGCCGGGATGCCGTCAGTGGGCGCGTTCATCGGCCGCTATGCCAACCGCATTGCCCGGGGTCATTTTCAGATCGACGGGCAGAGCTATCAGCTGCCGGTCAACGAGGGGCCCAATTGCCTGCATGGCGGCCCGGGCGGCAGCCGTCACCGGGTGTTTAGCGTTCTGGGCCGCGAGGAGCGCCGTCTGCGGCTGGGCTGGTGTTTTCGCACCGAAAACGACGGCTTTCCTGGCGAGGTGGATCTGGTGCTGGAGTACGCGCTGGAAGGCGCATCGCTGCTGGTCAGCTACACCGCCAGCGTTCGCCTTGCCGCTACCCCGCTGAGCCTGACCTGTCATCCGTTTTTCAATCTGGAGGGCTCTGAAACCGCCAGCGCGCTTGATCACAGGCTGCAGATCCTGGCCGATGCGTTTGTGCCGGTGGATCAAGGTCGTATCCCCCAGGGTCATTTGGAGCCGGTGGCGGGGACGGCGTTTGATTTTCGGCAGGCCCGATCGGTGCGCGATGCCCTGGCGCAGGATCATTCGCAGCTCAGGCTGGGCGCGGCGCGGGGCTTCGATCATGCGTTCAGCACGCCGGGCAAGCCCGGTCTTGCGCGCCTGCAGGCCCGTTTGATTGGGCCAGGCAGTGGAATCACCATGGAAGTCTGGTCAGACGCTCCCAGCCTGCAGTTCTACAGTGGTGCAGCCCTGGATGGGCAGCTGCCGCGCCATGCCGGCAAGCACGGGCAGATTTACCGCAGCGGAGCGGCCTTGTGCCTGGAGCCGCAGCAGTTTCCCGACGCGCCCAATCAGGCGCTTTTTCCACCTTGCATCTATCGCCCCGGCCAGCAGCTGCGGGGGCAGATGGAATACCGCTTCTCGGTGGAGGGCGGGCCGCTTAGGAGCGCGACGGGCTGAGTCGCTCGATCAGCCCGCGCAACGCGCATTCGACCGTGGCTTGACGCACAGCGTGGCGGTCGCCGCTGAACTGTCGGCGCTCGGCCTCAAGCCGCCCGTTCAATGCCCACGCCAGCCAGACCGTGCCCACCGGTTTGTCTGGACTGCCGCCCGATGGACCCGCCACGCCCGTGACGGCTACTGCCACCTGAGCCTGTGAATGGCTCAGGGCGCCGCTGGCCATGGCCCGGGCCACGGGTTCGCTGACGGCGCCATGGGCGGCAATCAGATCGAAGGGTACGCCCAGCAGCTGCGTTTTAGCGGCGTTGGAGTAGCTGACAAATCCGCGCTCGAACCACAGACTCGAGCCGGGCAGCTCGGTGCATGCCGCTGCAATCAGGCCGCCGGTGCAGCTTTCGGCCGTGCTGAGCATCCAGTTGCTGGCCTGCAGCAGCCGGGCCACTTCGGTGGTGAGCTTGTCCATCATGATCTCCAGAAAACCCAGAGAGCCAGCAGCAACAGCGTGCAGAAAGCGGCGACCAGGTCATCGAGCAAAATGCCCAGACCGCCCCATGGTCCCAGTCCCTTGAACTGGCGATCGGCCCAGGCCACGGGCCCGAATTTAACCGCATCGAAAAAGCGGAACAGCGCAAAGGCCGCAGCTTGCAGGAGCAGGCCGGCAGGCAGCAGCAGCCACAAAATGATCCAGAAGGCGATCACCTCGTCCCAGACGATGTGGCTGGAGTCGGCCACCCCCATGTGCTGGGCGGTGACGGTGCAGGCCCACCAGCCCACCAGCAGGCCCACTGCGATGAGCAGCCCCAGCTCAGCAGGGGTGAGAAAACGCTCCAGCACCAGAAAGGCCAGCCAGGCCCACAGTGTGCCGACCGTCCCCGGCGCGATGCGGGCCAGGCCGGTGCCCGCGCCCAGAGCGATGAAGTGGGCCGGATGAGCCAGCAGAAAGCGCACATCGGGCCGGAAGATGGGCGCTGTGGTCGTTGGCGCTTGCGGTTCGATCGGCATGGGCAATCAAGCGGTTCTGAAGTGGTCGAACGAAGTCTGTGTAGCGGGTACCGGTCGTCCTTGGGGATCGATCAAACGCAGCCCGGCCTCTGCCTCGATGCGGCCGATCCGGGTTACCGGGGTCTGGCTTTGCAAGGCGGCCGCGGCCACGGCATCGCGGAGCCGTTCGGGTGCGGTAAAGAGCAGCTCATAGTCGTCACCGCCACTGAGCACCTCATCGAGCAGGTTGATCTGCTCGGCCAGGCGCGGCCACTGGGGATGCGTACGGGCTTGCAGCAGGCCGCACAGCGCCTGGGTTTGCAGGCTCGCGCCGACCCCAGAGGCCTGGAGCACATGGCCCAGATCCCCCATCAGTCCGTCGCTCAGGTCGATGGCTGCGCTGGCCAGCCCGCGCAGCGCCATGCCCAGGGCCACGCGCGGCTCGGGTCGCTCGAGCCGCAAGCGCATGGGCGTCAGCACATCAGCCGGCAGGGCCCGCTTTCCCAACAGGGCCGCAAGGGCCAGCCGGGCATCGGCCAGATGGCCGCTGACGTAGATATCGTCCCCGGCTTGCGCTCCGCTGCGCAGCAGAGCCTGTCCTTCCACTTCTCCAAACACGGTGATGCAGATATTCAAGGGGCCCGCGGTGGTGTCGCCCCCAATGAGCTCGCAGCCGTGCGCATCAGCCAATTGCAGCAGCCCTTGGGAAAAGCCCTCCAGCCAGACCTCATCGATACGCGGCAGCGACAGGGCCAGGGTGAAGGCCAGTGGTCTGGCTCCACAAGCGGCCAGATCGCTGAGGTTGACGGCCAGCGCCTTATGGCCCAGATGGACGGGCGGCACATCCTCCAGAAAATGTCGGCCAGCCACCAGCATGTCGCAGGAGATGGCCAGTTGGGTGCCTGCGCGGGGCTGCAGCAGGGCGCAGTCGTCACCCACGCCCAGCAGGACCCGCCGGGTCGGCCTCGTGAAGTAGCGCGCGATCAGTTCGAATTCACCCATGGCCCCAAGCATAAGGCCCCCAGGATTGCCTGGGCGTCAGTGAACCACGCGAGGTCCGCCAGAGTCGCCCGCTTCAAGTACGAACAGCGGTATGTCAGCTTCGAACCGGGTGGCGTCTTCGGCCACGAAAAAATAGTGGCCGTGCATGGTGCCGCTGCTGGTGCGCAGCCGGCAGCCGCTGGTGTATTGGAAAGATTCGCCCGGCCGCAGCAGGGGCTGCTGGCCCACGACCCCCAGGCCCTTGACCTCTTCGCGCAGGCCATTGGCATCGCAGATGACCCAGTGGCGCGCAATCAATTGCGCCGCCACTTCTCCGGTGTTGGTGACGGTGACCGTGTAGGCAAAACCGTAAAGACCCGCCTGAGGGTCGGACTGGTCGGGCAGGAACAGGGGGGTGGCCTGGCACTTGATGCGGTACTTGGACATGCCGCCATCTTATCGGCCCGGGTCTGATGGTGCCGCCCTCGGGGCCTTGCTGCTGCACAATGGAGGCAGTCTTCCCATCGACGGCGAACTGCCATGACCTATCGCATCGCTCCCTCCATTTTGTCGGCCGACTTCGCACGCCTCGGACAGGAAGTCCGAGATGTGATCGATGCTGGCGCCGACTGGATCCATTTCGATGTGATGGACAACCACTACGTTCCCAACCTGACCTTCGGGCCCATGATTTGCAGCGCCCTCAAGCCGCATGCGGTCACGCCGGCTGGGCAGCCGGTGCCCATCGATGTGCACCTGATGGTGCAGCCGGTCGATGCGTTGGCCGCCGCTTTTGCCCAGGCGGGTGCCGATCTGATCAGCTTTCATCCGGATGCATCGGGCCACGTGCATCGCAGCGTGCAAGCCATCAAGTCTGCCGGCTGTCAGGTCGGCCTGAGCTTCAATCCGGCGCAGCCGCTGGATGTGCTGGACTGGTTGATCGATGACATTGACCTGATTCTCATCATGAGCGTCAACCCTGGCTTTGGCGGCCAGAGCTTCATCGACTCGGCTCTGCGCAAGATAGAAGCGGCGCGGCGGCGCATCACCGCCAGCGGTAAGGAGATCCGACTCGAAGTCGATGGCGGCATCAAGGTCGACAACATTGCCCAGGTTGCAGCCGCTGGGGCTGACACCTTTGTAGCGGGTAGCGCTATTTTCGGTAAAGCCGATTACAAGGCGGTGATTACCAGCATGCGGTCGCAGCTGATCCATCGTTAAGCCGGTGCAAGGCCGCTTCCGGGCCCCTGCCATTTGTTAAATTTAGAAAAATTCGGCCTGTTTTTCGCGCCTTGACGGGTTCAGCCCATCAACTTTTCGATGTAAAAAAACTAATATCCGGGTTCGTAAAAATTTCTTTGTCCCCTGTGGAGCCCGGCCATGCGAATTGCTGTTCTAGAAGATGATGAGAGCCAGCGCGACTGGATGAGTTCTTTCCTGATCGCCCTTGGCCATGTCTGTCATTCCTTTTCCACCGCGGAAGCACTTTTGCGTGAGCTGCGCCGCGAAAATTTCGACCTGCTGGTGCTGGACTGGAATCTGCCCGATATGTCCGGCCTGGAGGTCACGCGGTGGGTGAGGGCCAATATCAAGACCCGCGTTCCGGTTCTGTTTGTGACCTGTCATGTGGACGAGTCTGATCTGGTCGAGGCTCTCAAGGCTGGTGCCGATGATTACATGTGCAAGCCGGTTCGAGTCCCCGAACTTTTGGCCCGGCTCCATGCACTCCTGCGCCGCGCCTATCCTGACCAGGCGGGCGATGTGCTCGTCTCTGGGGATTACGTGTTTGACCAGAAAGCCAAGACCCTGACCGTCAAAGGCGAGCTGGTCGAGCTCAAGCACCGGGAGTATGAACTGGCCTACCTCTTGTTTTCGCGCCTGGGCGAGCTGCTTTCCCGCAAGTACTTGCAGGAAAGCGTCTGGGGTGGGCAAGCCGATGCGGTCTCTCGCACCCTCGATACGCATATCTCGCGCTTGCGGGTCAAACTCGATCTCAAGCCGGAGAACGGTTATCGCCTGAGCTCGGTCTACAGCCTGGGCTATCGGCTCGAATCGCTGCGCAGCCGCTCGCCTGCGCAGCCTCCCTTACCCGCGCCTCCGCAAGCAACAGAAGAGGGGCAGCGTGTAGCTGACCCTGCCTGAGGCCGAGCGCGCAGCTCTGTTGCGCGGCGGCCCGGGCTGCCTTTGCTACACTGATCCGATGTTTATTCACCGCATCATTTCGACAGGTTCTGGCGACCGGGGAGCTTGGCCCTGGCGCCGCTGCCTCTCCTGGCGCGGCTGAAGTCTCTGCGAAGCCCCTAGGCGGGCTTGGCTCAAGCGGTTCTCCCTCTTTCTTCTTTGGCTGGCGCCCCCCTAGAGTGGCTGCCCGGGCAGCTGCGTTCGTCTGGCCATTGGGGTCTCGACTGCGAAAAGTCGGTTTTTTGACCCGAGAAAGATCCGCATCATGTTGTCTGAATTGGAATTCAAGAGCCTGGCTCAGCAAGGCTATAACCGCATCCCTCTTTTGCTGGAGGCTTTCGCCGATCTGGAAACGCCTTTGTCGCTCTACCTCAAGCTGGCCCACAGTCAGGATGCCGGGCGTTACAGCTTTTTGCTGGAGTCGGTGGTCGGTGGTGAGCGTTTCGGACGCTACAGCTTCATCGGCCTGCCGGCCCGCACCTTGATCCGAGCTCGCCACTTTGGAGCTGAACAAGTCACGGAGGTGGTGACCGATGGCCGGGTGGTGGAGACCTCGCATGAAAACCCCTTGGATTTCATCGCGGCCTACCAGCAGCGGTTCAAGGTCGCCGTTCGGCCTGGCCTGCCGCGCTTTTGTGGCGGTCTGGCCGGCTTCTTCGCTTATGACGCGGTGCGCTACATCGAGCCGCGCCTGGCCACCAGTTGCCCGCCCGATACGCTGGGCTGCCCTGACATCTTGTTGCTGCAATGCGAGGAGTTGGCGGTCATCGACAACCTTTCGGGTAAGCTCTACCTGATCGTTTACGCCGACCCCCGTCAGCCTGAGGCCTACCCACAGGCCAAGCGGCGACTGCGGCAGTTGGCGCAGCAACTGCAGTATTCGGTCAGCGCGCCGCCAGTGCGCAGCAGTACCGGGCATCCGGTGAACCGGGAGTTTCCAAAAGAGCAGTATCTCGCCGCAGTTGAGCGGGCCAAGGACTTGATCGCGGCTGGTGATTTCATGCAGGTGCAGGTGGGGCAGCGGTTGAGCAAGCGCTACACCGAATCCCCGCTTTCCCTCTATCGGGCCCTGCGATCGCTCAATCCCAGCCCTTACATGTACTACTACCACTTCGGAGACTTTCAGGTGGTAGGCGCCAGCCCGGAAATTCTGGTGCGCCAGGAGTCGGTCCCTGAGGGCACCAAGGTCACCATTCGACCGCTGGCCGGCACCCGGCCGCGTGGCGCAACGCCCGAGTTGGACAAGGCGGCCGAAGCCGACCTGCTGGCCGACCCCAAAGAGCGGGCCGAGCATGTCATGCTGATCGATCTGGCGCGCAACGACATCGGTCGGGTGGCGCAGATTGGCTCGGTTCAGGTCACCGAGGCGTTTGCGGTCGAACGCTACAGCCATGTGATGCATATCGTGAGCAATGTCGAGGGGCTGCTCAAAGAGGGCGTGACGCCGATGGATGTTCTGCGGGCCACTTTCCCGGCCGGCACCCTGACCGGCGCACCCAAGGTCCACGCGATGGAGCTGATCGATCAGCTCGAGCCCAGCAAGCGCGGCTTGTACGGCGGCGCCTGTGGGTACATCAGCTACGCGGGTGATATGGATGTGGCCATTGCGATTCGCACGGGCATCATCAAGGATCAGACGCTTTATGTGCAGGCGGCTGCCGGTGTGGTGGCCGATTCGGTGCCCGAGTTGGAGTGGAGGGAAACTGAGGCCAAGGCCCGTGCCCTGCTGCGGGCCAGCGAACTGGTCGAGGAGGGTCTGCAGTGAGCGCCCCGATCCACCCCCAGGCCCGTCGGCCCCATCAGGTGCTGGTGGTCGACAACTACGACAGCTTCACCTGGAACATCGTGCAGTATCTGGGCGAGCTCGGCGCCGAAGTCACCGTGGTGCGCAACGACGAGCTGTCGGTCCAGGAGCTCGAGCAGCGGCACGTCGCGGGGCTCTTTGACCGGCTGCTGATTTCACCGGGGCCCTGCTCGCCCAGGGAGGCGGGTATTTCGGTGCCTGCGATCTTGCATTTCGCCGGCCGACTGCCGATTCTGGGTGTGTGCCTGGGTCATCAGAGCATAGGCGCGGCCTTCGGTGGAACGATCGTGCGGGCCAAGACGCTGATGCATGGCAAGACCAGTGTGATCGCGCACGCCGGCACGGGGGTGTTCGCTGGATTGCCCGCGCAGCTGACCGTCAATCGTTACCATTCGCTGGCCATCGATTCGTCGTGTTGTCCAGAGGTCCTGACGGTGACGGCCTGGACCTCAGACGGGGAGATCATGGGGGTGCGGCACCGCAGTCTGCCCATCGAGGGCGTGCAGTTCCATCCGGAGAGCATCCTCACCGAGCACGGGCACTCAATGCTCCGAAATTTTCTGGAGTCGTCATGAAGTTGCCAGAAACATCTGGGGTGCAGGATCCATTGCCCCCGGGCTCAGAGCCGGCTCCATCTCCGATACTCCGCAGCGCCCCCTGGCTAAGAGGGGGTCGTCGCATGTTTTTGGAAAGGTGAGTCATGTGGATTGATCTGCGCAGCGATACGGTAACCCGCCCGACGGCCGCCATGCGCGAGGCGATGATGTCCGCTCCATTGGGTGACGATGTCTTTGGGGATGATCCCAGCGTCAATGCCCTGCAGCAGCGGATGGCCGCCATTACCGGCAAGGAGGCTGCTCTGTTCATGCCCTCTGGCACGCAGAGCAATCTGTGTGGCATCCTGGCGCACTGTGGTCGTGGGGATGAGTACATCGTCGGTCAGATGGCCCACACCTACCGATACGAGGGCGGTGGCGCCGCGGTCTTCGGCAGCGTCCAGCCCCAGCCCCTGGCCCAGGACGCCCAGGGCAGGATGCAACTGTCTGATATTGCCGGGGCGATCAAGCCTGACGATCCGCATTTCGCCCGAACCCGTTTGCTGTGCCTCGAAAACACCTGGAACGGCCATGTCATGCCCGACGATTACCTGCGCGGCGCCACCCAACTGGCCCGCGATCGTGGTCTGGCGACTCACCTCGATGGCGCGCGGGTCTTCAATGCGGCGGTGGCATCGGCCGCCCCCGGTCAAACCGCCCTGGAGCGTCTGCGGGAGATGGCAGACCTTTTTGACAGCCTGTCCGTCTGCTTTAGCAAGGGCTTGGGCGCGCCGGTGGGCTCGGCGCTGTGCGGCTCGGCCGAGCTGATCGAGCGCGCCCGTCGCATTCGCAAGATGGCCGGTGGCGGCTTGCGTCAATCCGGTTTGCTCGCCGCCTGCGCCTTGTATGCGCTCGACCATCATGTGGATCGATTGGCCCAGGACCATGCCTTGGCTCAGCGCCTAGCCCAGGGCTTTGAGGGCATCGAGGGGCTGACGGTGCGATCGGCGCAGACCAACATCGTGTTTGTGGATGTCGCGCAGGGGCGCGGGCCCGCTCTGGTGGAACACCTCAGGCAGCAGGGAATACTGGTCACCGGTCTTATGGGTCTGCGCTGGGTTACACATCTGGATGTGGATGCCCGCGGTATCGACCAGGCCATCGCTGCCGTAAGACGCTTTTTTGCCGCCTGAAGGCGATCCCTTCTCACACCTGTCCGACAATTGAACTGGCCGCACGGAGTTGCTCATGCCCAACAGACTGCAGATCACCCCACAAGAAGCGCTTCAGCGCACCATTGAGCATCGTGAAATCTTCCACGATGAAATGCTGCATATCATGCGGCTGATCATGAGCGGCGAGATGTCGCCGCTCATGACAGCGGCGCTGATGACGGGCTTGCGCGTCAAGAAAGAAACCATCGGAGAAATCACGGCTGCGGCGCAAGTGATGCGCGAATTTGCCACCCAGGTCCGGGTCAGTGACCCCACGCATCTGGTCGATATTGTGGGCACCGGCGGGGACGGTTCCCATAGCTTCAACATTTCCACCTGCTCCATGTTTGTAGTGGCCGCAGCTGGAGGCAAGGTCAGCAAGCACGGTGGCCGCAGCGTCAGCAGCAAGTCTGGCAGTGCCGACGTGCTTGAAGCGCTAGGCGTCAACATTCACCTGACGCCGCAGGCCATTGCGCAGTGCATTGACGAGGTTGGGGTGGGCTTCATGTTTGCCCCCAACCATCATCCCGCCATGAAGAATGTGGCTCCGGTGCGCAAGGAATTGGGGGTTCGCACCCTGTTCAATATTCTGGGGCCACTGACCAATCCGGCTGGCGCCCCCAACATCCTGATGGGAGTTTTTCATCCGGATCTGGTGGGCATCCAGATCCGCGCCCTGCAGCGACTGGGCGCCGAGCATGCGCTGGTGGTCTATGGCAAAGACGGCATGGACGAAATCAGCCTGGGCTCGGGCACCTTGATTGGCGAGCTCAAGGACGGACAGATTACCGAATATGAAATTCATCCCGAGGACTTCGGCCTGCCGATGGCGGGCGGCCGGGCCTTGCGGGTGGAAACGCCCGAGCAATCACGCGACATGCTGTTGTCAGTCCTGGGCGGGCAACCGGGTCCGGCCAGCGACATCGTGGCCCTCAACGCTGGCGCAGCCCTGTATGCTGCCAACCGGGCAGCCGATATTGGCGCCGGTCTGGCTATGGCCCGGCAGGCCCTGAGCAGTGGCGCTGCACGTCACAAGCTCGATCAGTTGGTGGCCGCCAGCCAGCGGCTCAAGGTGGCTTGAACCGTACGCAAGGAGCCCAGCCATGGCCGATATCCTGGACCGCATCGTGGCGGTCAAGCATGAAGAGGTGGCCGCTGCTCGGCGGCGTCAGTCTCTTGAGGCGGTGCGCGCCGACGCCGAGTCCCGGGTGCTCACCCGCGATTTTCTGGGGGCCCTGCGGCGGCGCATCGAGGCCGGGCAGTCGGCGGTCATTGCCGAAATCAAGAAGGCCAGCCCCTCCAAGGGTGTTCTGCGTCCCGACTTCATGCCCGCCGACATCGCACAAAGTTATGCCGAGCACGGCGCGGCCTGTCTGTCCGTTTTGACCGATCGTCAGTTCTTTCAGGGCGAGCCCGATTACCTGAAGCAGGCGCGCGCCTCCTGTGACCTGCCGGTGCTTCGCAAAGACTTCATGGTCGATCCCTATCAGATCTACGAGTCGCGGGCCATGGGAGCCGATTGCGTGCTGCTGATTGCCGCCTGTCTTGATGACATGCAGATGCGTGACCTGGAGGCCCTGGCCCTGTCCTTGAACATGGCGGTGCTGGTCGAGGTGCATGATGCGGCCGAACTGGACCGGGCGCTGGCCCTCAGGACGCCGCTGCTGGGCATCAACAACCGCAATCTCAAGACCTTTGAGGTCAGCCTGGAGACCACCATCGGTCTGCGGGCCCGGGTGCCGACCGATCGCCTCTTGGTCACAGAGTCCGGCCTATCCACGGCAGCTGATGTGGCGCGCATGCGCCAGGCCGGCGTGCATGCCTTCCTGGTGGGCGAGGCGTTCATGCGTGCCGACGAACCGGGCCTGGCGCTGACGGGCCTCTTCGGCTGAGCCCCGCCCATGCCGCGCGCGGCTGACTCGAGGCCCTCTGGCACTGGGGATCTGTTTTCGGTTTCTGTGCAGCCCCATGCCGGTCTTCAGGCCTGGGCGCCGGCGCAATGGCCTGTGGCCGCCGGTTGGCGAACCCTGGTGGACTGCTTCTTTGCCAGCGCAGAGGGCCAGGAGCTGCGGCAGTTCATCGAGGCTCGACTGGCTGCCGGGGCGATGATTTTCCCGGCGCAGCCCCTCAGGGCTCTGGAACTCACCCCTGCCGAGCGGGTTCGGGTGCTGATCTTGGGGCAGGACCCTTATCACGGCCCCGGGCAGGCGCAGGGCTTGGCCTTTTCGGTGCCGCAGGGCCAGCCGGCCCCGCCCAGCCTGCGCAATATCCTGCGCGAGAGGGATCGTGATCTGGGCCCAGCCGCCGGATCCCAGCGCAACACCGATCTGATGCGCTGGGCCCAGCAAGGCGTGCTCCTGCTCAACAGCGTCCTGACGGTGGAGCAGGGTCGGCCGGCCAGTCATTCGGGAAAAGGATGGGAAGTGCTCACTCACATGATTGTCCAGAGCCTCCTCGGGCGTCCCGAGCCCCTGGTCTTCATGGCATGGGGCGCTCAGGCCCAGGCCCTGCTGGCCGGTGTACCCCCCCCCCATCTGCTGCTGCAGGCCAACCACCCCTCCCCTTTATCGGCTGCCCGCCCGCCCCGTCCTTTTGTGGGCTGCGGGCATTTCGGCGTGGCCAATCGTTGGCTGATTTCCCAGGGCCACGAGCCGGTGGCCTGGTAGCGCTTGGACCGTTTTCCATGGCATAATCTGTGGTTCGCTTGCCGGACGGGTGCCCGAGTGGCTAAAGGGGGCAGACTGTAAATCTG
>CAZATV010000017.1:0-44826 GCA_964488145.1 uncultured Polaromonas sp.
TACCAGCAGGCCCGGCATCCGGAATCGATGCCCACACTGCAGGGCTGGGGCCTGGCACCTGCAGCTTGAACCGCGTCAGCGCATTGCCGCATCACCGCAGCCCAGCGTATGCGCGCTCAGGGCAACTTGCGGCCGACGCGGGATTGAATCAGGTCTTCCAGTTCCTTGTCTTCTCGCAGCTCCGCCTCGTGGCGCATCTGCTGATGCCGGGATTTGAGAAATCGGTCCATCGCCTTGGCGCGAGCCTGCTGGTTGAAGGCATGCTCGAGGGCCACACGGGCCTGACCCTGCAGCTGCAAGGCCTGCCGCTCCTGCTCCTGAGCGGTCGAATGCAGGCGCATACTGAAGTCGGATCGGGCTTGCAGCAACTGGGCCCCCTCGCCCTGAACAGCCGCCTTAGACAGCTCCTTGGCGTAATCGCGGGTGTAGGCGCCGACCTGATCGGAAAATTCTCGGGCCTGTTCAAAACGAGTCCTCGCCTGGCGAGCCACCGCAGCCGACTGGTCGGCCTTGAGCTGTACCAGCTTGAGCACGCTCTTGAGGGTCTTGGACTTCACGGCGCACCCCGCGTCAACTGAAACATCGCTTCCCTACAAGCGCCCATGGCGCAGACCTCCTCTGGGGGCTGCCTGAGGAAGGTCGAAATCCGGTCCCAATTTTTCAGCGCAAAGTCCAGTTGCGGATCCGTGCCGCGAACATAAGCGCCCATGGCAATCAAATCGCGGCTGCGCGAGTGCTTGCTGATCAAGGCCTTGAGCGTAGAGGCGGCCTTGAGATGATCCTTGTCAACCAGATGAGGCATCACCCGGGAAATGGAGCGCTCGATATCAATGGCCGGGTAATGACCAGAATCGGCCAGCTCCCGCGACAGGAAGACATGGCCGTCGAGAACGCCCCGGGCGGTGTCGGCCACTGGATCGTGCACATCATCGCCCTCGAGCAAGATGGTGTAGAACGCCGTCAGCGATCCGTCTTCGCGGTACCCGTTACCCGCTTTCTCCACGATCTGCGGCAGGCCCGCGAAAACACTGGCCGGATAGCCGCGGGCTGCAGGCGGCTGGCCAAGACCCAGGCCAATCTCGCGCAGGGCCATGGCATAGCGGGTCAGCGAATCGACGATCAGCACCACATGCCGACCCTGATCACGGAACCAGCCCGCCACCTCACTGGCGTATTCAGCCGCTTTGGTGCGTGCCAGCGCCGAGGTGTCGGCTGGCGCAGCCACAACGACGGAGCGGGCCAGGGCCGGCCCGTCCAAGCTGCGCTCGCAAAATTCACGGACCTCCCGGCTGCGCTCTCCCACCAAAGCCACCACGATCACATCGGCCTGACAATTGCGCACCAGCATCGAGAGCAAAACGCTCTTGCCCACGCCCGAGCCAGCGAACAAGCCCACCCGCTGGCCCCGCCCAATGGTCAGGCAGGCATTGATGGCTCGTACACCGGTATCGAGCGGATGCTGGATCGGGGCGCGCTTGAGCGGATTGATCGGTTCGGAGCGCTGAGCCAGAACCGGGGCGCGATCTCCACCCTTGCCGTCCAGAGGACGACCCAGGCCATCGACCACGCGGCCCAGCAAGTGGTGGCCAATCGATAAGCGTTCGGACAAGGCCGCCAGACGGTAGTGCCCGGCCTCCAGCCGCGGGGTTCCCCAGGGCACCACCGCAGCACCCGGGGCCAGAGCCTGCAGAGGATCGAGAGCCATCAGGTAGGTGGTGTCGCCCTCAAAGCCTATGCATTCGGCCTCCAGCCACTGGTCTTGATGCGGGCTGTGAACCTGTGCGCGGGCGCCGATCATCAAAGGCAGCCCCTCGACCTCCAGCACCATGCCGGAGACCCGGCGCAAGCGACCACAGACGATGCCCTCCGGCAGTGACCGAATCCGCTCCTGCTGCGCACGGGTGTGCTCGAGCAGCGCCTCAAAAGCGGCATGCACGGCCTAGCCCTCAGAGCCTGCAGGCTTCAACAAGCCCAGAGCGGCCTGCAGCAGCGCCCGGCGGGCCTGGTCGCTCAAATCAATGCGGGTCGACCCCAGTTCGATCACCACTTCGTCGGCTCTCAGGCCCGAGTCGACCACCACACCCAGCCCACGCAGACTGTCTGCATCGCCGGCAACCCCGGACCAAGCCTCCCACTGCCGGGGCGAGACCCTGAGCAACAGGTTTTCCCCCGGCCGGGGCAGACCTCGCAGATGTTCGTCGATCACCCGCCTGACCAGCGCAGGATCGGGCTTGGAGCCACCGGCCAGCCGCTCGGCGGCCAGCGAAACCAGTTGACCCAATTCCTCAGCCCAGACTTGCGGGAAGGCATGGAGGGCTTCAAGCAACTCTTTGAGCTGCCGACTCAGGCGATGGACATCTTCGGCCCCATCCTGCAGTCCTTTGGCCACGCCCGCCTGGTAGCCCTGCTGGTAGCCTTCCTTCCAGCCCTCCTGGCGGCCCAAAGCCTGACCCTGACCGCGCCCTTCCTGCAAGCCCTGCTGCAGTCCGCGCAGGAAACCCTCCTGGTGCGGATACTGTCCGAAGCTCTCTAGTTCCTGAGGCGTCAACAATTGCTTGAGCCGAACCGCCTCTTGACCGTCCTCAGCAGCCTTCGGCTGGGGGCGCTCGGCAGCCGAATCAAACGATGGGGGCGACCAGGGTTTCATGCCTCACGCGAAATAGACGGAGGGGCATCGGCCGAAGTTCTCTCCAGGGACACCAGGCCCTGCGCCTCGAGCTTGCGAGCCTCGCCGATGACCTCGCGCTGGCGGCGCTCGGCGTCCTGCACCTTGACCGGCCCCATGCTGTCCATCTCGAACTGAACCCGCTCGGCCATCCGTTTGGTCATGGCGTCCATAAAGACCTGACGCAAACGCGGCGGCGCGCCCTTGAGCGCGCCAGCCAGCGCCTCGGCGGTGACCTCCGAGACAATGCGCTGCAAAGACGCCGGCGCGATGCGAACGAAGTCCTCGAACATGAAGACCTTGTCCTGAATCTGCGAGGCGAGCTTGTCATCGAAGGTCTGGATATGGCCGAGGATCTGCCGATCCAGACCGGTCGGAAAGTTGGCAATGATGTCTGCCACCGGAACGACGCCGCCAAGCCCCCCGGCGGCGCCCAAACCACTGGGCTGCGTAGCGCGCTCGAGAACTTCGTTGAGATCGTCCAGAACCGAGGGGTCTATGCGATCGAGCAAGGCGATCCTGATCACCAGTTCGTTGCGCTGCTCAGCCTCCATGGTCTCGAGCACCTGGGCCGAGACGGACGGGTCGATCAGGGAGAGCAGGGTTGCGGCCACCTGTGGGTGCTCCTGGCTCAAATGCTCGCGCAGCAAGTCGACCGGCATCTTGGAGAAGGACTCCAGGGCCGGCAATTGGGAATTGATTTCCTCGCTGGTCCGCCAGCCACCGGAAGACGCACCCGAGGAAAATTTCTCCAGCAGGGTCTGCATGAACTGGCTGGGGTTGAAGGCAACCGTCTTTTGATGCTGCGTGGTCGAGCGAAACTCTTCCAACACCTCGATCAGCGTTTCACGGTCGAGCGCCTGCAGGGAAGACATCAGGGAAGAGACGCGACTGACTTCCTCGGCCGAAAACTGCTGCATGATTTCCGTGGCCCGCTCAGGGCCAAGCAGCATCAGCATCACTGCTGCCTTTGACGGGCCATCCAGGGTCGACAAGCCTTGGACCTGCGTGGACGCTCCCAGCTGAAACCCCTTTTTCAGGGCTGAGCCCAGCGAGGCCTTGTCACCGGATAAGGAAGTAAGAGTTGCCACGATATGTCCGTCCCCGCTAAGCAGCGCTCGGTCCGGCCGAGCCAGATCGCGACGTTGAAGCGCCTACCGGCGCCTTGCTCGAGGCCCAGGACTTGAGCAAAAGTGCCGTCTGCTCCGGCTCCTGTTGAGCAAAACCACTGGCGTAACCCATCAGCTCATCGAGCTGCTTCTTGCGCTCGGCCTGCATCTGCTCTTCCTTGTCCTTGCGCAGTTTTTCTTCCTGCTCGCGCAGGCGCTCCTCCGCTGCCCAGACTTCGCGCTGCCGCGCCCAAGCCTGCTCCTTCTCCTCGATCTCCCTCTGATGCTGTTCCTGCTCATTCTGCTTGGCCAGCCACGGTTCGGGCTCAACCGGCGCAACGACCGGCGGCGGCGGCTTGGGCTTGAGCAAGGGGCGCAAGACCAGGAAGTACACCAACGCGGCGCCGAGCAACATCAGGGCCATCTTGCGCAGCTGATCGATGAGCTCGGGAGTCCAAAGGGTCTCGGCAGCCAGGGGCGCCGCATCACTGGAGGGCGGCGCGTTGAAGGACAAGTTGGCCACGCTCACCGTATCGCCGCGGGCCTGGACATAGCCGACGGCATCGCGAACCAGGGTGTTGATCTGCCGCAGTTCCTCATTGGTGTAGGGCGAGCGAGGCGACCCCCCCCCCGCAGCGGGTTTGTAATCGAGCACGACGGCCGCCGAGATTCGGCGAATCTGACCCTTGCTGGGCTTAAAGCGCTCGATGGAGCGATCGACCTCGTAATTAACCGTCCGCTCTCGGCGTGTCTGGGCCGAATCAGCCTGCGCCTGTCCGGTCTCCACCCGTCCGGGCGCATTGAGGTCGCGCGCCGCATTGCCTGCAGCCGGCTGGTTGTTACGCCCAGAGGCCTGATTGACGATGGGTGCCTCCGGCGGCACCGGGGGTTGATTGGTCAGAGCGCCGGGTATGCCCTGCGGACCACTGGCTCGATCACCAGACTCCAGAACCTGCTCGCTGCGGATGGACTGATCGCCCGCATTGCGCGAATAAACCTCGGATGTTTTCTCCCGCTCGTCGAAACTCAAATCGACCGTCACCTGCGCCCTGAATCCATTGGGGCCGGCCAGCGGTGTGAGCAGATCGGCCAGGCGACGAGTCAAGGAAGCCTCAACCTCGCGGATGTACTTCAGCTGCCCGGCATCCAAATCGGTCCGGGGCAAAGCCGAGACCAGATTGCCGCCATCCGTATCCAAAATCGCCACATCCTGCACCTGCATTCCCGGTACCGATGAGCTGACCAAACGGGCGATGGCGGCCGTCTGGCTGGGTTCGAGCACCCGGCCGGGATGGAGCGTCAGCAGCACCGAGGCACTGGGACGCTCTTGCTCACGGGTGAAGGAAGTTTGCTTGGGTACCGCCAGATGCACCCGGGCGGCCTTGACCTGCGCAATAGAGGTCATGCTCCTGGCCAGTTCACCTTCAAGGCCTCGCAGGTAATTGACCCGTTCCACAAACTGACTGGTACCGAACTTCTGCTTCTCGAGAATCTCGAAACCCACCGTGCCCGACTTGGGCAAGCCCTGACCAGCAAGCTTCAGGCGAGTTTCATACACCAGAGATTTCGGTACGGTGATGGCCGTCCCACCCTCCGTGAACTTGTAGGGGACATTCATCTGCTCGAGCGCAGCCACAATGGCCGCGCCATCGGCGCCGGTGACGTTGGAAAACAGGATTCTTTGATCCTTGTCTTCCGACGGAGCCTGAGCCACCCAGATGAGCGCTGCCACCAGAGCGATGCCCACCAAGGCAAGCGATCCTCGGGCGGCCGGACTCAGGGCCTGAAGTCTTTCGCGCCAACCGGTAGAGGGGGAATCCGTAGCCATTGCCTTCGATGGATCAAGCTCAGCCGGCCAGGCTTGCCGATCCATAAATATTTGTTAAAGTCATGACTGTTCGATTATTGACGATTCCTTACAAGTCAACTTTTCCCTGACCTCCAATTGCAGAGCTGCCCAAGGAGCTTGTTGCGTTTTCGACACGCCCCGCCCGTGCCATGAATTCCACCTCGGCAGACCTAGGCCAGGAGTCCTCCTCGGATCTCGCAGACGCTTTCGAGCTGTTTATTCAGGCCTCGAAGGCCCTGGAGCGCCGCCACGAGGAATTGGCCGGCCAGATCGACGCCCTCAACGCCGACCTGATCAGGGCCCATGATCGACTGCAGAGCCTGATCAATGCGCTGCCGGCGGGCGTGGTTCTCGTTGAAGGTCAACAGGTCACCCACTTCAACGCGGCGGCGGCGCGCTGGCTGCCGCACTTGCAGACCGGCAGCCGCTGGTCACTTCCCGAGACCTGGCAGGCTGGGGGGGCTTCGGAATACCGGGTACAAAGCAGCGGTCGCTGGCACACGGTGCAGATAGAGCAGAACCAGCAGGGCTCACGAACGGTCATTCAAATCCAGGACATCACCGAAAACCTGCGTCGGGCCGGCGAGGCCGAGCGGATCGACCGCCTCGCAGCCATGGGAAAAATGTCGGCAGGGATCGCGCATCAGTTGCGTACCCCCCTCTCGACGGCCATGCTCTACGCCTCCTACCTGGTCGATGCCGAACTCGAAGAACATCAGCGCACTGAGTTTGCGCGTCGGGTCCACCAACAACTGCTCAATCTTGAAAAGCTGGCTGGGCAAATGCTTCAGTTCATCAAGCCTGTGGCCCAGAATCTGGAGTTGATCGACCCGCAGCAATTGCTCGATGAGGCGGTGGCCCAGGTTGAAGCCTTGGCGCGCTCCAGGCAAGTGGCGGTCCAACGGGTCCAGGGTCTGCAAAGCGACCGTCAAGTCAGCTGCGACCGGCTGGCCCTGGTCAGCGCCTTGGTGGCGGTGATCGAAAACGCGATTGAAGTGAGCCAGGTGGGCGAAGCGGTCATGCTCGATGTACGGTACTCGGGCATGCGAGTGGAAATCGTCGTGGAAGACAACGGGCCGGGTATTGCCCGGGAAATGCTCGATTCACTGTTTGAACCCTTCTCGACATCGCGCAGCACCGGCACGGGCTTGGGTCTATCCATTGCGCTGAACACCGTGCAGAACCACCGGGGTGAGATCCATGCCTGCAACCGGGAAACCCAGGGCGCCCGCTTCGTGATCCAACTGCCCTGCATGCCCAGGCTTTGACCATGCCCGAGACGCCCTTGCCCGTGCTGTTGGTTGAAGACGATCGCGATCTACGCGAGGCCATCACGGTCAGCCTGAAGCTGGCATCGGTTGACTTCCTGGCCTTCGAGTCAGCTGAAGAGGCCTTGCCGCAAGTGCTGCCCGGGCAGGCCCAGCTTCTGGTCACTGACTTCCGCCTGCCCGGCATGAATGGACTGGAACTCCTTCGCCGAGCCATGGCCATTAATCCGCAGTTGCGGGTGGTGGTGATGACGGCCTATGCCGACACCCAGTTGGCGATCGAGGCCCTGAGGTCGGGCGCACACGATTTTCTGGTCAAACCCTTCCAGCCGCGGCAATTAATGGCGGTGATCGAACGAAACGCACCGCTGGGCGTGGCTCCCCAGGGTCGGCCCGCGACGGCGGCAGCCGTCGATGTGGTGATGCAGGATGCCGCAACGCAAGCTGTCGGTGCTCGACTCGATCGGGTGGCAAAAACCGACACCACGGTACTCCTGAGCGGCGAGTCGGGTGTCGGCAAGGACGTGTTTGCCCGTCAATTGCACGCCCGATCCAACCGTCAAAAGGGACCCTACGTGGCCATCAATTGCGCGGCCATCCCCCACGCGCTGCTCGAGTCCACTCTTTTTGGCTACGAAAAGGGTGCCTTCACCGGTGCCGTCAAGTCGCAGCCTGGCAAGTTCGAAGCGGCTGACGGGGGCACCTTATTCCTCGACGAAATCGGCGAGATGCCGGCGGAGCTGCAAGCCAAGCTGCTGCGGGTGCTGCAAGATCAGGTGGTCGAACGCCTGGGGTCGATGCGATCGATCCGCTGCAATGTGCGCATCGTCGCCGCGAGTAATCGGGACTTGCTCGACCTGGTCAAGCAAGGGCGCTTCCGAGAAGACCTCTACTTCAGGTTGGCGGTCTTTCCTATTCGTATTCCTCCCCTGCGGGAGCGGCCTGAGGACATCCTGGCGCTGGCCCGGTTTTTCCTGGCGCGATACGACGTCAGCGGACGCAGCCTGACGCTTTCGCCGGCGGCCTGGGAAGTGCTAAAAAACCACGCCTGGCCGGGTAATGTGCGGGAGTTGGAGAACGTGATTCAGAGGGCGGTTCTGATGACCGACGGGGCCCAGATCCAGCCGGCCGATCTGGAGCTCGACCCGATGCACCGGCCGGCAAGCCCCCCGCCTTCGGCCGGGGCACAGGGCGCATCCTCCTCCAGCCTTGGCACCGGATCAGCTCTCGATATCGAGTCGGTCGAACGTGAACATATCCTTCGAGTCCTCAACCAGGTGGGCGGGAACCGGCGCAAGGCGGTGGCACTGCTCGGGTTGTCAGAACGAGCCCTGCGCTATAAACTCAAGGCCTACCGGGAAAAGTTTCCCGAAATTCACATTCCCGAAGGTATATGACGGTGAGCGGCGATCCGATGGAGAAGCTCAATCAGGCGATGAGGGTCATGGCCGACATGGCCGCGGGCGCGCCTGCTCCATCCCAGGGGACGCCTGCGGGCATGCCTGATTTTCAGCAACTGCTGGTTCAGGCCGTTCGCAACGTCAATGAAGCTCAGAACGTGGCACAGGCCAAGGTACAGGCCTTCTCTACGGGGCAAAGCAACCTCACCCTGGAAGAGGTGATGCTATCCGCCCAAAAAGCGAACTTATCTCTGCAAGGGATGATTGCCGTTCGCAACAGATTAGTCGACGCTTACAAAGATATTACTAATCTGCCGGTCTGATTGACTGGCATTTTTCTTGCTCGAACCCGGTGCCGGTGGGTTTTCCGACACCCGGCTTGCCTTTGGCTATCGAGCAGGACCATGAGCGCCATCAACACCAATCTTGCATCGCTGCGCGCACAGCTCGCTGTGCGTTCGGCTGACCGCGCCACCTCGCAGGTGATGCAGGAGTTGGCCACCGGCAAACGGATCAATTCGGCAGCCGACGATGCGGCCGGTATGGCCATCGGAAGCCGGATGACCGCCCAGATTCGTGGCATTGACCAGGCGATCCGCAACATCATGGACGGGGGCTCCATGCTCCAGGCCGCCGAGGGCAGCGCAGTTGAGATCACCAGCATGCTGCAGCGCATGCGCGAGCTGGCCGTGCAAAGCCTCAATGACACCATGACCGAGGCCGATCGCGCCAGCCTCGATCTGGAATTTCAGCAGCTCAAACAGCAAATCGACCGGATCGCCCACTCGACCGAGTGGAATGGCGAGCTGCTGCTGAACCTGCGCGCGGCGGTGGAGTCCACTGCTATCGCCGCCACTCGAACGGGACAAGGCCCGCTGGATACCTCCGGGCTCGCGACAGGCACCTACAAGCTGTTCATCAACGGGGTGGAGGTTCCGGTTTCGTTTGTCAAAGACGAGCTGCCCGATGCCCGCCTGGGCAAAATCATCAACGCGATCCAGTCCAGTCGACACCTGCACGGCGCTGTTGCCGACCTCAGCGGAGACGGATCCGTATCGCTGAGTACACCGGACGGCAGGGACCTGGCCGTCTGGTATGACAGCAACGTACCGGGCCTTTCAGCGGAAAGCTTTGGCCTGGGCCGCGCCGGAGCGGTAGCGCAGGTCAATGAGTTGAGCATCACCGGAGGGACGGCCAACAACCAGCCCGTTGAAACCCGGCAAAGCACCTACGTCGAATATTCCAACCCCAGCGCCGGCAACCTGACCCTGCCCACTAGCCCATCGCCTGATACGACCTTAGGTTCAGTGTCAGTGGTGGGTAACACCGTCTACCGGGGACTGGGAGGAACCGCCCAGGCCTTTGGCGTGATCGACGGCGTCAAGAACGGCCAGGCCGGCCAAGCCCTTCGCATCAATTACCTGGCCCCCTTCGTCAACGGCAATTTCGAGTCGGGAACGATCGGCAACCCCAGCGTCCCAGGCTGGTCCCTCTACACCCAGAGGGTCAAGCTCGACGGCACTGACACCATCGCCGGCTACCCCACGCCGGTGGATGATCGCCAGGAAAGCGGTTTCTACATCGACATCAGCAATTCCTACACCGCGGCACTGAGCAATGCCTCAGTCGCCCCCGGCAGCACCAAGAGCATGATGCTCAAGTCCACCGGTCTGGTCGTCGATGCCTTCGGGGTCAGTCACGGGCCTTATATCGTGTCTGACACTTTGTATGTCCCCGCCGGACAAAGCGTGTCCTTCAAGTGGCGGGCGACCGGCGACACCGACACCTTCGATGTGTACGCCTACCTGCTCAACACTGAAACGGGCGCCAAGGTCCCTCTGCTCAATCGCACCGGCACCAGCCTGAACGATTCGACCAGTTGGACCACCGCGACCACCAGCATTGGCACCGGCGGCAACTACAAATTCGTCTTTGTCTCAGGCTCCTACGACTATTCTGGCGGCCGAGCCACTGGCGCGACCCTGTTTATCGACGATGTGCAGGTCAGCGGCTCTCCCCCGGCTCAGGGGCCCGCTGCCGCCGAACTCGACACCCTCTACAGCTCTCTGCAATTTGCTGGCGGCGGCGAGGCGTTGCAGGCGTCCTTCAGCCTGCAAGGGCAAACCATCTCCTCGGGCATCGCCAACTCGGCCAGCGACGCTCTGCTCAAACTGAAAAGTCAAATCAACGCCCTGACCGAACAGGGGCTGATACGGGGCGTGGCGGCCGAGATGAGTAACGGCAATCTCCGACTGACCTCCATCTATCCCGGCCGAGCCCTGACGCTCGGTCCGGTCTCGGTCAGCAATCCCTCATACACCGCCAGCCAGCAACTCATCACCGCCTCGCAGCCCGGCATTGAAAGGGCCACGGCCATTGTCGGGGCCACCATCCACTCGACGGGCGCAGAGATCACCTCCGGGGTTCCCGCAGATGCAGATCGCCTGCTGACCGCAGGGCAGTTGCGCTATCAGGTGGGCGCCAACGAGGGCGACATCATCGAGTACACCTTTGCCGACTTCACCGGCGAAAACGGCATGCTCGATGCGCTGACCTGGGATACCTCCGCCAAGCGTCTGTCCAGAGCCGAGGCCATTGCCTTCGCGGTCGGGCAGCCTGTGGCCAATGACAACGGTCAATCGCGCAGCGCCTTGCGCGATATCGATTCGGCCAAGCATGCACTGCAACTGCTTGATCACATGATTGAAAGGGTCGATGCCCGCCGTGCCCTGTTGGGCTCGGCGATGAATCGCCTCGAAGCGGCTGGCAATAATCTGAGCGTCGGCTTTGCCCAGCAGAATATGTCACGCAGCACCATTGAAGACACCGACTACGCTCAGGCTGCCTCAGAACTGGCCAAGACCAGCATCATCAAGGATGCAGCCTCGGCCGTTCTGGTGCAAGCCAACATGCTCGGCAAAGACATCCTCAAACTGCTCGAACCGTAAGGTATGGGACCCGAGCTCACTGCTCCGGGCAATGGGCTGGAGGCCGCCCGCGCTAGCAGGGCAAACCTATAATCAGTCTCCGGTGTTACTCATGGAGTTGGACATCTCCAAGGTCTCCGCAATTTCAAGCCAGCCCCGCTGGATGCTTTTTGCCATCGAGCAACAGCATCTGGCCGTTGGCGCCGAAGGCATAGAGGCGGTCTATCGCTCTTGCCTGCCGCAGCGCCCGCAGGGTTTTTCCGGTTTTCTGGCGGCCGAACTGCATGAAGGCAGGCCCGTCTTCATGCGCCCCCTGACCGAACTTTTCCGACTGGCCGACCCTCACTACTTTGCGGCCAATGAGCCGCGCCCCTGGTGTCTGGTCACGCAAGGGGTCGGCCAGAGCAGGCTCGGATGCTGGGTGGACGAAGTCATCGGGCCCGTGGCTGCCTCGGCAAGCATGGGACAAATCCTTTATGAGCAACGTATTTATCTAACAGCCTCGCTGCTGGAACCCCATCGGAGCACGAACCCATGAGCGCTGCCCCCGTCTTCCGATCGCGGCCCGGCCGGCAATTGCTGTGGGCCGTCGGCCTGCTGGCCATGCTCTGGCTGGCCACGATCGCTTGGCAAACGTCACGGATCGAGAGCCCGTCGAGCAACCCCGCGGTCTACGCTGCCTCCCCCGCCGAGGTACCCGCCCGGCCCGCCTTTGAGGAGATGCTGGCTGCGATCGCCGACAACCGGACCGTGTCACCCGCGCAATGGCAGGCCTGGCAGGAGCTCAATGCCAAGGCCCTGGCCGCTGCTCAGTCGACCGGCAATCCCTCCAATGCGCTGCAGGACACACAAGCCAATCTACAGCTGCTGGCCAAGGAGCTGGCCACCCAGCTTGAGGCTGCGCGCAACACGCCCCAACTGATTTGGCTGCAACTGCGGCTGTCCCGGGCCAACCCCCAATTAAGGCTTTACGAGCAGGAGCGAGTGGAGGTCGAACGCACACCAGCCGATCTCTCACGCCTGCTGCTGCGTCTGTTTGCCGCCAGTCTGCCCGCAGACAGCCTCGAGCCGAACTGGCTGGCCTACGAGGCCAGCTGCCCGGTCTGGGGAGAGATTTCACAGGCGATCGGACAACTGCAGAAAGATGTCGAGGCACAGAAAGGCCGGCGCAGCGATCTGGCCAGGCGCAGCCTGTCCACTCTAGAGCAGCCCAGTCTGATTGCCCCCATTCACGCCCAAGCGGCCCAGTGCAGCTCGGTGATCGAATCTCGCAAGGCGGTGGCCACGCTGGCCAAGGTTCTGGCTCAAGTGCCCTGGGCCGAGGTGTTTGCGGTGATGGGCTCGGCACCCTCAGCCAGCGAAGCGAGGACCAAGACCGACGCGTCACCGAAGGCTGACCGCGCGGGCTCAGGCTTGCTGTCCGCGCGCTGGGTTCCGCTGGCGCTGGGCCTGGGCCTGATCAGCCTGCTGGTCCTGGCCCTGACCTCGCGCGCCAGGAGCCGAGACCTTCGAAAGGCATACGAGGATCTGGAAGAAGAGTCACAACGCTCGCAGCGGCAGATCGAGCAGCTGCGCGCCCGCCTGATGACGCAGGAGCCCTCGCTTCAGATCGAGGATCGTTCCAGCGCACCTGTCGACCCTGCGCGAGACCTCCCCGCTCAAGGGCAGGAGCCCGACGACGGGTCTTCACCGCAGGGACCTTTTTCTACAGGCGAGCCTGCTCCGCTGACCGCCCAGAGACCTGTCCCGAGCCCATCGCCCGATCAGGAGCAGCCCCCCCACCCGGCCAGGATCGGACAGGCTCGGGAAAGGCTGCGCAGCGCCCAACTGGGACTCATCCAGGGGCTCAACGCCGAGGACGTCCTGCGAGAGCTTGACCAGGCCCAGGCTCTGCTGGCGGCGGATCTGGCCGCCGAGGGCGACAAGGGACAAGCATGAGCCTTGACGGCGCTCCGCTGACCCCGCACCGCCAATTGCTTCTTGACGATGCCCGGCAATCGCTGACGGGGCTGTCGGTCAGTCTCAGTCAAGACAGTGCGGGCCTGCCGCAGGCCAGCCTGCACGCTCGGGATCTTGCCCATGCGCTGGCCCTGGCCGATTTGGCGCCCCTGGCCGAACTGGTCGAGGCTCTGTCGCAACGCTTGGCCAAAGGAGAAGAAGGTGCCCTCTTTCTCGGGCGGGGGCTGGCGGGGCTAGCGGCCCAGTGGATTGAGAAGGCCAGAGCGGGCCAGAGCCCACAGGAGAGTGCAGCGGCTGAAGAGATCCAGGCATGGCAAGAGCGCCTTCTGCGCCCTCCGTCTGCGTCGCCTGGCCTGTCGCCACCGGTCGATAACCTGACCGATCCGGCCCTTCTGCCTCTGGCCCTGCAAGGTCTGGATGCCCGGGACATTCATGAGACGGGGCTCAAAGCGGTCGCCGCAATCCGGGGCCAACTTGCCGACCCCGGCTTGAGTCCCAAGAGCCTGGACATCCGGCTGTCGGCCTTGGAGGACTGGCTGGTCAGCCTGGGGCAGTATGCGCTGTCAGATATCTACCCGGGACCGCCGCACCAGGTCGTTGGAGCCTGGGCCGATGAAACCCTGGTGGGCTTTCTGCGTAGCCACCTCGATTGGGCCTACCGCTCCTGTCTGATCCGCGCCGCCACCCTGAATCTGACCCTGCGTCTGGACTGGGTCGATGCCCGTCTGGATGCCGATGAATTGCAGCTTCTGGGTCATCGAGTGGCGCAGCTCGATGGCCGGATCCAGGTGCTACCCGAAGGCGGATGGCGCCTGTGGCTGCCCGCCTGCCGCCAGCGCATGCACTTGCAGACCTTCGTCCGGGACGGCCAGGCCTGGGCGGTCAGCGCGGCGCTTGTCGAAGCCGAGCCCGGTGCCGGGGACCGGGTGCTGCGTTTGCGTCTGGGTGCCACGACGCATGATCTGGCCGTCGACGCAATCGGGCGCCCGTCGAGCATGACCCTCCACCCGATTCCGGCGGTCGTGCCCATGCCGGCAGGGGTGAAGGCGGTGGCGGTGGATCCGACCGCAGGCCTGTTCCCGGTGCTCAGGATTGAGGCGGGGAGACTGCCTTGAGCGGCCTGACAGCCCGCCGGACCAGCCGGAAAGCCTTTATCCTGCTTTGGATGCTGCTGGCCTTCGCCGGCAGCCCGGCCAGCGGCTCCGGCACCCCGGTGGCCGTGCCGGCCAGTGTGCGCAACTTCGTGCTGGGGCACCCAGCCCTGCAGTCGCTCAAGAGCGAAATCCGCTGGGCCCAGCCGCCGGTCGTGCTGCCGGTTTGCCCGCAGGCTCTACAGACGCGATGGTTAGGGCAAAACACCCCGCCCGGCAAAGTCAGCCTGGAAGTGGCCTGCGAGTCGGACCGGCCCTGGCGCCGACGGCTGACGGTCGAGGTTCAGGTCCAGGCCCAATACTGGGTGGCCCGGCGCTCCTTGCCGGCGGGCTACCGGATTTCGGCCGATGATTTCCAGTTCGTTCAAAACATGACCGGCCAGTCACCTCAGGATCTGGCCAACGACCCGGCCGATTGGACGGGCCAGGAACTGGTGCGAGCCTTGCCACAGGGTGCAGCCCTGAAACTAAACAATCTTCGGTCGCAAACCGTCATAAGGAAGGGTATGGAAGTCCAAATCAAGATGATGGGTAAGGGTTTTGAGATCATGACCTCGGGCACGGCCGTGACAGATGCCGTGCGGGGCGCTGCTTTTCAGGTCAAAATCCGCGATGGGAAGACCCTCCAAGCCCAAGCCGTGGGCGAGGGTCTGGCAGAAGTCAGGATGGATTGAAGCCATGGTCACTCGCATCACCGACGCAGGAATCCTGCCCACCGGACCGCTCCAGCAGGGGCGCACCAACGTCTCGGCGGCCTCTGCCGACTCGGCCTCGGGCACCGCCGCGGCTGCGGAGACCAAAAACCCCTCCGAGCCCGCCGTGAAAATCAATCTGAGCATGACCGCTTCTCAGCAGGCTGCAGCGGCCGTCAGCAGTGAGGCGCTGGTTGAAGAAATTCGTCAGCGTCTGGCCAGCGGCCAATTCCAGATCGACTACGAGAAAGTCGGCGAGGGCATGCTGCGCGAGCTCATTGCCCAGAGCGCGCGCAGGGCCCGGCCGTGAGCGCCGGCTCCACCAGCGGCCTGCTGGAACTGCTCCATCGGGTGCATGCCGGCGTCAGCAGCCTGCAAGAGGCCCTGCAGCACCTTCACCCGGAAAAGCTCGAACCGGCCCTGTTGCAGTTGCAACAAGCGCTGGAAGATCTGGGCCAATATCCTGGCGGCCTGCAGGCGCTGTCACAGGACATTGATCAACTGCCGGCCGAACAGCGCCAGCAGGCCCGGACGGTCCTGGAGCAGGCCCGATCGACCCATCAGGCCAACAGCGGCCTGCTGCAACTGGCAGTGCAGCGTAACGCGGCGATGCAGTCGTATGTGGCGCAGGAATCGGCATCGGCCACCTACGGTTCCGATGGCGGCGTGCAGTCGGGCGTGGGCGGGCAATTGCTAGGCAAATACTGAAAGCTGGCGGCGGAGCCCTCAGACCGAGGGGTCCAGCGCCCCCTTGGCGAGGATAGACCGCACCGAGAGCATGGCCTGCGTATGCAGCTGACTGATGCGCCCGCGCGTCAGTTTGAGCAACTGGGCAATCTCCGCAAACGACAGATCCTGCTGGTAATGCAGCGCCATCACGAGTTGCTGCTTTTCCGGCAAACGCTGCAGGGCCTGCGCCAGCAGGTCTCGCGCCTGGCGCAGGGCCATGTGATCGAACGGGTCGGACTGCGGGTCATCGGGCAACCACTCCTCGGGCACCTCATCGATGGGCATCAGTCCGACTGCCTGATCAAGCCACTGCTGGTACTGACCCACCGAAAGTCCCAACTGGGCCGCGCACTCCCCCTCGGTCGGTGTGCGGCCAAACTCATGCTCGAGCCGGCGTATCACCGCCTGCGCCGCGTCCACACGATCGCGCTGCTGACGGGCCAGAAGATCATTACGCCGGCAGGCATCGTAGATTGCACCGCGGATGCGCATACCCAAATAGGCTTCAAAGTTTTCATCGGGCTTGGGTTTATGGCGGCTGAGGGCGTCGAGCAAGCCCATAGCCCCTTCCTGCACCAGATCGTCGAGCATCACATCGTGAGGCAAGCGCGATGCAATATGGGAGGCAATGCGGCGCACCATCGGCATGTAGGTGCGCAGCAGCTCTTCCGGGTCCAGATGCTCGTAACCGCGATTCATATCAATCCCGCAGCAGGCGCTCGAGCAACACGCGAGAGAGCGCGTCGACTGCCGGTAGCACTTCGGTCAATTCGCCGACTTCCCAATTGGCTTGGACCGGGCCGATCCTCTCAACCGGCTGACCCAGCAAGACTGCTGCGGTCCGGACAAAGGTTTCCATCGAGCTCGTCTCAACAGCCGATGTTCCAGCCGGCAGCAGCCGCCAGGACAGCACGCCGGAAGCGGGCACCCGGGTCATCCAGGCCAGGGCCGCCTCAAGGTCCGAGCGTTCAGGCCCAAGCACCAACGTGTAATGAATCCCACCGCCATAGCAGGACCAATGACGCCGAGAGTCCGGGTTGACCGAGATGAAAGCCGTGTCGAAAGCCACCCCGCTCTCCGATAGACGCCGGGCCAGCGGCCAGCCCCGGTCACCAGCCAGCGCGTCCATCCGACGGGCACTGGCATACCACAGGCGCTCATCCAGAGACTGCATCGCTGCGGCCAAGGGCACATGGTCGGCCATCGCCTGGCTCAGGTCATAGCGAATCCGGCAAGGCCAGGGCCAACGCTGCCGATCGGGCAGATCGAGCTCGTCGATCCAGGCCAGGCAATAGCCCTGGCTGGCCCAAGCGTTAGCCAGCGCCTGCGTCAAAGGCAGGCTCAGCGCTGGCCGGGCAGGGCAGACCAGCGCATGCAGCACCGGCCATCCCGCGCCGTATCCCCCGTGCGGATTGAACAACTTTCTCAGACCGCTGGCCTGATCTTCAATGCGCGTGATGCCCATGTCACGGCTGCGGACGCATGGCCCAGCTGCTGAGTTCATCGGCCATCAAGGCCGGCACATGCTGATCCTGCAATTGCAGGTTCTCGCCCAGAGCGCGCGGATGCAGGGCCCGATATACCAGATAGGCCACATTGGCCTGACTCAAATCCTCGGGGACCCGCTGCCCGTTGGAGAGGAACAGCAGGGGCAGACGATGCCGGATCAGGCAGTCGAGCACCGGTCCGAGCTGGGCCGCCTCGTCAATCTTGGTGATGATGGCTCCGGCCAGAGCCGGCTGACCCGAGGCCACCTTGACCGCCGCCGAATTCATCAAAATGACATCTTCCAGGGTGCGCAGATCGGTGGTGCTGCTCATCACCAGCAGCCGCTTGAGCTCTGGTGCCCCCTCGTACAGCAATTGCGCCTGCTCGAGCATCTGGATGTCGCGCTGGCTCACTCCCGCCGTATCCAGCAGGACGATGCGCCGCTGCGAAAGCTGGCGCAGCTTGTGTGCAAAGTCATCCTTGTCCTGAACCGACACATAGCTGACGCCCAAAATCTTGGCGTAGACCTTGAGCTGCTCCTGCGCTCCGATGCGAAAGTTGTCGGTGGTCATCAGCACCAACTGGTCCCGCCCGAAGCGCAGCACACAGCGCGCCGCAATCTTGGCAATGGCCGTGGTCTTGCCCACACCGGTCGGTCCGATAAAGGCAAACACCCCCCCCGCATCGAGAACGCTCAGCGGCTCGATGGCCTGCACCTGCCGGCCAATTTCTTTCTCGGTCAACTCCATCATCTGAGCGAACTTCACCGCCTCGGGCGGCAGGGCCTTGAGCAGCTGGGAGCACAGCCCCGGCGAAAAGCCTGCGTTAAGCAGGCTGCGCAGCAACATCGCATGGTCTTGCGACTGCTTGAGATCGCCCCAGACCCGGTCCGACAAATGCGCCTGCAGCAAGTCGCGCATCTGGTTGAATTGACTGACCAGGCCGTCGAGCTGTGGCGCGGAGGCGGAGGCGGCCATCGCCGGGGCCGGGGAAACCGGCGACCAGACGCCTGCCGCCGAAGCGGGCGCAGACACAGGCGCCGCAGACAGGGAAGTCGCCGCGGGCGCGCTGCTGACCGAGGTGGCCGGTGGCGCCGCCGGTGGTGTTGAGGTCAGGTCGACCGCTGCAGCCCGGGGCGCTTGCACCCAACCCGGGGCCGGCGGGTAGGTCGCTGCCCCCGCCATGCTCGGCACAGACCCCGGGGACGGGGCTGACCCTTCGAGGCCGTTGGCCGGTGGCTGGGCAGCATCGGCCGGTGCCCGGGACATGGCTTCAAGTTCGTCGGGGGCAATGGCCAGCAACTCCACACCCTCGGGCACATCGCGGGAAGACAGGATGACGGCCTCCCCCCCAAGTTGCTGGCGCACCAGCCTCAGCGTGTCCTTGGTGGTCGGTCCGGTAAATTTCTGAACAGGCATGGATCAGCTCGGTTGGGCAGAAGCGGCCTGCGAGCACAGCAATCGCTCGTACTGGATCACCGTCTGCAGGGGAAATTCATTGAGCGCCAGCACGCAAGCCTGCGGCCGAACCTTCTTGGCCAGGCGAGAGAAGGTCAGTCGATTGCGGTTGTTGCAGACGATCACCGGAGGCAGCCCCTTAGACTCCATCTCGTCAATGCCCGAGGCCACCTCCATCACCAGCAACTTGAGCAGCGAAGGCTCGATCGCGCCGTCGGGAGCCACCGGCGCATTACCCATCGCCTGCTCAACCAGATGCTCGAACTCAGGCTGGATCCCCAAGACACGAACGCGGCCGGTGTCGGGAAACAGCTGCTGGATGATGGTTCGCCGCAAGGCCAGACGCAGGTGCGGCAGGATCTCCAGCGGCTCCTGGGTACGCGGCGCGTGCTCGGCCGCCACCTCGATGATCGAGCGCAGGTCCTTGATCGGCACGCCCTCCTCCAGCAGCGCCTGCATCAGGCGCTGCAGCAGGGCAATCGGCACCACCTTGGGCACCACATCGTCGACCAGTTTGGGAAAGCTCAGCTTGAAGTTATCCACCAGATCCTGCGTCTCCTGCCGCCCGAGCAACTCGCTGGCATAGCGCCGGGTGAGGGTATCGAGGTGGGTGGCCACCATCACCGAGGGCTCGACCACCGTATGCCCCAGACTGATGGCGCGGTCCCGTGCACCGCGCTCGATCCACGCCGCAGCCATACCAAAAGAAGGATCGCGCACCTCCACCCCCGGCATCACCGGTGCACCCTCGGGCGCGATGGCCAGCAGGCGGTCGGGCAAACACTGCGCCCGGCCGATTTCAGCGCCAAACAGCAAAAAACGATAGGTCTCCGGCGGTAACTGAAGGTTGTCGCGAATATGCACCGAGGGCGTGAGGAAGCCCACCTCATTGATGAACTTGCGCCGAATCGCCCGGATCCGCTTGATCAACTCGCTCTCCTCGCCCTTGTCTACCAGCGCGATGAGCCGGTAGGGCAATTCGAGCGCCAGAGGTTCGACCACCGGCACATCACTCCAGGCCAGTTCTGGATTTGGCGGCCGAGCGGGCTGCGCCAGGCTGCGCGCAAGGGCCACCTTCTGCTGCCGGCGGATCATCCAGCCGATCGCACCAAAAAACACGGCAAAAGAGAGAAAGACGGCATGCGGCATGCCCGGTAGCACACCCAGCACACCCAGCACGCCAGCTGCGACCAACAAACCCTGCTGATTGGACTGGAACTGCTTGGACAACTGCGCCGAGAAGTTATCTTCCGTCGCCACACGGGTCACCAGAATACCGGCGGCCGTCGAGATGGTCAGCGCGGGCACCTGGGCCGCCAGGCCGTCGCCGATGGTCAGGGCGCCATAAATCTGAAAAGCCTGACCCAGGGACAAATCGTGTACCAGCGTGCCAATGATGATGCCGCCGATCAAATTGATCACCAGAATCAAAATGCCGGCAATGGCATCGCCCCGGACAAATTTGCTCGCACCGTCCATCGAGCCAAAAAATTCGGCCTCCTGCGACACCTCGGCCCGCCGCTGCTTGGCCTCCTCCTGCTTGATCAGTCCGGCATTGAGGTCGGCGTCAATGGCCATCTGCTTGCCGGGCATTGAATCCAGAGCAAAGCGAGCAGACACTTCAGCCACCCGACCGGCGCCCTTGGTGATCACCACAAAATTGATGATGGTGATCACGATAAAGATCACCAAGCCCACGGTGAAGTTGTTGCCAATCAGAAACTTTCCGAAGGCCTCAATCACATGGCCGGCCGCATCGGCACCCGTGTGGCCGTTGAGCAACACGATCCGGGTCGAAGCCACGTTCAGTGACAGCCGCAACAGGGTGGTCACCAGTAGCAGGGTCGGAAATGAGACGAAATCGCGGAAGCTCTGGATATTGAGCGCTGCGATCAGCACCACGATGGACAGGCCGATATTGAGCGTAAACAGCACATCGAGCAGCACCGGCGGCAGCGGCACCAGCATCATCACCAGAATCAGCAGTACCAATACCGGGATGATGGCTTGCGCCGAAGGCATCCGCAGGGGGGTCTTACCGAGTAGGGCTTCGAGCATGGCAGCAGCCCCAATCCACCCGCTGCAGCGAGTCTGTGAGGGCCTGTTGATCAAAAATGGAATGGAAAACGCTGGCAAATCATAGTACTTTTGACCGGTAACCGGGGAAATTCATTAACAATCCAACGAAGATTGCTAAACAACTGTAAAAAACGGGCCGTAAGAGTTGGCAAGGGGAGTAAACCCCGCAACCATTGCCAGCCCTTATCAGGAGTCGTGAATGTCCAGCGTGATCTACACCAACATGGCCTCGGAAGTCGCTCAGAAGAATCTTCTGGGCGCACAAAACGCGCTTGCCACCTCGGTCGAGCGCCTGTCCTCGGGCCTGCGCATCAACCGCGCCCGCGACGACGCGGCCGGACTGAGCGTGGCCAATTCACTAACCAGTCAGATCAACGGCGCCAACCAAGGCATACGCAACCTCAATGACGCCATTTCCATGGTGCAGACGGCTGAAGGAGCGATCACCGCAGCGTCCGACATGGGACAACGCATCCTCACCCTGGCGACGCAGGCTGCAAATAGTACCCTCAGCAGCGAAGCCCGGACGTCCATACAGCGTGAAATGGTGGAACTGATCGCCTCGATTGATTCGATTGGCTCACGAACCAAGTATGCGGGGAACCCGCTGCTCTCAGTGGCCGCCAATGCATCTGCTACTGGCACTGCTTTCAGCATGCAAATCAGCAACGACAGCGGCGACAAGATCGAGCTTCAAAACTCCGCCTTCATGAGCATTGCCTCAACCACAACCACCGGACAAGCTGCGGACTTGAACGCCGCAATTGTGGCGGCGGCTGGAGCAACCTCGACGACTGCCGCCACGCTATATGCTGCTGTGCAAAGTGAGGCTGACTCTTATGTCAAGGATTTGAGCGAACAGCGCAGCCTTCTCGGAGCCTACCAAAACCGCCTTGAGTACACCTTGTCGAACATCACCGAGCTGTCCACCAATCTGACCGCATCGCGCAGTCGAGTGATCGATACCGATTACGCCTCTGAAACTGCGGCGCTGACCCGAAATCAAATTCTTCAGCAGGCGGCTACGGCCATGCTGGCCCAGGCAAACCAGATGCCTAACGTTATCCTCACGCTCCTCAAGTAAGGCAGGTCTGAATCATGTCTAGCGTCATCTACACCAATATGGCGTCGCAAGTCGCCCAGAAGAACCTTCTGGGCGCTCAAAACGCCCTTGCCACCTCAGTCGAGCGTTTGTCATCGGGCCTGCGCATCAACCGCGCGCGTGACGACGCGGCAGGCTTGAGCGTGGCCAATTCCCTGACCAGCCAAATCAATGGTGCCAACCAGGGCATTCGCAATTTAAATGACGCGATTTCCATGGTACAGACGGCCGAAGGGGCGATCACCGCGGCCTCCGACATGGGCCAACGTATCCTGACGCTGGCCACGCAGGCAGCCAACAGCACCCTCAGCACCGAAGCTCGCGCGGCGATTAATACGGAGATGTCTGAGTTGGTCAAGTCAATTAACGCCATACGGGAGAGAACCAAGTACGCAGGCAACAGCCTTTTGAATGTCGGGACGGGAGCGACGGCGGCCGATACGGCTTTCACGATGCAGATCAGCAACGACAGCGGGGACCAGGTCCTCCTCCTTAACCCGGCGTTTTACAACATCGGCTTGACCTTCACACCCGCCGGTGGCTCGGCGACAGCCGGCAGAGCAGACGCTCTCAATACGGCCATCACCAACGCCGCCGCCGCCACATCGACCACTGCTGCGAGTCTTTATGCCAGTGTGCAGACAGCGGCATCGACCTATCTGACGAATCTCAATCAGCAGCGCAGTCTCCTGGGCGCCTACCAAAACCGGTTGGAGTACACGCTGGCCAACATCAGTGAGCTGTCGACCAATCTGACCGCCTCCCGTAGTCGCGTTGTGGACACCGACTACGCCTCAGAGACGGCCAATCTGACACGCAATCAGATTCTGCAGCAGGCGGCCACGGCGATGTTGGCGCAAGCCAATCAAATGCCCAACGTGATTCTGACGCTGCTCAAGTAGATTCGAACCAAAACAGTGACCCGACCGCACCTGCGCTCGGGTCAGGGCCAAAGCAGGAGGAATCGTGAGCGCTGTGGGGTCAACGCCGGCTGTAGTGATCGGTCGCGGTAGGGACCTGCTGGTGGCCGACATTCCCATGGGGAGCGACCCGATCGCGCGGGCGCTGTCGGTGCCGGTAGCCTCCGATGCCGACTTGGCCTCCAATGCGGCCCCCTTCCGGGAAACCCTGGCTGATGTGGCCCGGCGCCTTCAAGAATACGTGGCCGCCCAGCAGCGCGAATTCAGATTTGTACGAGATGAGGCCAGCGGCTATATTTCAGTGGATGTGATCGACTCGCGCACCGGCGAGGTGATCCGGCGCCTGCCCGGCGACGAGTTTCTGCGCATTGCGCAGAGCTTTGAACAATTGGGCAGCGTCCTGGTCAATCAGCGCGCCTGAGGAGTTCAGCCATGGCCACCATCAACACCGCCGCCCTGACCGGCAGTTCACTCGATGTCAAGAACATCGTCGACCAGTTGATGCTGGTGGAGCGGCGGCCCATTGAGGCCCTGCAAACCCGCCTTGAGTCCACCAACGTTCGCATCACCGCACTGGGCAGCCTGCAAAGTCGTCTGTCGACCCTGCAGGATGCCGTGCAGGTGCTGCAAACGCCCTCGCGCTTTACCAGCTTCAGTGCATCCTCCAGCAGTACCGACATACTGACCGTGGCCGCCAGCAGCGCGGCGGTGGCCGGTGACTACGAGGTCGAGGTCACCCAACTGGCCTCGGCCAGCCGCTTCGCCCTGTATCAGGACCCCAGCGGCGGCGCAGCCTCGCTGACCGACTACCAGATCAGCCTGAGCATCGACGGGGAACAGCGAACCTTCGTCTACAGCGACGTCGCCTCGCTCAGCGAACTGCAAACCCGAATCAATGAAGAAGATGCGCTGAACGATCGGGTGACAGTCAGCCTGCTAGACAGTCAGCGCGGTTTCCTGCAGGGCCTGGAAACCGGCGCAGCCAACGCCATCGAACTGCGCATCAATGGGCAGGTGGAGTCGGCCACCCTGATTCACCCGCAAAGCGGCCAGAGTGTGCTCAAGCCCGGCTATGCCGTAGCGGCCGACGCGCGGCTAACCGTGGGCGGCATGGACGTACAAAACGCAGAAAACCGCTTCACCGTACTGGGACTGGACCTCAACCTGAATCAGCTGGGATCTGCCCGCATCACGGTTCGACGTGAACGGGTCGATCCGACCAGCGCCATCGACAACCTGATCTCGGCCTATAACCTGATGTTGGCCGATTACAAGACGCAGACCGTCTCCAGTGTCGACGCCGATGAGCGCGGCGCCCTCAACAGCGACAGCACCATGGCCAGCATCCTGCAGCAGATCAACCAGTATCTGCGCGGGCCGTTTTCGGATGCTGGGGGCAGTAACCGCGGTTTGTCGGACTTGGGGCTCGAGTTCTCACGCGACGGTCAGCTGGTGCGCATCAGTGGATCGACCGTCAGCGCCAACGACCTCTCCGACCGCCTGGCTGGCGGTCTGTCCCTGGGCGGCAGCAGCACCGAGAATTTGGCCCGCTTTATTGATCAGACTTTGTCCTACAACGGCCTGTTCACCGAGCGGGTGCAGGCCGAGAAGTCCATACAGCGAGACTTGCTGGAGCGGCAGGCCACCCTCGAAGAGAAGATGGTGGAGATCGAGCGCCGGTACACCAACCAATACGCAGCGCTCGATGCGCTGCTGTTCAGGCTGAACTCCACCAGCACGGCCCTCAAAAGCGCTCTCGATGCGCTGACTGCGTCGATGAAAGACGACTGAGCCGGAGCCTCGTTTCTGGCTGGCAATGGGAGTACTGTGTGAGCTTCATGACCCGTAAAGATTACGCCGACTACCAGCGCGAGACCAGTGTGGCGATCGCATCGCCCCTGGAGCTGGTCGCTTTGAGCTACGAGCGCCTGCTGGAGCTGCTCCGGGTGGGCGAAGAGCGCATGCGCGCGGGTCAGGATACTGCTGAGATACTGACCAAGGCCTTGCAACTGATCACCGATGGTCTGCAATCCTGCCTCGACAAGAACAAGGGCGGCGAGGTGGCTAACAATCTGGATGTGCTCTATCAATGGGCCTGCGCCGAAATCCTGCGGGCCCGGCTACGATCGAATCCCGAATTGCTGGCTGATGTTCGCCGGGTACTGGCCCCGGTGGCCGACGCCTGGCGCGTGCAGGCTGCAGCCCAGACGCCTGCACCACTGTGAACCCCACGCGACCTCAGGGTCGCTGACTGCCCTTCGCAGGAGGACCCCGCGTGCTGATTCCAGCGCAAAAGCCCGATAGCGTAGAGGCCCCGGCGATTCTGCGGCGCGAGACTCAGCCGGTCTTGCCCTCCCTGCCGGTCTCGGGCGTACCCGAACAGGCCCAGAAGGCCGATCCGCGCTTGGCGGTGCAGACGGTGCAACCGGGCTTTCAGGGCGAAGCCACGACCGGACTGCGGCCGGCCCCCGGGTTGAGCACGCTGCCCGGTCCGGCCGCCCTGGCCCCAGGCGCGGCCGGACCCAGCGCGGTTCTGGCGTTGAGCGCGGCGGGCGATTCGCTGGGGCAATGGCTCGCAAGAGTGATCGCCCGGCAGCCCTTGGCGCTGGCCATGCCTTGGCCGCAGCCCGACGAGGCGGCGCTGGCGCAAGCCCAGAAGATGGCCGAGACGCAGGGCCACCGGGACGGTCCGATGAGGGCACTTTGGGCTCTTTATCTGGGGTTGGCCCGATCCGAGGTGTTTGCCTCCAGCCACCTGTTCAAACAGTTCTGGCCGGAACAAAAACCCAAGCCCGGGGACAGTGGCGCCACACCCGATCAAGTCCAGCGATGGGTCGAGGCCCTTTCGCCAGAGTCCGAGCCTGCGATAGAGGCTGGCCGCATGCTGTTGGGCGGGCCCATGCAGTGGCAGGGTGAAGTGATCCCGGGCTGGTTCATCACCCTGCGCCGCGAGGACCAGTGGCGCCCCGGCGCGGCGGGGGCTGAACTGGAAAAAGCGGCTGCCCTGCGGGTGGATCTGATGGTCCCCGACCGCGGACCGCTCCGTATTCAAGCCGCGCAATGGGGGCCCCAAGACCTCGATATCCGTCTGAGCTGGCCGGCCGATGTCAACTGGCCCGAGCCAGCCTGGGCTCAATTGCAGGGGAGACTGGCCCAGATGGGACTGACCGGTCTTCGACTCAGTCGCCAGCCCTGGCACCAGGACGGCAGCGACTCTGGGAAACCACTATGAGCGCCCTGGATACCCTGCGACAAGCTGTCGCCCTGGGCTACGAGCACGGCATGCCGGCCCCGCGGGTTTTGGCCCAGGGGCGCGGAGCGGTGGCTCAAGCCATCCTGGACAAAGCCGAGGAACTGGGCATTCCCACACAGACCAACCCCGGACTGGTTGAATTCCTGATGCAACTCGATCTGAACGCCTGGGTACCACCCGAGCTCTATGCAGCCGTGGCTGAAGTGCTAGCCTGGGCCTATGAAAACCGAGGCGATGGGCTAGAGAGCCTCAGGGGGTCCGATCCGTCTTCAGGTCCCGGTAAACGCTGACCAACTGGTCCCGCAGGGCCATCATGTCCTGCAAGGCCGCCTGAGCCTCTTGGAGGCTGCACGCGACCTCCTCCCACCGCGCCTGGGTCTGCCCCGCCCGCAGGGACTGCACCTGCGCCTGAGCCTGCCGGTGCGAACGACTGACCTGGTCGATGACACCCTGCATGACGCTGACGAACCCTCCCGGGGCCGGGCGCGTCGGCCCACTGGGCCCACCGGGCAGGGTGCGATCAAGGGAGTCCAGGCCTTTGACTTGCATGCCAATCCCATTAGCAAGGCCCATACCGCCCCGCTCGGACACCCGGCTCAGCAGTTGGCATCCGATTTGCAAGAGCTTGCTGTCGCGAAAGGACCCGATGATGACTCCAAGCAGTGTGGCTCCAGGTGTGCAGACCAGCGCGCCGCAGGACTTTGCCAACCCCACCTCCGTGCCCACCGCCGAGCCTGGGTTCGAGGCGGAATTGTCCTTGGCGCTCTTGGGCCAGCCGGCCCCGACCGAGGCCGCGACAGACGAAGAAATCGGACCTGAAATGCCGATCGTGGCAGCCGAAGTTGGGCTGCAAAATCTGCCGCCCGTACTGACCTGGCTGCCTACCCTGGCGGCAAATTTTTCCACCCCTACTGATGCGCAGGCGCCAATCTTGCAGACGCTCGAAGGGGTTGGTTTGCCAAAGGCAGTTGCCATCGCTGCAACAGTCGCCGCGCCCCCCCAAATCCCGCCCGCGGATCAGGTGGCAGTGACCATGAGCCTACCTGGTCCCACCGGGACGGCTTCGATGACCATTGAACATCTGCCGCTTGATGCAGCACCTGCTTTCACTGCCGCAGCGTCGAGCGGACCTGCCGCTGCGCAGGCGAGCGCTACGCCCTCGGCCACGCAGCTTCAGGAGGCGCAAGGCGCGGCAATCACCCCAGAGCCTCTTGCCTGGACTTCATCGAAGGAACCAACGCAAGGGCCGGGGGTGCCCTCGCCCGCGCAGCAAGGGCAAGCCTTGACTGAGGCCACGCAACAAACGCCAGCCGCCAACGCCTCGCAGACCACACAGCCCCAACCTGTTGTAACGACAGAGGGGATGGCCAACGCCTCAGTGGTCGCCGCAGCGCAGACCGCCCAGCGGGAGGCCCAGCCAAAGCGCTCGCCCAACGCAGCCGCATCGTCTCAGACCACCGAGACCGGCGAGGCTGTGCACACTGCTGCCCGGATGGATCTCAGGGCAGAGCAGGCCCCTGCACCGGTCGATGCGCCCTCGACGCCGACGACCGCGCAAGGCATCAGCGCCACCATGAGCACCCAAGCGGCTGAAAGCGCAGTAACGCAAGATGCCATCGCGAATTCGGCTGCGACAGACAGCCAGGCCAGACAGACGGCTGAGGCAAAGGCCGCATGGGCACCTGATGATGCAGTTGAGCCGGTCAGCCATGGGGCCCCTCGTCTGGGTATCGAGGAGGGTCCAGATGCCGAGCCGCTGATGGCCAAAGCGGCTACCGAGTCCAAGGCGCCCGGTAGTGCTGCGGGGCCATCAACGCTCGAGGGGGCCTCTGCCGTGGACCGCCCAACCAGCGCCTCAGGTGCCGGTGTGTCGGTACCTGCGCCAAGCGCCGCTGGGGTCATCCCCACTCCCGTGGCCCCCGCCGCACCGGCCACAGTCGATGTTTCCTTACCCATCAAGCCCCATCTTGTGAGCCTGGAGACCGGCGCGGTTCAGGTCGAAATTCTGCGCATGGCCCGCGATGGCGGCGGGCAGATCACCCTCGAGTTGACGCCCCCCGATCAAGGACGCTATCGCCTGGATCTGCGGATCGACGAGCTCGGTCAGGCCACTTTGGTGGTCGATGGGGCCTCCGAGTCAACCCGCACCCGGCTGGAGATGGGGGAGTCGGCCTTGCGCGAGCAGTTTTCCCATCTGGGCTTACAGTTGAATCTACAGCTGCGCAGCTCCCAGGGCGAGCACCGCCACGAACCTGATCTGACCCATGCATCGTCCTCTTCGAATGAATCGGATGCCCAGTCCCCCACAGCGCTTGCCGCACCAGGCCGACGCTCCACCGCGCTGGATCTCGATCGGGGCCTGGTCAGACTCTATGCCTGATGAGCGACCATGAGTGAAACGAATTTTCAGGCCCTGAGCGGCTCCCGCCGAAAGCCTGCCGAACCGGTGGATCTGGAGACTCTGCAGCGCCTGCACGAGGACTTTCTGGCCCAATGGCTACAAGCGCTGAGAGTCTTGCTGCCCGCCTCCGTCGGGGTTGAGATCGAGCAGACCGCGCAAAAGACCTATGCAGAGTTCCTGCGCGATTGCTCGCCGAACATCGATATCGAGGTCTTCGAGGTCGAAGCCTGGCAAGCACTGTGCGCTTGGTGCCTTGACTCCAGATGGACGGCCGCGGCAGTGGATTGCCTATTCGGTGGCGGGGCGCGTCTGCCGATCCGGGCTGACACCGGGCGGCGACCCAACGCCATCGAGCTGGGGGTACGCAGACGCCTTCTGGACAGCCTGGCCAGCGCCTACGAAGCGGCCTGGGCGAGCACGCATCCGATCCGGCTGCAATCACTGCGCAGCGAAGACAACCTGATCAATCTGCGTGTTGCCGCCGCCGCCGATCCGGTCTTGCATCTGCAGCTTCAATTTCGCATCAACAGCTTGCATCTGCCAGTGCACGCCTGCCTGCCCGTGCGCTGCCTGCAAGGCTTGCGAAAGCCCGCCTCTGAATTGGCGCCAGCGATGGCCGCAGCCGGCTTGTCGGCAACTGCTGAGCCGGCCGCCGTTGCTGGCACTGGCGTGATGAGCGCCCCGGTTCCTTTGCAAGCGGTACTGGCCCATGCCGACCTCACAGTTGCCCAGCTGATGGCCTTGTCAGTGGGACAGGTGATCCCGCTGAACATGCGTGAGCCGGTGACCCTGCGTGTACGCGGTGTTCCGGTTGGAACTGCCCAGCATGGAGTCCGCAACGGCCGCTACGCGGTGCGGATCGAGCAGATGGACAACCGCGTCTCGGCCGGGTCGACCGGGCTGCCCGCCTTGGATCTGACCGTCCATGCCGACACAAGACCGGGCACCGAACCCGACGGATCCGCGGACACCGATCCAGCCCAACAGGCCTCGCGCCTGCTCTCGAGCATCAACCTGGACCTGGGCCCGGACAGCAGTCCCCCCAAAGTTGAGACGGGATCAACCGACCCCCAGGCGCTCAGCTCCGCACCCAAGGCCTGAGGCCCAGAACGCTCCGGCCCCTGCTGCAACCCAAACGCAAGACTATGGACAACCGACTCGGACAAGACATTGGCACCCCTCATGATGTCGCCAGGGTGCTGGACTTGAGCTTCAGAGCCGAAGTGCTGCTGGGCCAGACCGAGCTGTCGCTGGGCCAATTGATGGCCTTGTCCAGTGGCGAAGTCCTTGAACTGGACGGCCACGCCCATCAGTCGCTGGACTTGGTGGTCAACGGGGCATTGGTTGCCAAGGGTGAAATTGTGATAATGGACGAAAGGTACGGGTTACGATTGACACACATCGTGTCCCCGTCCGAACGTTCATGCACTACGCCCCCATCCTTCGACTGACTCTCCTGACAGGCCTCTGGCTGGCCCAGCCCCTGCTGGCCGGTGCTTCTACGGGCAACGATAGTGGTCCTGCCGGTCCCGGCATTGCGGCCTGGTTCGGGCTGGTGGTACTCAGCCTGATCGTGGTGCTGGTCGCCGCCCTGCTCTGGGTCTCGCGCCAGCGCCTGCGAGGCAGCGACAACCAAAGCGGGATCGACATCCTGGGAATACGCCCCCTGGGACCGCGAGAGTATCTGGTGGTGGTCCGGATTGAGGACCGCATTCTGGTCATCGGTCACACCCCCAGCCAGATCAACCTGGTGACCGAACTTGACAGCTATTCCCCCGCAACAGCCGCCAGCGCTCCGAGCACGGGCTTTGCCCAGCAGCTCAAGCGATGGATTGAGGGTCGCCCAGCATGAACAAGCCTGGATTGAAAATCTGGCCGGCGAGACGGTCGGTGGGCCCACTGGCCCTGCTGACCCTGCTGACCCTGCTGGTGCTGGGCGCTGCCAGCCCGGCCTGGGCCCAGGACCTGCCGCTGGTCAATGCCACCACCCGTGGGGCCAGTACCCAGTATTCGGTGCCGATTCAAACCGTCCTCGGCCTGACAGCGCTTACCTTCGTGCCGGCCGCGCTGATGCTGATGACCAGCTTCACCCGCATCCTGATTGTGTTTGCCCTGCTGCGCCAGGCGCTGGGACTGCAGAGCATGCCACCGAACATGGTGCTGACCGGGCTGGCCCTGTTTCTAACCGTCTTCATCATGTACCCGGTTGGCTCCGTGATCTACACCGAGGCCTACCTGCCACTTTCGACCGGCCGGCTCGGCTTTGAGGAGGCTCTGACCAAGGCGGTGGTCCCGCTGCGCGAATTCATGCTCAATCAGACGCGCACCGAAGACCTCAACGTGTTCGCCCGTATGTTCAGCCAACCCATCGCCTCCCGGGCCGAAACACCCATGGCGGTGCTGATCCCGGCCTTTGCCATCTCCGAAATCAAGACCGGATTTCTGATTGGCTTCATGATCTATCTGCCCTTCCTGGCCATCGACTTTGCGGTGGCCAGCATCCTGACCTCGCTGGGTATGGTGATGGTCTCGCCCATGATGTTCTCCCTGCCCCTGAAGTTGGTCATCTTTGCGATGGCCGATGGATGGTCGCTGCTGGCCTCATCGCTGGTGGCCAGTTACCGCTTGTAGCACCATGGATCCGGCACTGGCTGTCGAATGGGCACTGGCCGCGCTTTGGATGACCTTCGTCCTGTGCGGACCGGCCCTGCTGGCGATCCTGGTGGTCGGCCTGGTCATCGGCATCTTGCAGGCAGCCACTTCGGTCAGTGAAAGCTCGGTCGCCTTCATCCCCAAGCTGCTGATCATCGGCGTGGTCCTGTTGCTGGTGGGGCCGTTCAGCCTGAGTCTGTTTCTGGACTACATGCGTGAAGTCCTGCAGCGCATTCCGGAGCTGACCCAGTAAAGCCCCATGATCCCGATAGATACCGATTGGGCCAGCCAGTGGGTGATGGTCCTGATGCTTGTTTCGGTACGGCTGTTTGGATTTTTCCTGCTGGTTCCACTGTTTGCCTTTCGCGCGCTGCCGATGCGGCTGCGCGTGTTCCTGTCCCTGCTGATCGCCTGGACTCTAGTACCAGCGCTCAATCTGCAGCCGCCGCCGATGATGCTGCAGGCCGGCTACGCCTGGGTCGGGCTGGAACTGGCCATTGGCCTGGTCTGCGGGCTGTTTGTTCGCATTGGCTTTCTGGCCATCGAATTGTTCGCTGAAATCCTGTCCATCCAGTCAGGCCTGAGCTTTGCCTCCAGCACCTTCCGAGACCCCTTGCTCAGCTCAGGCGTGACGGGCGAATTTGCCGGGCTGCTCACCCTGGCGCTGGCCTTCCTGATGGATGTTCACCTCTTGCTGCTGGAGATCATGACGCAAAGTTTTCGCGTCGTTCCCTTGGCCACATGGCCCAGCGCCTGGAACCTTGACTCGACCATCGAGCTGCTGCAAGTGTCCTTTGCTCTCGGCGTGGCCCTGAGCCTGCCAGCCGTGGTGATTTATCTGCTGTTCAACCTGTCCCAAGGCGTGATGGCGCGGGTCAGCCCGCAGATGAATCTGTTTTCAATCGGGTTTGCCATCATGGTCCCGGTGGCCTTCCTCATCATGGCGCTGATCTTTCCGGCCATGCCGGCCTTGGTCGAGCGGGCCCTGGCTGCGCCCATAGAACTGATCCGCAGCGGCCTGCTGGTGCGGCCCTAACGGCGCGCCAACTCTTCCTCAGTGGGCAGCCGGTCCAGCTCTGGCAAGGGCCCCTCCTGCGACCGATCACGGGCGTCATAGGCCCAGGCCAGCACCTTGGCCACCGCCTCAAAAAGCGCCACGGGGATGGCCTGTCCCACCTTGACCTGCTGATACATCAGACGCGCCAGCGGCGGCATACGGGCAATCGGCACCCCGTGTTCGCGCGCGAGTTCCTGGATGACGAGCGCAATCTCGTCGGTGCCCTTGGCCACCACGATCGGCGCGGCCATCTTGCCGGCCTCATAGCGAAGGGCCACCGAATAGTGCTCTGGGTTGGCCAGCACCACATCGGCCTTCTCCATGGCCGACATCATGCGAGAGGTGGCCATCTGACGACGCCGCTGACGCTGGCGCGCGCGCAGCTCTGGAGAGCCCTCGGTCTCTTTCATCTCCTGCCGCAATTCCTGCACGCTCATGCGCATGCGTCGCATGAAATCGGTCCACTGAATGAACACATCGATCAGCGCGGCCACCACCACCGGCAGCACCAGCAACCACAGCCCCATCTCGAGGATAGAGAGCCCATGGGCCAAGGCGGTCTCCAGGCTCTGCATCGGAAGGTCCATCAAGACCCAGCGAAGACTCCAAAGATAGGCCCCCAAGACCGCAAAGATAGCCGTGACCTTCAGCAGATTCTTCAAAACCTCCAGCAGGGTAGTCAACGACACCAGACGCCCCAGGCCAGCAATGGGATCGAGGCGACTGCCCATAAACTTGAAGGCAAAAACCGGCTGAAAACGAACCAGGGCCAGCGGGCCCAAGATAGACAGCAGCCAGACCGGCAGCATGAGGGCCAGCAACCACCACAGCGCAGTCAGCAGGGGGCCGGAGGCCCACTCCTGCAGATGCTCGAGCCACTGATCGGCCGGCCCGAACCTCAAGCCCACCTTGACCACCTCCAGCCACAACTGGCCATACCAAGCCGCTAGACTCAACAAGGTGGCGCCGAAGGCCAGCAGCACCATCAAGGTGGTCAGATCCCGGGACTGCGGAAACTGCCCTTCCTCGCGCGCCGTCTGCAATCGGCGCTCGGTCGGGTCTAAGGGGCGTTCTTCGCTGTTGTCGGAGTTTTCAGCCATGCGCGGGCGGCGGTGAGGCCGTCTGACGGCATATTTTGCCGCCAATAGGGCTCATCAGGGCCGGCAAAAATTGCCTGCCGTCGCAACTCTGGCCCAAGGACCAGGCCTCCCACCGGCGGCCGAGTTTGAGCGGGAGGGGTAAATCCCGGCGCCTTGAAGCCGCGAAGCGGCGCACCAAGCCTCAAGGCCGCCCATCCGACCTGCCGAATCGCTCCGAAGCTGGGGGTGGACCTTATCCGACAGACATGGCACGCAGTTTGCTGAACAACCCGCAACTTATTGCGTCCCGAGCCATGACCGCCCAACCTGCCTACGACTCCCTGCAATTTGGCGAAGCCGCCTTGCGCCTGCGCACGCTGCGCCAGGAGATCCTGACCGGCAACATGGTCAATGCAGACACGCCTGGCTATCTGGCACGCGACATTGACTTCGCCGCTGAATTGAAGCGCGCGCTCAGGGGCGCCCCTTCGGCCCGAGGCGTGAACCTGGCCACCACGCATGAAGCCCATTTGCCCGGCCGGCCAGCCCGGCCCGAAGGGGTCAAAACCCTCTACCGGATCCCGGTTCAACCGGCCATCGACGGCAATACGGTCGACCCGGACCTCGAGCGCAGTCACTTCGTGAAGAACTCGTTTTTCACGGAGAGCGCCATCAGTTTCCTCAGCTCAACGCTGCGCTCGAGACTGTCGGCCATTACAGGACAGCCGTCATGAGCTTGATGGGTACTTTCGATATCGGTACCACCGGTCTGGTGGCGCAGTCGCTTCGGCTCAATGTCATCGCCTCCAACGTGGCCAATGCCGAAACGGCCGTCGGCCCCGATGGACAGGCCTACCGCTCGCGCCACGTGGTGTTCCAGGTGGACCCCACCAAAGGGCGCGCAGGTCACGGGGTGGCCGTATCCCGCATCGTTGAAAGCGACGCACCCCTGCGCATGGAATACAGGCCCGGCCATCCGTTGGCCGATGAGCGCGGCTATGTGGCCATGCCCAATGTGAACCCGGCCGAACAGATGGTGGACATGATTTCCGCATCGCGGGCCTACCAGATGAATGTCGAGATGCTCAATGTCACGCGTCAACTGATGCTCAAGACGCTCGATTTGGGCAAGTGAGGAACCTGACCATGGCCGATCCCATTTCCAGCCTGCGCATCTACGACGGCACTCGCGCGAGCGTTGCCGGCACCGATCCCACCTCGGTCAAAGACCTGTCACAGAACTTCCTGCACATGTTGACCGTGCAGCTGCGCAACCAGGACCCGATGGCGCCGATGGACAACGCGGCCATGACCTCACAACTGGCGCAGCTCAACATGGTCGATGGCATCAACAAGCTCAATCAGTCCATGACGGGCATGATGAATCAGATGAAGGCCGCGGCCATGATCAGCCTGTCGAGCGCCGTCGGTCAGATGGCACTGGCCCCGGGCAAAAACTTTGACTTTGCAGGCGAGCCTGTACGACTGGCCGCCAAACTGCCCGCTGCGGTGGGCGAACTACAGCTGTCCGTGCTGGACTCATCCGGAGCCGAGCGACGCCGCATAGAGCTGGGCGCGCGTGAGGCCGGCACGGTCGATCAGATCTGGGACGGCAAGGACACCGGAGGCCGAGATCTGCCCGAGGGCCAGTACACCACCGTCTGGAGTGCCAAGACAGCCGACGGCAAGCTGGTCTTCCCCGACAGCCATGTGCCGATCCGGGTTTCGGCCCTGAACACCACCCATGCCGACCTGGAAGACGGCCGGCAAATTGGCATCGAGCAAATTCTTAAATGGCTGCAAGCCTGATCATCACTGAGGACCTTCCATGAGCAACTACACCATCGCCTTGTCAGGACTGCAAAACACCGCCGCTGCCATCGATACGGTCAGCAACAACATTGCCAACGCCAATACGGTGGGCTACAAGTCTGGCGAATACGTCTTTGCCGACCAGTTCATCCAGGCGGTTAACGCCACCGACCGCGCTCGGGCAGGTATGGGAGCCACGACCCTCGGCGTTCGTCGGCCGATGACCCAGGGCACGGTGCTCAACTCCACCAACGCACTGGACCTGGCCATCAACGGCAAAGGCATGTTCAGGTTGCTGCAAAGCTCCGGCACCGCATCGCAGGTGGATCCGGCTGCGGTTTACTACACGCGAAACGGACAGTTCGGTTTGGACAACGAGGGCTACCTGGTCAACGAAAACGGCATGTACCTGACCGGCTACCAGCCCTCGCTCGACGGCCAGTCGATCACCGACGACTACATCAAGAACCACGGTCTGCTACGCATGCCGCCGGCCAATATGCCGGGCCGCGTGACCTCGACCTCGACCATCAGCGCCATTCTGGACTCAACCGCCAACGCTTTTACCGAGTCCACCGTTGAGTTCGACCCCGCTCAGGCGTCCTATAACAACAAGACCACCCAGACCGTGTTTGATGTGGACGGTAACACCCGAACACTTGAGGTTTTTTATCGCAGAATCAGCGATACAGTGCTCGACATCACTGCCACGGCCGATGGTTATCAGTACGATCCGGGAGAGGCTGCCAAGCCTCAGACTGCCAGCCGCGAGCCCCTGGTGACGCTGAGCAAGAATCTCATCCTGCGCATGAACACGGCGCCAACCGAAGAAGGGGTCTCGACAGCGGCCACGCCGGTGACAGATTCACCGCCCATCATCAGCCTGAGTAACGCGGCCTCAGGCGCCGTTGTGGGTCAACGTATCTACGTCAACGGGGTCGATACCGGAAGGGCCGTCGGCAGCATTTCTGGCGACCAAAAACAGATTACGGTGGCCGGATTGGATGGGCTCGCTGTACCCAAGGGTGCTTACATCACCTTCTACCCGCCCTACGTGGCAGGTCCGGCTACTCGCGCCGCGGAGACAACCGCCACCCAAACCCTGAAATTGCACCTCACCGTCGGAAACTTGAGCAACGCAGTGGAGGGGTATCGTGTTTTCATCAACGGCGACGACACCGGGGCGAATGTCGAGTCGGTCGACACGACAGCCCGTAACGTACAAATGTCTCGAGCGATCACCTATGGATCTGGAGATACCGTGGAGTTTCGTCCCGTTCACAACATGACGCTCATCAATATGGACGGCACCGAAATTAACACCAACGGTGTGAGTAACAAGGCTGGCGACGGTCAGATCCTGACCTCCAACCTCAGCCGGGTTGAGGTGTACGCATCTCTCGACGGAAAATTTTTCGACCGGGATCCAGATCGTACGGCCGATCTGGATCTGACGCCTTCAGGCAACGCAGTTCTGGGTTACAAGCCGATATCACGTCTCGAATTTGTCGGCGGGCGCAATATCGCTGCCCTGTCCACAGACCCGCTGTCGGGCAATCCAAAGTTCCGCACGATCACCAGCCTGACCTCCAAGATCACCAATGAGCAGGCCGGTGGCGATTCCACCCTGGTCTTCAATCTGGACCTGACTGACAGCTCGCTGCAGGCCGGCTCCTTCCAGGTCACCCGCAGCAATCAGGACGGCGAGCCGATGGTGCGCCTCTCCAGTGTCTCGGTGGATGACCAAGGCCGTATCGCCGGTATTTACGGTACCGGCAAGCAGCACTTCGTGGGGCAGTTGGCGCTGGTCAATTTTGATAACGCAGAGGGGCTGATTCCTGTGGGTAACAATGCCTTTGCCGCCTCGCTGGAATCAGGCACCGAAGACAGCGCCAGCGGCGTGCTGGTCGGTCGCGCCGGTACCGGCATCATGGGCGACATCCGGGCCAAGGCGCTGGAATCGTCCAATGTGGATATGGCCAGCGAACTGGTGCGGCTGATGGTGTTGCAGCGCTCCTATTCGGCCAGCTCGCAGAGCATGCGCGCCTACGACCAGGCCCTGCGTGATGTGATCCAGATGGTCTCCTGATAAAGGCACTGGCCCGTTGGTCCAAGCCGGCACAAACCACTCGCGGCCGACCCTCAGAGCCTTCTAACCTCCATCTCTATCCAGATCATGATCGACCGCTTTGCCTATACCGCCATGACCGGCGCCAAGCACGCTATGGGGCAACTGGCGAACAACGCGCACAACCTGGCCAATCTGCAGACGCCCGGTTTTCGCGAGTTGCTCTCGACCTTCAGAGCGGTGCCCGTGCAGGGCGCTGCTGCCGATTCACGAGCGTTCGTGGTCGACTCCACCCCCGGCGTCAATGCTGCACCGGGGGCGCTGGTCCACACCGGTAACGATCTGGACGTGGCTATCGATGGCAACGGCTTTTTTGCCGTGCAGCGCGCTGACGGTTCGGAAGCCTATACCCGCATGGGCAAGTTCCAACTGGATTCACGCGGCTGGCTGCTCGGGCCTCAAGGCAGGCCGGTGGTGGGCGAAAACGGTCCCATCCAGATCCCCGAGGGTGCGCATCAGGTGCAGATCCAGGCCAACGGTGCCATACATGCCATGCTGCCCGGCGATAGCCAACTCAGCCGTATCGACAGCCTCAAGAGGGTCAATGTACCGATGCAGGAGCTCAATCTGGCCGGAGACGGCCTGCTTGAAGCCCGCGAGCCCCTGGACCACGACCCCTCGGTGCGCCTCTATCAAGGGGCCTACGAAGGCAGTAACGTCAGCCTGGCCGATGCCATGGTGCAGATGATCAAGCAGAACCGACTGTTTGACCTGAACATCCGACTGGTGCAGGCAGCCGAGCAAAACTCCAAGCAGGCGGGATCGCTGATCTCGCTCTCGCGCGTCTGAAGGAGCCCCTCATCATGATGCGATCTCTGTGGATTTCGAAAACCGGACTGGATGCCCAACAGACCAGTCTGGATACGATTGCCAATAACCTGGCCAACGTTTCGACCACTGCCTACAAGAAGGTTCGGCCGATTTTCGAGGACCTGATGTACCAGACGCTCAGAGCCCCTGGCCTGGACGACGAGAGCGGCCAGATCGTCGGCTCAGGTCTGCAGAGCGGTACGGGCTCCCGAGTGGCTTCGACCCAGCGCATCAACAGCGCCGGCACTCTGATGCAGAGCCAAAATCCGCTGGATGTGGCCATCAACGGCAACGGGTATTTCGTCATCGAAACACCCTCGGGCACCGGATACACCCGCGCCGGCAATTTCATGCGCAACAACCAAGGGCAGATCACCACCGCCAGCGGTGACCTGGTGCTCAGCAATAGCGGCTCGCCCATCACCATTCCAAGCAACGCCACCACGATTTCCATCAGCAGCGACGGCAAGGTCAGCTACTACACGGACTCGGTCAGTCGATCGATCGCCGCTGACCAGATGGCAGTGGTCAATTTCGCCAACCCGGCCGGGCTGTTGACCACAGGCGGCGGCGTCTACCGTGAGACCCTATCCTCGGGCTCGCCCCAGACCGGCACCGCCGGCTCCGATGGCCTGGGCAGCATCACCCAGTATTACACCGAGCAGTCTAATGTGAACGTGGCCGAAGAACTGGTCAGCCTGATCGCGGCCCAGCGGGCCTACGAGATCACCAGCCGCGGCATCAGTGCATCCGACCAGATGCTGCAACGTCTGGGACAGCTGTGATGAAGCGCCTACTGCCACTTTTCATAACCCTGGCCCTACTGGTGGGCTGCGCTGAAACCTCATCGCTCCGCCGCCCTGCGCTGGTGGAAGGCCCCACCACCGTCAAGCCGGAGAGTCGCGCTGAGACCTACACGAGCCCAGGCAGTCTGGTGCCGGTGGCCGTCCGTCAGACCGCGCCCAGGCGCCTGTTCGAGGAAAGGCGTGCCAACCGCGTGGGCGATACGCTGACCGTCATCCTCAATGAGACCACCCGGGCTAGCAAGGACGGCGGCACCAAGGCCAGCCGTCAAGGCAGTAACGGCGCCGACGCCAACTTGCGCATCGGGGTGCAGAGCAACGGCACGACCACGGGTAATGACATTCGCCTGGGTCTGGGCAGCGGCGGATCAACACAGTTCGACAGCAAGGGGGGCTCTTCAGCTTCCAATCAATTCAGCGGCACCATCACCGTCACGGTGCTTGAGGTACTGGGTAATGGCAACATGAGCGTAGCCGGTGAAAAGCGGGTGGCGGTGGGTGCCGAAGAAGAAGTGATCCGGTTTGCCGGCACCGTCCATCCTTTGTCCGTACGCGACAACACGGTACTGTCTTCACAGGTGGCCGATGCGCGCATCGAATACCGGGGCGCCGGCGTCACCGACGAGGTGCAAAGACCCGGCTGGCTGACCAAGCTTTTCATGCGATACGGACCCAACTGAGATCATGAAAAATCTGCCCTTGCGTTTTGCACTGGTTCTTGCCCTGATCCTGGGCAGCGCCACCGCCGTCCACGCGCAGCGCCTCAAGGAAATGGTGTCGGTCAGTGGCCAGCGCCCCAACCAACTGATAGGCTATGGGCTGGTGGTTGGTCTGGATGGAACCGGCGACTCCACCTCTCAGTCGCCCTTTGCCGGACAGAGCATCGTCAATATGCTCTCGGCCCTCGGCGTGGCCGTGCCCCCCAATGTGAACATCCAACCGCGCAATGTGGCCGCTGTCATGGTGACCGCGGAACTCGAGGCCCTGGCCCGGCCTGGCCAAAGAATGGATGTCACTGTGTCCTCTTTGGGTAACGCCCGCAGCCTGCGCGGCGGTACCCTGCTCATGACCCCCCTGAAGGCCGCCGATGGGCAGATCTACGGTCAGGCCCAGGGCTCCGTGGTGGTGCCTGGCACCTCGGTCACCACGCGACGGGCGACCACACAAATCAGCCACCAATCCGCGGGCCGAATTCCCGCGGGGGCGCTGGTTGAAGTTCCAGCCCCGGAGGTCCCGGTGGAGCCTCTGGTGGAGCTGAACTTTGTGCAGCCGGATTTCTCGCAGACCCAGCGCGCCATTGAAGTGATGAGCCGCGCCCTGGGGCCTGAGGTGGTGGTACCCGTCAATGCACGCACGGTCAATGTTCGGGCGCCGGTGGATCCGGCCCAGCGCATGTCCTTCATGGCTCGCCTGATGGAGCTGGAGGTGCCGCGAGTCAATGAAGTGGCTAAGGTGGTGATCAATGCGCGCACCGGCTCGGTGCTGATCAATCAATCGGTGCAGTTGTTGCCATTTGCGGTCACCCATGGCTCGATCACGGTGAGGGTGCAAAACCAGTCGCGCGTGGTGCAGCCTCCACCGCTGGCCCTGGGAGCCCGAACGGCCATCGAGAGAAACGATGTGGTTTCAGTCGATAGCGGGCCCGCCGGCAATCTGATTCAGGTACCCTCCACTGCCAATCTGGAGGATCTGGTGCGCGCACTCAACCGGCTCGGCGCCACACCTCAGGACCTGATGGCCATCCTGCAAGCCATGAAGGCCGCCGGTGCCCTTCAGGCCGAGTTGGAAGTGATCTGATGACGCTGCTGGCGACACCACTTGCAGGGCCGAGCCCGGTGAGTGCCCAGGCGGGCACCAGCGAGCGTCAGCAAGCCGCCCAGGCTGAGAAAATCCGGCAGGCGGCTGAGGGTTTCGAGCGTACCCTGCTGCGCCAGATGCTCAAGGAGTTGCGCAGTTCCAGCCTGAGCGCTGGTCAGTCGCTGGTCAGCCAAGGCTACGGCCAGATCGCCGATGACCATCTGGCCGACCATCTGGCCCGCTCCGGCGGTCTGGGCTTGGCCGATGCCATGGCGCGCCAGATGATGGGGCAGATTCGGCTCGCAGGGCTAACCAAAGCCCCCTGAATGGCCGTCTAGATCAGCAGGGGTTAGCTCTACCGCCCAAACCCGCGCCAGAGGCCAAAATTGAACGCTAACGCATTATTTGATAACGCGACAGCCAGCCTGAAGTATGCACAGGCCGGCTTGCTCGTGACCGCCCAAAACGTTTCGGGCGCCTCGGTCGATGGCTTTGTCAGACGCACCCCCGAATCGCTGCTGTCGACCTACTCGGCCGAAGCTGCGCGGCCCGGACAAGGCATAGACGGCTTTGGTCGCAACTATTCAGCCTTCCTGCAGCGGCAACTGCTGCGCCAAGCCGGGGAAAGCGCCTACACGAAGACCTTGTCGACGTCGACGGCCACCCTGGACCGGATGCTCACCGACGAGGCCACCGCCATCGGCAGCGCCATGGGCGCATTTTTCAATGCCGCGGGATCCCTGGCCAACGAACCGACCAACCCAGCCTACCGCGAATCCCTGATCGGGTCGGCTCGCCAACTGGCCAGCCGCATCAACACCGCCGCCGACGTGTTGCAGACCCTGCGCGAGGACTCAGCCCGCGGACTGGAAGACACCCTGCGCGAGGCCAACGATGTGATGGCCCAGCTTGGCCGGGTCAATGCACAGATCGTCAACACACCTACACCGGACCTGTTCGATGAGCGAGACCGGCTGGGCATGGAGCTGCAAAGGCTGATCGGCGGCACCTCGACGCTGGAAAACGATGGCAGCCTGAGCCACCAGATCGGCGGCATCATGGTGGTGGAGGGAGCGAACGCCTATCGTTTTAGCAACGGGGATGGAACCGAACCTCTGGTCGTGCGACAGCCTCTGGCCGATAGCCTCAAACTGCGCGCGCCCAGTGCCGGCTCACAACCGGGCAAGATCGTCGACCTTTTTCAGCGTCAGGCGGCCGGCTCAAGCGAGCCGGAACGTTCTTTCATCGACCGAGGGCAAGCCGGTGCATTCATCACGCTGATGAACGAGGAGCTGCCCGCTTGGCAGGGTACGTTGGACGCTCTGGCCAACAAGCTGAAGGTTCAGGTGGACGCGACCTCGATCACGCCCGCCAACAAGCCCTTGTTCAGCTTCTCCGGGGGTACCGTGAGTGCTTCGCGGCTGGAGGTGCAGGCCGGCTCGGCCGACATCTCCAATGTCTCGAGCGCCGCGAACGCCCTGGAAGAGCTCAGAGATGAGCTTAGCCCGGATGTCACCGCCCTGACCAGCACGATCGCCAACACCCTGGGAGGCTGGAACCAGGAGGGAAAACTCAATCAGACCCTGGAACGCAGCCTGAGCGATCAGAAGGCCTCGATTTCGGGCGTCAATCTCGATGAGGAAGCGGCCAATCTGGTGCGCTATCAGCAGCTCTACGCCGCGGCCAGCAAGATGGTGCAGATGGGCAGCCAGATGTTTGACACCTTGCTGGCCATGATGAGCGGTCGCTAAGGAGAACCCCGATGCGCGTGAGCAGCCAACAACTCTTTGACAGCGGCGTAGCTGCCCTGCAGCAGCACTTGCAGGATGTGGTGGAGAGCCAGCGCCAGATTTCCTCGGGTAAGCGCTACGGCAAGGCCTCAGACGATCCACTGGCAGCCGGCCTGGGGGTGCAGGTGCAGCTCAAGAAGGCTGAATTTGCCATGTTCCGGGTCAACCAGGACCATGTGCAAAGCACGCTGGACCAGACCGACTCGCAGCTCACCAGCCTGCACCAGATGCTGGCCAATATGCAGCAACTCATGATCCAGGCCAGCGGGCCGGGCCTGGACAACGCCACGCGCACTCAGATGGCCCAAAAGGCAAAAACGCTCCACGATGCAGTGCTGCAGTTTTCGCAGGCGAAGGATGCCGCTGGTAAGGAAATACTCAAAGCGGTTGGCGAGTTAGGTCCGGTCAAGCTGGCCCCCAGCATCGAGCTGGAGACCGGCATTCTCAAGACCAGCGTCATGGGCGATCCAGCTGATGCCACGACCATCGACGTGCTGGAGGCAATGAATGATGTTTTTGTAGCCCTCAACAGTGGCCAAACCCCCAACAGCGCCGAGTTCGAGGCGATCAACAATGCCATGCGCCAGGTCTCCAAGGCGCAGGTGCGGACTGGGGTTCTGCTCAATCTCCTGGACTCGGCCCGGCAGGCTTCAGCTTTTCAGGAAACCGCTGTCGAGCAGCAGCGCAGCACCCTGATGGACACCGATCCCGCCGAGGCCACGGCCAACCTGGCTCGCTCCAACGCCCTGCTGCAGGCGGCTCAAGCCATCATGGCACGGCTCGACTCCACCTCACTGTTCGAGAAGATATGAATATCCCCTTGGGTTGGCTGATCGCGCTGTCTGCGGCCATCGGGGGCTTCCTCTGGCTGGGCGGTAACTGGGAGCAACTGTGGGTCCCCGAAGAGTTTCTGGTGATCTTTGGCGCCGCCCTGGGTACGCTGATTGCGGGTAACAAATGGCGGCATCTGCGCAACGTTGGCAGCGTCTTCGTCCGCAGCTTCACAAAGTCCTCCATCAACCGCGAGGCTAACCTGCAATTGCTTTGCCTGCTATTCGAGCTGCTGCAAAAAATCAAGCGCGACGGCATGAAGTCGATCGAGGCCGACATTGAAAACCCAGCGGCAAGCGCCCTGTTCAGACGCTACCCGCGCGTGCTCAAGCACAGGCGCCTGGTAGAGTTTTTGACTGACTATTTCCGCATGATGGCTGACAACACCGTCACGCTGGCGCAGCTGGAGGGAGTGCTCAGCCAGGAAATCGAAACGCTGTACGCCGAATCGCGCCAGCCCTCCCAATCGATCATGAACCTGGCTGACAGCATGCCGGCCTTCGGTATCGTGGCGGCCATCGTGGGGGTCATCAAGGCGCTCTCCGGCGTGGCCACGAGCAGCCCGGCACAAATTGGCGCAATGATCGCGGCGGCCCTGGTCGGCACGCTGGTCGGCGTGTTTGCAGCCTATGCCATCTTCAGCCCGGTGGCCAAATCGCTGGAGCAAATTGCGGACGAGGAACTCAAGCCCTTCGAGGCGGTCAAGGAAATTCTGTTGGCTTACTACAGCAGCTTTTCGCCCTCGGTCTGCGTCGAGTATGGGCGCAAAGTCTTGTACTCCGATGTCCGACCCTCCATGCAGGAACTGGAGGAGGGCGTCAGGAACTCGGTGCGACAAGTCAGCTCATGAAGCAGCAAGACGGGGTGTCAATCATTTCGGCGGCTACCGCGCGCCGACCGCACGCCGTCAAGCGGCGGGAGAAGCATGACAGCCACGGCAACTGGAAATTGGTGTACGCTGACTTCGTGACGGTGCTGATGGCCTTTTTCATTGTCACCTGGATCATCACCTTCGACAAACTCTCGAAGATTCCCCAGCGCGACATGACCTGCATAACGAATATGGCCAACGACCTGAGAAGGCAGATCGAGGCCGACTCAAAGCTGACCCGGGGCAAGGTGCCGATCGAAATCGAATTGCTCCACGACGGCCTTCGCCTGACCTTGCTGGACAACAACCAGCCCATGTTCCAGAGCGGTCAGGCGGTGTTGTCGCCGTTTGCCAAAGAGCAATTCGCCAAAATTGCTGCAGCGGTCAATTTGTGCGAGGCCAATCCACTGATGATCGAGGGCTATACCGACGCCACACCCTATGGCGGCGGGGTCACCGGCTACGGCAACTGGGAACTGTCGGCCGAGCGGGCTAACGCCGCCCGGCGGGAGCTTTTATCGAAAGCAGTCAAGCCCGGCCGGATTTCGCAAGTGATCGGCTACGGTGACAGCCGCCCCTCGCTGCCCGACGACCCCACCAATGCCCTGAACCGTCGCATCTCGATTACCGTGCTACCCACGATCCTGCCGGGTTCTTGAGACGCCACCTCGGAGCCATCGTCAAGCTGGGCTCTCAACTGGGCCAAAACCCCAGACGCATCAGCGTCCAGGCGAGCCCCGCTGCAGC
>CAZATV010000018.1:0-44426 GCA_964488145.1 uncultured Polaromonas sp.
GTTTCAGGTACTAGCGCTGAGAGGCGTGGAGGTTCGAGTCCTCTCCTGGGCACCAAAATTCACTGAAGAACCGATCGAAGAAGAAGAAATCAAGAAGAACAAGAAAAACAAAGCCGCTGAACCCTCAGCGGCTTTTTTCATACATGCGGTAGGGCGCCAACCTGCAGTCCCGACTCAGATCGGTAGAGCCAGCAGATCGTGACCCTCGGTGCCCACAATTCGGGCCTGCGTAAAGTCCCCAGCCTTTAGCGTCTTGCTGATCTTCTGGGGTGGCAGCAAACGGACCACCCCGTCAATCTCAGGCGCATCGGCGTAACTGCGACCGAGGCCACCCTTGCGCCCGAGTCCCGGCGCCGAATCGACCAAGATCTGCATGGTGGCACCGATGCGCTCTCGCAGCTTGGCGCTGGAGACTTCCTCGGCGACGGCCATGAAGCGCCCCCGGCGCTCCTGGCGCAGAGCATCGGGTAGAGGATTGGGCAAATCGTTGGCGCTGGCACCGCGCACCGGACTGTAGGCAAAGCATCCCGCCCGATCAATGCGGGCCTGGCGCATGAAGTCCAGCAGGTGCTCAAACTCAGCTTCGGTTTCACCGGGAAATCCGGCAATGAAAGTGCTGCGCACCACCAACTGAGGACAGCGCTCACGCCACCGCGCCAGACGCTCGAGATTGCGTTCACCGCTGGCCGGTCGCTTCATGCGACGCAGGACATCCGGGTGGCTGTGCTGAAACGGCACATCTAGGTAGGGCAAGACCAGGCCATCGGCCATCAGGTCGAGCAGCTCATCCACGCTGGGGTAGGGGTAAACGTAGTGCAGACGTACCCAAGCACCGTGCGGCGCCGCCAATTCGCCCAAGGCACGCACCAGTTCGAAAGTTCGCGTCTTGATCGGCCGCCCCGACCAAAAGCCGGTACGGTATTGGACATCCACGCCGTAGGCGGAGGTGTCCTGACTGATCACCAACAATTCCCGAACGCCCCCTTCGAACAGGGCCTGAGCCTCCTGGAGCACATCGCCGATCGGCCTTGAAACCAGATCGCCTCGCATCGAGGGGATGATGCAAAAAGTGCAACGATGATTGCAGCCCTCGCTGATCTTCAAATAGGCATAGTGCCGCGGCGTCAACTTGATGCCTGCCACGCCAAAGGACTGCGGAACCAGATCCAGAAAAGGGTCATGCGGCTTGGGCAAATGCTGGTGAACGGCATCCATCACCTCTTGCGTCGCGTGCGGTCCGGTGACCGCCAGCACGCTGGGATGCAGGCTGCGCACCAGGTTATCGCCCCCTTCGAGGGTGCGGGCACCCAGACAGCCGGTGACGATGACACGTCCGTTCTCAGCCAAAGCCTCCGCGATCGTATCAAGGCTTTCCTTGACCGCCTCGTCGATGAAGCCGCATGTGTTGACCACCACCAAGTCGGCGCCGTCGAACGTCTTGGAGGTCTGGTAGCCCTCGGCACTGAGCTGAGTCAGGATGAGCTCGGAGTCCGTCAAGGCCTTGGGGCAGCCGAGGCTGACGAAACCTACGCGGGGAGCGGTTGCGCGGACCGGCGGGGCTTGGGTGGTTTCAGACATCCCGGGATTGTCTCAGACCCCGCTACGTCGGCCAGCCATACACCCGCCGCACGCTGGCACGGAAGCCGGGATCATCGATCAGCAGAATCAAGGCCTTCGTGGCGCGCAATCACCTTGCCCAGCATTTGCATCAGACGCTCCTGCTCCCGGTCATCAAGCGGCTCCAGCAGTCGCCGCTGGGTCCGGGCTGCCGCCCGTTTAATTTGCGCGACCACCGTGCAACCCTCGGGCGTGACCCACAAGCGCTTGCGCCGTCGATCCTTTTCATCGGGCTGCCTGCGCACCCAACCCTTTGCTTCGAGGCGACCGATCACCGATCCGGAGGTCGCCGCATCGAATGCGACCCTAGCCGACAGCGACACCTGGTCTTGCCCGGGTTCATCCATCAAGGCATTGAGAACGGCAAATTGCACCGGTGTGATGTCAAAACCGTCGACCTCCTGCATGAAAAGGGCCATCGCGATCTGGTGGGTGCGCCGAATCAAATGCGCCGGCGCTGCCCTAAAGTTGTAACTCTTGACCATAGAGCAGAGTTTAAGTGGCTCGGTCAACGAAAACCTTCCGAGCTTGAGCTTTTGCGGGCGATTGGACAGCCCCCAGGAAAAGCTGTTCAAATCCCACGCATGTGACCAATTGAGCTGTCCCAACGCATTTCTTAAAGAGCCACCCATGCGCTACACCCACGCTCCCGCAGAACCCATCGTCCTACCCGTCAGGGGCTCCGAGGAAAAGTTCCCCGTGCACCGCATCTATTGCGTTGGCCGAAATTATGTCGAGCATGCCAAAGAGATGGGGTTCACCGGAAGGGAGGCACCCTTCTTCTTTCTCAAACCCGCCGACGCGCTGGTCGTCGTTCCCGAAGGCACCATCGGGTCCATGCCCTACCCCAGTCAGACTCAAAACCTGCATCACGAAATCGAACTGGTGGTAGCCATCGGCCAGGGCGGTCGCAACATCACGGCCACGCGCGCCCATCAACATATCTTCGGTTATGCGGTCGGTCTGGACATGACGCGCCGCGACCTCCAGAACGAAATGAAAAAACAGGGTCGGCCCTGGTGCATCGGCAAGGCGTTTGACCATTCGGCCCCCATCGGGCCCATCACACCAGCCCAACAGGCCGGAGCTGTGGACCAGGCAGAGATATACCTCAAGGTCGGCGGCCAGGACAGGCAACGCAGCCAGATCAGCAAGCTGATCTGGAACGTGGCGGAAACCATCGAACACCTTTCGGCCGCGTGGGAACTACAGGCTGGCGATCTCATCTTCACCGGTACGCCTGAAGGCGTGGCCGCAGTCGTGGCCGGTGATCTGATGGAAGGCGGTATCGATGGGCTGGGCACGCTGAAAGTGCGGGTTAGCTGACGCCCTGCCCAGTCACGATACGGCCACTGACTCCCATGCAAAGCCCAGGTATCAAACATTGCCGCCAATGCGGCTCGCCCGTGGCCTACCGGCTGCCCGATGATGGCGACACCCGCGAGCGGGCGGTATGCACGGTCTGCCGGACCATCCATTACGAAAATCCTCTGAATGTGGTGGGTACGATCGCCTGGTGGGGCGAGCGTGGGGAGCAAGTGCTGCTGTGCAAACGCAATATCGAGCCGCGGCGCGGCAAATGGACACTACCGGCCGGCTTCATGGAAATGGGCGAAACCACTGCGCAGGGGGCTGCACGAGAGACCGACGAAGAAGCAGGAGCTAGCATCGAGATGCAGGAGCTCTTTACCGTCATGAATGTGGTGCGGGTCGGACAGGTCCACCTGTTCTACCGGGCCCGCCTGCTCAGCACGCACTTCCAGCCTGGTCACGAGACCCAGGAAGCACGCCTCTTTACCGAGGACACCATCCCCTGGGATGAACTGGCCTTCCGCACAGTGCGTGAAACGCTCGAGCGTTACTTTGATGACCGCCGCAAAGGTGTCTGGGGCGTGCACACAGTGGATATCGCCTAAAGCTTGGGCCGAAGCAACGATTGAGCTCCCTCAGGAGCCGATCTGGCGGCACTTGCCGGTGTACTTGAAACGCTGCATCTTGCCTTGTATCGCTACATCGTTGTGAGCCGTCAGCTCAATGGAACCGCGCTCAATCAGCAAGCTGGTTTCCTGACCGCTGGCCCGATGGCGGCGTCGGGCGCCCAGTTGGCTTGAAGAGGTGAGGTTGGTGCCCTCATACTCCTCGGTGACCAGGGTACTGACCCGCATTTCATAGGGCTTAGGGCCAATAACGGTGAAGTACAGATGTTTACCGATCACCTGGAGCTCAATGGCCACCCGATTGGCAGTGGCCTTACCCTCTGCGTCGGCAAACTTGCCCTCGACCTCGCACTGCAACTTGATCGGCTGAGACTGAGCGGCCAGGGCCATCGTCCACAGGCTCAGGCCGAGCAGAAAACGCGGAATGCACCTCATGGCAGAACCTCCTGACCCCACTGTAGCAAAGGTGACCCCAATCGCCGTAACCGTCACGCACCAGCACCTGGCCCGCGACACAATCTCTGGGTGAACATTCGGATCAACCACGAAATCATTCGCTCGGCGCCTGTTGACGCAGCCACCGTGGTGCTGTTGCGCGATCGGGCCGAAGGGCTGGAGGTTCTGCTGGTCAGGCGGCACAGCCAGTCGGAGGTTCTGGGTGGCGCCTACGTGTTTCCAGGCGGTAAGCTCGATGAACTGGACTGCCAGGTCGATGCTGCCCAGCTCGATCGCTCACCGTTCGAGCTGCACCGCGGACTCGGTCAGGACGATCTCGACTGGGCAACCGCGGCGGGCCTTCATGTGGCGGCCCTGCGGGAGACCTTCGAGGAATGCGGCCTACTGCTCCACGAGACAGACGCGCCGCCAGCCCAGCAGCTGGAACAGCGCCAGGCCCTTGGGCAGCAACTGGCCCGGGGCCAGGACTTTCTGGCGGGGATGGCCGAAGTCGGACTGCTGCCCCTGCAGACCCGGCATATTCGCCCCTGGTCAAGGTGGATCAGCCCGATGATGCCCAGCATGAGCAGGCGCCGCTTCGACACCCGCTTTTTCGTGGCCGTGGCCCCGCCAGACCAACACGCGGTCCACGATGAGCATGAGATCACAGAGGCCCTTTGGCTACGCCCCGAGCAAGCCATCCGACAATACTGGGCGGGCCAGATGATGCTGGCCAATGTACAGTTGCTCACCCTGATGGAGCTAGCCCGCATCCCGAGCGCTCGCCGGGCCCTACAGTTGGCGGACCAGCGCAAGCCGCTGGTCATACAGCCCGAACCCCACGACATCGATGGTCAGCGCGTGGTCTGCTACCCGGGGGATCCGGCACATCCAGTGAAAGAAGCGGCCTGGCGAGGTCCAACCCGCATGACTTACCGTAACGGTCGTTTCGAACCCGATGGTGGTCTGGAGGCGCTCCTGGCGCAGTAGGCCCTTAGTGAAGTGCTGGCCGGGGCTCGCAACGTTTTCCAGAATAAGTAGAAACCCTCACAAAAGTCTGCAACTATTGCGCATCAGCAACAGTTCAGGGCAAACCATAAAAGAAGATGTCGCCAAATCCGCTAATCTCCTACCCGCAGAACGTTGATTCCTTCGATCTGCGTTTTCAAACCATCTGACTTTAAAAGGTAGTCTCATGAAAGTTGTGATCTCCGCCATCATCGCCGCCTTCGCATTCATCTCCGTGCCCGCTCTGGCCGCCGCCGACAAGATGGCCGCCAAAGTGGACTGCAAGGATGCCAAGAACAAAGACCACGCTGACTGCAAGAAGAAGTAATTCTTCCCTTCGTCAGATGAAAGCCCGCCCTCAGGCGGGCTTTTTCATTGCTTCGGCGCGGCGTTGAGGACCGAGAGTTGCCGAGCCGCTGTCGCCAGCCGCGCCTCCAGGTAAGCGCCGTAAAAATCGGGCTGATAGCTGCCTTCCATGCGCTGGGCCAGTTCCTGCCCACCAGGCCCCACAAAAAGAAGAGTCGGTGCCACCTTGACCTGCCAGCGGCGGACCAGCTCTTCATGAGTTGCGGATCTTTGCTGAAAATCCCGCACGGGCGCAGGACTGTTCATGTCAACCTGCACCACGGCCTGACCCTGCTCCAGCATAGGCAGGAGATAGGATCGGCGGACCCGCTCGCAGTAGACACAGCCGTGCAGACTAACCAACACGGTCAGGGCTTGGCCACGACGCGCGGCCAGCGTTGCTTCAGCCAGCAGATCACGCGAGATGGGCAGACCACCGGGCTGCGCGCGCGGGGCACCACAGGCTCCCAAAAATCCGAGGAGTAAAACGCGCCGGCCCAGACCGTGCGCGACCACACTAGCCCTCCACCGCGATCTGTGTGCAAACAGCGCGGCAAAGACTGACGACTTGTTGGTTGATGATACGGTAGTAAATCTGGACACCATCACGCCGTTTAGCCAGCACCCCGGCTTGGTAAAGGGTGTTGAGATGCTGCGACATATTGGGCTGCGTCGTGTCTATCTCAAGCAGCAATTCGCTGACGTTCTTCTCGCCGTTACAAAGACAGCTGATGATGCGAAGCCGCATAGGTGCAGCCATGACCCGAAAAATTTCCGCAGCCTTTTCGAAAATTTCCTGGGACTCGGCGAGAGCCAGGCGGTCAGCATCGGAGGTGGAAAGTGCCATAGTGATAGGGGTCGAATGACAGCCACCCGTATTTTGCGCCAGACCGGCGGGAGATTCAAAAAGCCACCCGCTCCGCTTCCAGATAGGCCAGGCTGACGTACTTGCCAATATTCCCCTCAAATCCCTGCATGCTCGCAGCCCGGCTGGCCACACGGGGATCACGCAGCACCGCCGCCCGGGCTTGGGCTTCAGTTTCATCCTTCTGCACAGCCTTCAGACAAGGCTCCCAAATGCCAGCCATGAATTGGCCGTAGGTCTGAAGCAGGTCACGCCTGGCCTGGCCGTGACCGGGCACCCACAACTGATCCCCGGCCGCACGGCTCAGAGCCTCGTAGTACTTGAAGGTCCCCGGATAAGAACCATCATCCATGTTAGCAATCCGGTTGGTCATGGCGATGTCGCCGACCATGGTGACCTGATCCTCGATGACTTCGACACACAGGTCCGATGGTGTGTGCGCCGTGCCGTAGTGGTGCATGCGAAAGGACGTGTCCCCCCAACGAAGGACCTGTCCGTGTGCGACTGCAGTGTCGGGCGCAACCACCTCAGTTCCCAGGGTCGATTGATTTGTCCAGCGCTCTAGCAAGCTGCGCCATGCACTGCCGGCGGTCCCCTTGACCGCCTCAATCGTCCCGGGCAAGGCGTGTATTGGCAGCTGCGACCCCCATTGCCGGACGAAGGCGTGATTGCCCAGCCAATGATCCCCATGGTAGTGGCTGTTGAAGACGGCCACCACTGGCCGGTCCGTGACCCGCCGGATCATGCGAATGGCCATCTGTCCGATCTGCAGAGAGCTGCCCGAATCGAGGATGACCACACCCTGCGATGTCACCACGAAAGTTACGTTGGACATCATGCCCTGATTTTCCGGGGTGGGGAAACCATCAGGCGAGAAGATCATCCAGACCCGCTCGGACAGGCGTATCGGTTCGATGTCCCGCACCGGCGGGCCGACCACGAACTCAGCGGCTTGCTGAGCCAGCGCCGACAGCTGAGGCACGGCCGCCGCCGCAGCCACCACCCCGGCACCCAGCACATAACGCCGACGATCAGGGCGCGGCTGCGTCGGCATGCCCTATCCCGCGTACCCCGGGTTGGGCAGGGCTCCGATGATGCGCGGCGTATTCAAAGGCCGCGTGCGAACCCGTCCTCCCTGGGCCTTGAGCCACTGCTCCACAAGCTCCCAGACCGGCCTGTTGCCGGCACGGCGGGCCTCTTCAGCCACCGGCGCCCAGCCAGCCACCTTGTAACGCTTGGATGACTCGATGAGCTGACCGCCCAGTCGCATATCGCTGATCCGCCGACCCATCGGCGCCATCGGATCGCAGGCGTACGTCAGGCCACCCACCCGCACCATATCGCCGCCCTGCTGATAGTAGGGGTCCGGGTTGAACAGGTTGTCGCCGACGTCCTCCAGCACTGTCTTGATCATCTCGCCGGTCATTTCGGTGACGGTGGCAAAGGAGTAGGTAGTAGCCGTCATGTCCATCAACCATTCGCGGGTGATGTCTTGGCCGGGCAGCAGAGTGGTGCCCCAGCGAAAACCGGGCGAGAAAGCAATCTGTGCCCCTTGAACGTCAAGCAAGGCGTCGACAAGAAGTTGGTCGCCAGTTCCATTGAAGTTCCCACGTCGATACAACAGGCCTTCACTCACGCCCAGACGCTCGGACAGACGGGCCTCATAGGGCGCACGGATGCGTTGGATGAGGGCCTCCATATCCCTGTCTGCCGGCAAAAGATTCGAAAAGACCGGTAGCAGTCGGTAGCGAAAATCAGCAACCTTGCGGTCCTTGATGTCCAGATCGAGCACCGCCAGGAACTTGCCGTTGGATCCGGCATTGGTCACGATGGTCTTTCCGCCCTTGTTGGAGACCAGCGTGGCCACTGGCATGCCGTCGTGCGTATGCCCGCCCAGAATGGCGTCGATGCCCGAGACGCGGCTGGCCATCTTGAGGTCCACATCCATGCCGTTGTGGCTAAGCACGATCACCACCTGCGCCCCCTGACCGCGGGCTTCGTCCACCATGGCCTGCATGTTCTGGTCCTGGATGCCGAACTCCCAATCCGCGACCATGTAACGCGGATTGGCAATCGGCGTGTAGGGAAAAGCCTGACCGATGATGGCGCAGGGCACGCCGTTGATCGGCCGAATGACATAAGGCTTGAACACCGGATCACCGAAGTCAGTGGTCTTGATGTTTTGCGCCACGAAATCGACCCTGTTGGCAAAGTCCTTTTCAACGATGTCCTTGACACGCTCCATGCCCAGCGTGAACTCCCAATGACCAGTCATCACATCAACACCCAGCAACTTGCAGGCATCGACCATGTCCTGCCCCTGGGTCCACAGGGCAGTTCCCGAACCCTGCCAGGTGTCGCCCCCATCGAGCAGCAAAGCTCCGGGGCGACTGGCCCTGAGCCGCTTGACCAAAGTGGCCAGGTGGGCAAAGCCCCCTACCCTGCCGAAGCGACGGGCGGCATTCTCGAAGTCCAGAAAGGTCAGCGCATGCGCTTGCGCCGACCCGGCCGGCACACCAGCGGCTTTGAGCAGGTGTTCACCGACCAAGTGCGGCAGCTGCCCACGCATGCTGCCTATGCCCAGATTGATGCTCGGCTCCCGGAAGTAGATGGGCTTGAGCTGAGCGTGGCAATCGGTCATGTGCAAAAAGGACACCTGACCGAAGCGAGGGATGTCATAAAGCGCCTCACCGGCACTCGCGGCGTCGGAGTTGCTATGCTTTGCCAAACCCATGCCGGCAACCGAAGCGGACCCCAGGACCTGAAGAAACTCGCGCTTGCTGAGATTCATATATGACCTGCTACTGATATGTAGGTGTCAAAAAAACCCGGCCAGGCCGGGTTTTGATAAGTTCACTTATTGACCGGAGAGTTGGGGTCTAGCAGCAGGGCCACCACGTGGCGAACCTGGGCCTCATTGAGCACGCCTGCATGGCCGGCACGCGGCATGTTGGAGCAGGCGTTGTATGCCTTGGAATTCCAAATCTTGCCCCAGGTGTACTCAACGATCGCCTTGGAAGCGGGGTCGTTGGGATCCTTGACGCCACGCAACTTGCCATAGTTGTAGAGGCTCGGCCCGAGGGTGCCGAAGGAAATTTCCTCCTTGCTGATCTGGTGGCAGTTGTAGCAATTACCTCCGTTGGCCGCGCTGGCACTGTCGGTCCAAGTCAGGCCCCGTCCGCTCTGCGCGATAGTCTCACCCTGCTTCCAGTCCCCGAGGAACTTGCCATCGGAGGGCCATTTGATCGCCTTGAAGTTGGCCTCTTCAATGCGTTTGGCCGTCTTCTCGTCCAGTGGTTTGCCATCCGCATCGGCCTGACTGCAGAGGCGATTGGTCTCGTCGGTGGCCAGCAAACGATCGACCGAAGCGATTCCCTCGCTTCGGAACGATGCCTTGACGATAGCGTTCGTCATGGCATCGAGTTCAGCCGAAGATGGCAGGCTGGCGCAACCGGCCACCAGCACAAGCGCCGAAACTGCAGGCAGCACCCTGGCCCAGGTTTTGATTGTCATGTCTGGTTCCTCAACGCTTGATGGTCGGCACCGCAGAAGCAGCACCTTTGGCATTAACGCCAAGATAGGTCGAAAGGGCGATGGTGGCGTCGCTGGCAAAGCCAGGATAGGGGAATCGCTGCTGACGGTAGCAATCGTTGAGCCGCAGCTGCATGCTCCACATCTGCCCGTTGGAGACGCGATAGGCCGGCCACGCTGCAAAGCCTACACCGTCACCCGGATTTTTGGTCAGCACCGGCAGGTCCTGAAGGCGAATGCGTTTGCCCTCCTCGCCATGACAGGAGGCGCAAGAAAAATCGTGGGTCCCGCCCCGCTGGAAAAACAGACGCTTACCCACCTCATAAAACACACGCTCGGTGGCATGGCTCTGCGGCAAGTTAAAACGCATCCCCTTGGATTCAGCCGATATCCAGGTGGCCATGGCCGTCACATTGGCCATCTCACCACGCCCGAAAGGCGTCTGGATGATCTCGGCCTCATTGAAGCCCTGCAGGGTGGCCATGCAGGTCACGATGCGTGACTCCAGGTCTTGCACCCGCTGCGTATCGGGGAAATAGCGGGGCAACTCCACAAATGCGCCCTTGACCACACCCGGCCCCTTGCCCAAGTCGCACTTCTCCAGCGATGCAGCTTTGGGGCCGCGCTTGCGCTTCCACAGGTCCTCGCCCCTGGCCTCGAAAAGATCGGCGGGGTTTCCATCCTGAAGCATGGCGCGGTATTCATCGATACCCTGGCTGGCAGACTTCTGGGCCATCGCAGGTGCAGCAAATACCAGCGCGGTGAGCCAGAGCACAAGTTGTCGAGTTTTCACTGTCTCCTCCTTATGGAATATCGATTTGCGGGCCGCTCGCCCGCGCTACCCCGGCCGGCCTTAGGAAACCGTCGCTTCGTCGGTACGGGTTTCGCCCTTGTTGTCCTTCCAGGTGATGCTCACCTTGTCGCCGGCCTTGGCCCCCTTGATGGTGAATTGCAGGAAAGGGTTCTTGGACACCGCCGGCCCCCACTCAGCGGTCATGACCGGCTTGCCATTGAGGGATGCAGTGACATCCTGAATAAACCATGCCGGCACAAGCTTGCCAGCCGAATCGCGACGCTGGCCGGTCTCCATCTCATGACTCATGAGAACTCGAACGGTGGCCTTGCCTCCAGAGGCCTGAGCGCGGATACGCATCGGGTCTGCCATGATGAAACTCCTCTATAAGTGGATCAAATGATTCTGAATGGCGACCAGCCGATCAGCCGCCGCAGCCACCGAGCGTGACCTTGACTTCTTTTTTGCTGAAGAGGGCGCGGCCATCATTCATGATGGCCACCGCATACACGTCGGAAGACTGGCCCATCTTGGCCCGGGTCATGAAATTGGCATCAATCGCATCGTTGACCTTGAACAAGGCCACCAGAACATTGGGGTTCTTCTCGACCAGGATCAGAAGATCCTTCACGCCGGAGAGGGTGGTGCTCACGCCCAGCGGCACGACTGCACCATTTTCGGCAATGTCGGGACCGGTCAGGGTGACATCCTTGCTCTCTGAAAGCGCCCCTCCGCCCGCAGCCTTAATCGCCTCGGCAACTGTTTTGGCCTCAAAAGCGTTCTTGTTGAACGCCAGTGCGTACTGGGGGTAGCCGGCCGCAGCCAGCAAACCGGCCAGGACCGCCCCTTGCCTGAGCGTTTCGCGACGAGTTGTCATTGCAGTTCTCCTAAAGTTGAGTGATTCGGCGCAATCAAGTGAGCTTCTCGTGACTCACTTGCCCGCTCCGCGTGAAATCCATTCAGCCAGCACCTTGGCGTCTGCCTCGGGCAGGCTCTGCGCCGGCATCGGGATCGGGCCCCAAACGCCTACACCGCCTTGCCGTATTTTGCCAAGCAAATACTCGGTCTTTCCAGGGTGTTTACGCGCAATCTCAACGATGCCGGGCCCCACGATCTTCCTGTCCATCCCGTGACAGGCCGTGCAACTGTGCTTGGCCAGCAGCGCCTGGGCAAGCTTGTTGCCCGCGGCCGCATCGGATTTGGCCTCGGATTTGGCGGGTGCCGCTTGAGCCACGGGCATAGATTTGCCCTCGGGCCGCGTGGTATCAACGCCCCGCTGGGGGCCAACCGTGCGGTTTTGCTCCAGAAGATTGCCATGGGCATTTCGGGCATAGTCGGGCAGGAGGGATGCGACCTTGGGCTCGGCCGCGCAATCCTTCATACACAGGGTGTTGGCGGTGTCCGGCTTGACCGTCCCACCAAATTCCGAGCCTGGCCACATCGCATGACGGGTGCTCATGCCGTTGCGGTTGGGCATGCGCTGCTGCACCTCGGCGATATTCCGGTCAGACAACACAAAGCTATCGGGCACCACATTAGCCAAATTGAGCATGAAGGCAGTGACCGCATAGACCTCCTCGGTGGTAAGCGTCTTCGGGGCGTTCCAGGGCATGGCCCGGTTGATGTAGTCCCACAAGGTCGAGATATGCGGCACCTTCATCATGGTGGTGCGACCCGGATAGTCCTCCCGCGCCAAATTAGCGACTCGGCCAGTCTTGATGTCCTGCGCGGTTGTACCGCCCACCAAGGGATTGAAGACCTCATTGGATTCGCCAAAGACACCATGGCACTGGGCACATTTGGCCTCCCACACATCCTGGCCCTTGGCCACCGAACCGGAGCCAGCCGGCAACCCCTTGAAATCGGGCCGTACATCAATGTCCCATCTGGCCACCTCCTTGGGAGTAGCCGGTCGCCCTACTCCTGGGAAGGCCGTCGACTGAGCGATGGCTGCAGAACCGAACAAGCAGAGGCCGGCTAGCCAAAACCACTTAGGAGAGTTGAACATTCTTGACCTCCCCACTTTCTTGTACCAGCCAGGATTGAATGGCATTGTTGTGATAGATCGACCGAGTGCCACGAACTGCGCGCAACTGACGATAGGTGGGCTGAACATAGCCAGTGTCGTCCTGAGCCCGACTCTGAATGATGGCCGGCTTGCCATCCCAGACCCAATCCAGGTTGAATCGCGTCAGCGATTTTGAGAGCACGGGCGTCTGCAGGCGGGCCGTGCGCCAGTTACGGCCCCCGTCAACCGATACATCCACCCGCCGAATCCGGCCCCGCCCGGACCAAGCCAAGCCTGTGATGTTGTAGAAGCCCTTGTCGAGCAGCACCTGCCCGCCTGAAGGCGTGGTCACCACGCTCTTGCACTCCTGAATGCTGCTGTACTGCCTGTGGGTCCCGTCAGGCATCAGGTCGATATAGTGAATCGCCTCGTCCTTGGCAGCCCAGGGCGTGTCGCCCACTTCAATGCGCCGCAGGTACTTGACCCAGCTGACCCCCTGTACGCCCGGCACCACCAGCCGCAGCGGATAGCCGTTTTCCGGTCTGAGCATTTCGCCATTCTGGCCGTAAGCCACGAACACCTCGCCCGAATCGATCAGACTCATGGGAATAGTGCGCGTCATGGACGATCCGTCGGCTCCCTCGGCCAACACGAATTTGGCCTTCTTGCGGTCTATGCCCGCCATCTCAAGCAAAGTAATCAGCGCAACACCGGTGAACTCGCTGCACGAGATCATGCCGTGCGTGTATTGCACCGTCGGCACAGCCACATTGCCCCACTCAACCGCCGTGTTGGCCCCGCACTCAATGAAATGAAAGCGAGAAACCGAGGGCAGGCGCATCAATTCATCCATGGTGAAGACCATCGGGGTCTTGACCAACCCATTGATCATGAATCGGTGCTTCGATGGGTCAATGTCCCACCAGCCCTGATGATGCCGCTCGAAGTGCAGGCCACTGGGCGTGACGATGCCGAAGAGCGACTGCAGGGGAGCAAAGGAGACCGAGGCCTGGGTGGTCTGGGTCAGACCCGGACTCTGACGCCTTTGCACATTGGCTTCATACTGCGAAGGCTTGCCATAGCCATCGGTGACCACCCCTTGACCCAGGCCAGTGGTGTGCGCGGGAAGATTCAAGATGTTCGGATCACCACCTTCAGCCGGTACGGGGTTGCTTTGCGCGGTGGCCAGCGGCGCCGCCAGTCCCGCGGCCGCAGCAGCAAAGGCATTTTGGATGAAATGGCGCCGACCCTCCTTGGCCTGCGCCCAGACGGTTTTCACCCCTGCCTTATCGAGAAAATTCTCAGGGGCCTTGCGTAAACGGCCTGCGGGTCGCTGCTGTTCATCGCCTTTATTCATCATTTGCCTCCATGGCCTCCTCGGCCGGACTCTTTTTCAACCAGCCTCTGCACTGCTAGGTACGCACACCCGCTGAGCAAATCTTTATATGCGCATAGACTTATATTAAGCATACATGCTCTGAAGAAATGCGGACAGCGCTCTTTCGCCAGTGAGGGCCTAGGACTAACCCTTAATCGGCTGATTTAAATTTGTAGTGATCCCGGTTAAGCACTGCAGCCACCGCGTTGACCTCTTCCGGGAAAAGACCCAAATTGAGCTGGGTGTTGCATTGCTCGACCATGCCTCTCAGAAAGCCGGGCGTATGGATCCGTCCGGCCGGGCGGTAGATGGCCGAGCCATCCCCACCCACGCGCTGGATGTGACATTGCACGCACTTATGCTCCTGGATCAGCTGGGCCCCCAGGCTCAGATCGGCCCCCCGAAAAATAGGGGGCTGAGCCATCGCAGGTATCGCCAGAAGCGCCGCCGACACCGCAAACGCGTATGCGCGTCGACTCACTTGGCCCCGCCCAAAATCCACTTGGCCAGAGTCAAGGCATCGGCATCGCTGAGGCCCGGCTGGGCGGGCATGGGCACCGGGCCCCACTGGCCTGAGCCTCCTGCCTTGATGCTCTTGGCGAGCATGGCCTCCGCATCCTTCTGACCCGCGTATTTCTTGGCCACATCCTGGTAAGCGGGCCCCACCATTTTCTTGTTGACCGCATGGCAAGCAGTACAGGCATTCTTGTTGGCCAAATCAAGGCTGGCATGGGCCGATGCCCCCCAGCCCAGGGTCAGGATCACAAGAGCAATCGAACGGGTCATCACACAACTCCATGGTTGAACAGACCAGCCAATATACGTGCAGGAAAACCAACCGAAAAATCTCCCGGCGACTGTTTTCTTCAGGGATTTCCCGCCTCAGACACCGGGGGAGCGGGCACCTCAGACGAGCCAGCGAGTAGCTCTGGCGTTAGCTGAGCCACAGCCCGATAGTGGGTAAGAAAGACCCTTCCATGCAAGCGGGCCAGGAAATCCGTTGTTTGGAGCCGGTCCATCACCGGTCCCTTGACTTCGCTCAAATGGAACGCGATCCCCGCCTCGCGCAAACGCAAATCGATGGCCTCCAAGCTCTCCAAGGCACTGGCATCGATATCGTTGATCGCCGAGCACTGCAGCACCACATGCTCGAGTGCGGGCCTTTGAGCCACGGCTTCATTGATCCTGTCTTCCAGCGACCGGGCGTTGGCGAAGTACAGGCTCTCGTCGAGCCTCAAACTCAGCAGCCTAGGGCTCACCCGCACTGCGTGCCGCAGAACATTGCGAAAGTGCTCGGTTCCTGGCACCAGGCCCACTTCAGCGATGTGGGGTCGACTGGTCTTGAACAAAAACAGCAGAAGGGAGAGCAATACCCCCGCGATCAGACCGGACTCGACACCAGCCCCCAGCGTAACCAGCAGGGTCGTTACCACGGCAGCGAAATCAGGTTTCGAATACGACCAGGTCCGTCGCAGGATGCCCAGGTCCACCAGGGACAAGACGGCCACCACGATGGTGGCCGCCAGGGTGGCCTGAGGAACGTAGTAAAGGGCCGGCGTGAGCAAGAGAGCTGCCAGCAGAATGCCCGCGGCGGCAAACACGCCTGCCGCAGGCGTCTGCGCGCCGGCCTCGAAATTAACCACCGAACGGGAAAAGCCACCGGTGACCGGAAAACCACCGGTAAAAGCAGCACCCAGGTTGCTGGCGCCCAGGGCCACCAACTCACGATCGGGTTCTATCCGCTGTCGGCGCCTGGCCGCCAGCGTCTGGCCGACCGACACCGACTCAACGAAGCCAACCAAGCTGATCAACAAGGCGGGGACAGCCAAGCTGCGCCACAAATCGGGATCCCACAGCGGCATGGTCCATGGCGGCAGTCCTTGAGGGACCGCCCCGACGACCCGCACACCGGCTTCGTGCCAGCCTTGCCAGGCCGTCAATCCTGCACTCGCTGCAATCACGACGATGGGGCCTGCGCGGGCCAGCATCTCCGCCGCGCGCGGGCCCAGGCCAATGCGCCTGAGCGCGGGCTGCAAACTGCGGCGCGCCCAATACAGAACCATCAGGGCACACAGGCCCAGAATGGCTGTCAAGCCGTGAATCTCCTTCCATCTCTGGAGCAGAGTCCCCAAAAAATCGAAAAAGTGAGGGCCTTGTAACTTGACGCCCAGGATCACCTGCAACTGGCCAATGGCAATAAGCAGAGCCGATGCGGTGATAAAGCCCGAGGTCACCGGATGGCTGAGGAAATTGGCCAAAAAGCCCAGCCTCAGCAGCCCCATGATCAGCAGCATGCAGCCCGACATGAAGGCCAGAGTGATCGCAACGGCCCAGTACTGCGATGTGCCTGGCACGGCATGCTCGCCGATGGCTGTCGCAGTCATCAGGGAGACCACGGCCACCGGTCCGACTGCCAGGACGCGGCTGGTTCCCAGCAGCGCGTAAATCAGCAAAGGGGCCATGCTGGCGTAGAGGCCGACGTGCGCAGGCAAGCCCGCCAGCGAAGCATAGGCCAGGCTTTGCGGGATCAGCATCAGTGTGACGATGACCGCAGCCAGCAGGTCGCTGATCAGCGTGGTGCGATCGTAGCTGTGCGCCCAATCAAAAAAGGGCAGCGGTGACTGCAGTCGACGAGCCTTCATGCGAGGCCAGCGCCATCAGCGCAGGGCACTGGCCATCTGCCACAGCGATGTGGAACGGGCGCCGCTGCGGCAATAAGCCAGCACAGGCGCCGGCAACTCCGAGAGCAAGCGGGCCATGGCCTGCACCTGATCAGGTGAGATCTGTCCGGAAACAACCGGTAGAAAGCGAACCTGCAGGCCAGCCGCACGGGCCGCTTGTTCGATGGCTGAAAACAAGGGCTGCTGGGGTCCGGCCTCACCGTCGGGACGGTTGCAAATGATCGACTTGAAGCCGGCCTGAGCCAAAGCGGCGACCTCTTCGACCGAAATTTGACCTGCTACCGCAAAGTCTGAGCTGAGTTGCTGAAAGGACATGGAAACCTCCTGTAATCGCCATTTGGCTTAAGCCGAAGCGCGCCGGCCTAGCCGTTGCGTGAATTCGAAGACGATCATGCCCGCCACCATGGCCAGCACAAAGACCAACGCCTTGGATTGGCCGGCCGCCATTGAAACGATGGCAGGTCCCGGACAGAAGCCGGCCAAGCCCCAGCCGGCACCGAACAACAGGGAACCGACGACCAGGGGCTTGTCCAGATCAGACGCGGTTGGCAAATGAAGCGCCCCCCCCAACAGGTTGGCGGTGCGCCTGCGCGCTGCCGCGAAGGCAAAGAAGCCGACCGCGATCGCCCCGCCCATGACGAAGGCCAGCGAAGGGTCCCAAAGACCCGCAAGATCCAGAAAACCCATCACTTTGCCCGGGTCGGTCATACCGGAAATCAGCAAGCCCCAGCCAAACAGCAGGCCGACCAAAAACTCGTTTAGACGGTGTGAAGAAGGTCGATTCATGGCGATTCCTTTTCAAACAAGGTGACGCATCACATAAACGATGGCAAAGCCGGCGGCCATGAAGCTGAGCGTGGCTACCAGAGAACGGGGAGACAGTCTCGACAGGCCGCAGACGCCGTGACCGCTGGTGCAACCCGAGCCCAGGCGGGTGCCGTACCCAACCAGCAGCCCGGCCACCACCACCATCAGATAGCTCGCTTCAATGCGGGCAGGGCCGATCAATTCCGGAGGAGCCACCAGGCCCAGGGTTACAGGTGCGACCAACAGACCCAGCAGGAAGGCTAGGCGCCAGCTCGCATCGCCCGGTCTAGCTCCGAGCAAACCGCCCAGGATGCCACTGATCCCAAGAATACGGCCATTGACCAAAATGAACAAAGCCGAGGCCAGGCCCAGCAAGAGACCGCCAGCCAGAGAGGCCCAAGGCGTAAAGTGGTTCCAATCCAGGGTCATAGAAGCTTCCTTTCCAAAGAGTTCAAATCAATCCATCGCCTTGAGGGGATCGCTGCAAAATTGTTGGTAGAGGGTCTCGATCAGCGCCAGGGCTTGGGAGCTGGCCAGCGTGTAGTAGATGTTCTTACCCTCACGACGGGTACTCACCAGTTGCTCTTCTCGCAACACTGTCAATTGCTGCGACAGCGTCGGCTGCACGATGCCCAGCAACTCCTCGAGCTCGCCCACCCGTTTCTCGCCCTGGGACAGCTGACACAAGATCATCAGGCGGTCTGGGTTGGCCAAAACCTTCATCAGGTTACAGGCCCGGCTGGCAGCCAAGCGCATATCGCTCAGCTCAAATGTGACATCGCTCATACGCACCTCGCTTTTTTGGTGACTTACCGAAATTCTATTGTTTAATAATCTATTTGTCAATATACTATTGAAAATTTAATTGAAGGAGTCCCCATGACAAATGCTGCCCCCCTCGCCCCCCAAGTCAAGGGGCTGTTTGACCCGTCGACCTGGACTGTGACCTATGTGGTTCACCAAGGCGCTGGAACCGCCTGCGCCATCATTGATTCGGTTCTCGATTACGACCCCAAGTCCGGGCGCACCCGCACCGAATCAGCAGACCGGGTGATAGCCTATGTGCGCGAAAACGGTTTGAAGGTGCAGTGGATTTTGGAAACCCACGCCCACGCCGATCACCTCAGCGCGGCCCCTTACCTCAAGCGTGAACTGGGTGGGCAAATCGGTATCGGCAGCCAGATCACGCGAGTGCAGAAGGTGTTCAAGGGCATCTTCAACCTCGAGCCTGAGTTCAGGCTGGATGGCTCGCAATTTGACCAACTGCTCGATGACGGGCAAACGCTCCGTGTCGGCGTATTGGAAGGCCAGGTCATGGCCGTCCCGGGACATACCCCCGCCTGTGTGGCCTATCAGTTCGGCGATGCGGTTTTTGTGGGCGACACGCTGTTCATGCCGGATGTGGGCACCGCCCGATGCGACTTCCCCGGTGGCGATGCCAAAACCCTCTACGCCTCCATCCGCAAACTGCTGAGCCTGCCGCCACAGACGCGCCTGTTCATGTGCCATGACTATCCGCCCAACAACCGACCCGTGGCCTTCGAATCAAGCGTTGCCGAGCAACGGGCCAACAACATCCACGTACATGACGGGATCAGCGAGGCACAGTTCGTAAAGATGCGAACCGATCGCGATGCCACGCTGGAAATGCCCGTGCTGATCCTACCGGCGGTACAAATCAATATCCGCGCCGGTCAGATGCCCCCGAAGGAATCCAACGGCACCGCCTATCTCAAGATTCCCTTGAATGCCCTGTGACGTCCTCAGGCATGCGGACAATCACTGGCCTGCCCGGAGGGAATCGAACCCCCGACCCACAGCTTAGAAGGCTGTTGCTCTATCCGACTGAGCTACGGGCAGTCATGAACGATCTTAGCGCTCGCCCGAGCGCCGATCAGAGACAAAAAAGCCCGCAGGGCGGGCTTTGAATCAAACAAGGTGGTCGGAGTACAAGGATTCGAACCTTGGACCCCCTGCTCCCAAAGCAGGTGCGCTACCAGACTGCGCCACACTCCGAACAGCCCAAATTATAGCCCCGCCCCCTGCTCGACCAGGGTTATTCCAGCCGGTCGGGCACTGGGTGAACCCAGCGGCCAACGCGCCGCCTTCGGACGGCACGGTTTATCAGGTGAAACCATAGGTGTCTGCGCTGATTTGGCGCTTAACATGGGCTAGTCAAAGTTCGTTGACGTTCCCTCTTCCAGCTTGTGATGTCCCCGATCGGCCAGGGACTCGGATTTTGGGCAGGAGGCGCTTTAACGAACCCATGGTTTCCTGATGAAGAGCTCACGGCCGTCGGTACTCAAAAAGTCCGGCGGTCTTTTTTTTAAGGCTTAAGGGCACCACCCTCGTCCCCATTCGGGCGTCGGAGTCACAACACAAGTCTGAGCTCGGAGGCCGCATCGAGGAGCAGGGGCAGCACCTCGCTTGGAGCCGGCATACGCTGCGGGGAGCTCACCAGATTGAGAGCTGCAACCACTCGACCCTGACGGTCTCTGAGGGGCACGGCCAGCGCCTCGACCCCGAGCTCATGCTCCTGGCTGACACAGCAATAGTCGTCGCTGCGAGCCCTAGCCACCGCCTGCGCCAGGGGCCCGATGTCCGTCAGCGTCATGCGGGTCAGTCGCGTCAGACCTCCTGCAACCTTGCACTGCGCCAACCAACGCTTGAACTGCGCAGCCGGCATACAAGCGAGCAACATGCGGCCGGTGGAGGTGGCATGCGCCGGTAGCCGGGCCCCCAGATGCAAGCCATAGGCTTGCACCGGGACTCGCCCCTGAAGGGAAAGATGGCGCGCAGGCGCCGCGCTGCTGCGCCCCACGATCACCACCTCATGACCGTCGAGCACGGCCACCGAGAAAGATTCACCCGTCTGTAGCGCCAGTCGATCCAGCACGGGTTGCACCGCGCGCGGCAATCGCGAGGTCGCCATGTAGCTGCCAGAAAAGCGCAAGACCTTGGCCGACAGCCAGAAGTATTGACCGTCGGTTTCAAGGTAGCCCAGATGGGCCAAGGTCAACAAATGCCGCCGCGCCGAAGCCCGACTGATGCCCGCACGCTCGGCAGCCAGGGTTGCGTTGAGCCGCTGGCGCTGCACATCGAAACTTTCCAGGACGGCCATCCCCTTAGCCATGCCCTCTATCAGGTCGGCCTTGGCCATGGGAGTCGTGGAGAGTGGTCGGAGCATAGTCAACGATCCAGTAATTTTGCGCGATGATCGCACAACTTTTTTGATCATCGCGCGAATTTCCACAGGGCAATCGGCCGCATCGCATCCAGACGGCCTAAGCTATCAAACTTGCAAACCGAAGTAAAACCGGCGGCGCGCCGCGACACGATGGAGTGCAAGCAAAAGACAAGGAGTCGACCATGCAAGCCCCCTCAGCCCCACGCAGGACGCAAGTCGCCATCATCGGAGCGGGCCCGGCTGGACTGCTGCTCGGCCAGCTGCTGCATCGATCAGGCGTCGACACGGTGATCATCGAACGCCAAAGCGCCGACTATGTGCTCGGGCGCATCCGTGCCGGTGTGCTTGAGCAGGTCACGATGGATCTGCTGCAGGAAGCAGGCGTGGGCCAGCGCATGCGCCGGGAGGGCCTCCTACATGGCGGCTTTGACCTGCTTTTCAAAGGCGAGCGACACCGCATCGACCTTCAGCGCCTGACCGGTGGGCAGCAAGTCATGGTCTATGGTCAGACGGAGGTCACGCGTGATCTGATGGATGCGCGCCGAGGCGCTGGCCTGACCACAATCTATGAAGCCGTCGATGTCAGCATCCATGACTTTGACAGCCCTCATCCCCGAGTGATGTGGCAACAGGACGGTCGGACGCACGAGCTGAGCTGCGACTTCATCGCTGGCTGCGATGGCTACCACGGTGTCTGCCGTGCCAGCGTACCGCGCAGCGCCCTGCGCGAATACGAAAAGGTCTACCCTTTCGGCTGGCTGGGGTTGCTGGCCGACACACGACCGGTGCACCACGAACTGATCTACGTCAACAGCCCCCGGGGCTTTGCCCTTTGCTCGCAGCGCAGCCATACCCGTAGCCGCTATTACCTGCAGGTTCCCCTGACCGACAAGGTGGAGCAATGGTCCGACACAGCCTTCTGGGACGAGCTGCGGCAACGGCTCGATCCTCAAGCCCGTGAGCAATTGCAGACCGGCCCGAGTATCGAAAAAAGCATTGCGCCTCTGCGCAGCTTTGTGGCCGAGCCCATGCGCTGGGGTCGTCTGATGCTCGCCGGTGATGCCGCGCACATCGTGCCACCCACGGGAGCCAAAGGACTGAATCTGGCGGCCAGCGACGTCAAGATCCTGTCCCAGGCCCTGATCGAGTTCTACAGCGAGCACCGCCTCAGCGGCGTTGAACATTACTCCGATCATTGTCTGCGCCGTGTCTGGCGCGCCGAGCGTTTTTCCTGGTGGTTCACCAGCCTGATGCACCGCTTGCCTGAAAACGGGGACATCGGACAGAAGCTGCAAGAGGCCGAGTTGGACTATCTGGTCCATTCCGAGGCGGGCGCGCGATCAATCGCGGAGAACTATGTGGGTCTGCCGCTGGACTTTGGTCAGGCGCAGAACCCCGCCTAAGTTACATTGCACGACATGCCAGCGCCCAGAACATCCAAGCCGCTCAGAGACATCCGCATCCTCAGCCTGGCGTTGAACCTGCCGGGACCGGCCGCGCTTCGGCGACTGGCCGATATGGGTGCACGATGCACCAAGATCAACCCGCCAGCAGGCGATGCGATGAAAGCCTACACCGCCAGCGGCTATGCGATGCTCCATCAGGGCATCAGCGAACTCACGCTGGACCTCAAGCAACCGGCGGGTCAAACAGCACTGCACAGGCGACTGGCTCGCACCGATGTGCTGCTGACGTCCTTCCGGCCTTCAGCGCTGCGCAAGCTGGGATTGGACTGGGCCGTCCTGCGCGGACGGTATCCGCGCCTGAGCCTGGTCCAGATTGTGGGCGCGCCCGCGCCTCTGGCCGAAATACCCGGGCACGACTTGACCTATCAGGCCGAGGTCGGTCTGGTGCCCGGACTGCAAATGCCGCCCAGCCTTTTTGCCGACATGGGCGGCGCCCTGATGGCCAGCGAAGCGGTGCTGCAGGCCATCCTCCAACTCAAGGCCAGCGGCCGGGGCAGTTGTCACGAGGTGGCCTTGTCCGAGGCTGCGGCCTGGCTGGCCCTGCCCCGGCAGTGGCGCATGACCACGCCCGACGGTCCGGTGGGCGGTGCTCATGCCGGCTACGGTCTCTACCCCTGCAAAGACGGTCGGGTGGCCGTAGCGGCTCTGGAGCCGCACTTCGCCCAGCGCCTGTGCGATGCGGCGGGCCTGTCCATCAAAGATCCGATGCACGACCTATTCAAGCCCGAGGTGGCCCGGGGCATCGCCAGCTTCCTGGCTCACAAGACGAGCAAGCAGCTGGACGCGCTGGCTCGAACCCACGACCTGCCGCTTCTGGTCCTCAAGCCCGTCTGACGCTGCGCCAGTGCGAACCGCCCGCCTGCATCCACCCCGACTCAGGGCCGAGGCTTACCGCTTTTACCCCCCGCAGGCCGCCGGGCTCGAGACGGCTCGGCTGCGGGCTCCAGCGCCCTCGGTGGCAACCCCGTATGCTGGGTCAACAGGCGACCACGCACCGGTGAATTGGGCTTGGCCCCGCCAAGAGCCACGGTGGAATTCTTGCGGCGCGCGCTCTGGTACTGGCCATCGGTCAAGGGCTGATAGCTTGGCACCAGATGGTGTTTACCGTTACCGATGAGGTCAGCCCGTCCCATGGACTTGAGGGCCTCGCGCAGCATCGGCCAATTGTTGGGATCGTGATAGCGCAGAAACGCCTTGTGCAGTCGACGCCGCTTTTCACCCCGAACAATATCAACCGACTCGCTGTCGCGGGTGACCTTGCGCAAGGGATTTTTGGTGGTGTGGTACATCGCCGTGGCAACGGCCATGGGGCTGGGATAGAAGGTTTGTACCTGGTCGGCCCGGAAGCCGTTCTTCTTGAGCCAGATGGCCAAATTCATCATGTCGGCGTCGCGGGTGCCGGGGTGCGCAGCAATGAAGTAAGGAATGAGGTACTGCTTTTTCCCGGCCTTTGCAGAGTATTTTTCGAACATCTGCTTGAACTTGTCGTAACTGCCAATACCCGGCTTCATCATTTTCGAAAGCGGCCCGGTCTCCGTATGCTCCGGGGCGATTTTCAGATAGCCGCCCACGTGGTGGGTCACCAGTTCCTCAACATACTCGGGACTTTGCACCGCCAGGTCATAGCGCAGACCCGAACCGATGAGAATTTTCTTGATCCCTTTGAGGCCCCGCGCGCGACGGTACATCCGGATGAGGGCCGAATGGTCGGTGTTGAGATTGGGGCAGATGCCGGGGTAGACGCAACTGGGCTTGCGGCAGGCCGCCTCGATTTCGGGCGACTTACAGCCTATGCGGTACATATTGGCCGTAGGACCGCCGAGATCGGAAATGGTCCCGGTGAAGCCTTGAACCTTGTCACGGATGGCCTCGATCTCTCGCATCACGGAGTCTTCCGACCGGCTCTGGATGATGCGCCCCTCGTGCTCGGTGATGGAGCAGAAGGTACAACCCCCGAAACAGCCACGCATGATATTGACACTAAACCGGATCATCTCCCAGGCGGGAATCTTGGTGGCGTGATCGTGACTGCCGTTCTCATCGGCATAGACCGGATGCGGACTGCGTGCATAGGGCAGGTCGAACACATGGTCCATCTCGGCCGTGCTCAGGGGAATCGGCGGTGGGTTGATCCAGACATCGCGCGCGGTCGCGCCCTCGCCATGGGCCTGCACCAGCGCCCGCGCATTGCCGGGGTTGGTCTCCAGGTGCAGCACGCGATTGGCATGGGCATACAGGACAGGATCGGCCCTGACCTGTTCGTAGCTGGGCAAGCGGATCACGCTGCGCGCACGGGGCGGCGACTTGGACTTGCCGCCGAGGGCCGGATTGGGCACAAAGGCGATAGGCTGGGGCCGACCATTGACCGCATCGGCCACCGCCTGGGCCTCGTCCTCGCGGGCGCAACTGGCTCCCTGTTCGCGCGCCTGATCGGAGACCATCAAATAGGGATTGACATGGGCATCAACCCGGCCCGGCCTGTCGACGCTGGTGGAATCGATCTCGAACCAACCTTCGGCCGTCGGGTCGTCGCTGCGGCGTACGAAAGCCGTGCCGCGGACGTCGGTGATACGCTCGACCGGTTCGCGGGCGGCCAAGCGATGCGCAATTTCCACGATAGCCCGTTCGGCATTGCCGTAGAGCAAGATGTCACATTTGGCATCAACCACGATGCTGCGGCGAACCTTGTCCGACCAATAGTCGTAATGCGCGATTCGCCGCAGAGACCCCTCGATGCCGCCCATGACGATGGGCACGTCCTTGTAGGCCTCACGGCATCGCTGGGCATACACCAGAGCGGCACGATCGGGCCGCTTGCCCGCCAGGCCGCCAGCGGTATAGGCATCGTCGCTGCGAATCTTGCGGTCGGCGGTGTAACGGTTGATCATTGAATCCATATTGCCGGCCGTTACACCGTAGAACAAATTGGGACGACCCAGGGCCTTGAAGGGCTCGGCCGATTGCCAGTCGGGCTGCGCAATGATGCCAACCCGAAATCCCTGATCCTCCAGCATGCGGCCAATGACCGCCATGCCAAAGCTCGGGTGGTCGACGTAGGCATCTCCCGTGACGATGATGATGTCACAACTGTCCCAGCCCAACTGTGCCATCTCCTGCCGGCTCATCGGCAGGAAGGGCGCCGTCCCGAACCGGTGCGCCCAGAACTTTCGGTAGCTGGTCAGCGGTCTGGCATCGCGCGGAAAGAGGGAAACGTCGGCGTAAGCAGTCATGGGACCCCGTGATTCTAGAGGGGGGGTCGTCTGCGACAGGCCAACGTCCTGCAAGACCTTTGATCGGGGCAGGTCGGCCCGGCACGATGCTGAAGGCTGGGACCTTTCGGACATGGTTTGATCTGACCGCTGCACGGGGCACCGGCGCACAGCCAAGCCCTGCAGGGGCGCGCACAGTCACGGCATGCGGCCCTCGTACAACTTACTGCGCCCAACGGCCACCCTGAGCTTGCTCTGCGTCGCCCTGACGGGCTGCCTGAACGGGACGACGCCGCAGCCGCCACCCCGCATACCCAAACCCAAAATAGATCCCGCGGCATGGTCGGCCCCGCAGGCCCAAGTGCGGCCGGCGAGTGGACCACAGACGCCCGGTCACAAGCCTGATGCCATGCGGCCGGTAACTCAGGCCCGCCTTTGCTCTCTCAGGGATCTTGGTCCCGAACTGGACACCGGGCCATGCGGTGGCCCCGGGTGCCGGACTTAAACTTCGGCTCTTCAAGGCCCCTCGCATGCCCGAGGCGTGCTCAAGGTGCGCCGGGGCAACATCGCCACTTCAGAGAGCCAGGTCAAATATGGGACGACTTCAGGACAAGGTTTGCATCATCACCGGTGCGGCGCAGGGCATCGGCCTGGCGACCGCACTCAAATTTGCCGAAGAAGGCGCAGCCGTCGTGGTTTGTGATGTCCGACAAGCGGGCGTGGATGCGGCCGTCCAATCTTGCCGACAACGTACAGCGCGGGTTGATGGCTTCCTTATGGATGTGACCGACCGCAACCAGGTGGATGCGGTCGTGGCCCAAGTAACGGATCGATTGGGGCGCATTGATGTGTTGGTCAACAACGCAGGCATCACGCAGGATGCGCGATTGGTCAAGATGACACAGGCTCAGTTTGACCGTGTCATTGACGTCAACCTGCGCGGTGTTTTCCATTGCGCCCAGGCGGTGGCCGATGGCATGGTGCAGCGGGGCAGCGGTGTCATTCTCAATGCCAGTTCGGTGGTCGGCATTTACGGTAATTTTGGACAAACCAACTATGCAGCCAGCAAGTTTGGCGTGATCGGCTTTACCAAGACCTGGAGCCGGGAGCTCGGCCCCAAGGGGATACGCGTCAATGCCGTGGCGCCTGGATTTATCGAAACGCCCATCCTCAGCAGCATGCCGGCGGAGGTCCTGACCTCGATGCGCGAGCGGGTGCCGCTCAAACGACTGGGGCGGCCCGAGGAGATTGCCAACGTCTACGCTTTTTTGGCCAGCGACGAAGCGAGCTACGTCAATGGCGCGGTGATCGAGGTCTGCGGCGGGATGACGGTCTGAGCCGGCCGATCACACCCGGTAGTACCGGTAACCTTCCGACATGAACACCGCACGCCCTGCCTTGACCGCAGAGGAATCGACCCGGCGGCAACCCCAATCCCTGCGCGATCTTTTCCTGTCCTTCAGTTGGCTGGCCCTGCAAGGTTTTGGCGGCGTCTTGGCAGTGGCGCAACGCGAACTGGTGGAGAAAAAGCGTTGGCTGACCCGGGAAGAGTTCATCGAGGAATGGGCGGTCGCCCAGATCATGCCGGGGCCTAACGTGATCAACATGGCCATCATGCTGGGCGGTCGGCACTTCGGCTGGCGCGGCGCGGTGGCTGCCGTGGCCGGCATGCTGACCCTGCCAGCGCTGGTGATCCTGCTCTTAGTCCTGATCTACGGACAACTCAGCCCCTACCCGATGGTGGCCGGGGCCCTGCGCGGCATGGGTGCCGTGTCAGCGGGCTTGATCACGGCCACGGGCCTTAAGCTCATCCCCGGCCTGAAAACTAACGTGCTGGGCAAAGCCGTCTGCCTGGTCCTGGGCCTGGGCTGCCTGATTGCGGTGGCTGGCTTGAGGCTGCCGCTGGCGGGTGTGCTGCTGACACTGGGCGCCATCGGCATGGTCTGGGCCTACCACCGGCTGCAGCCATGATGCCGCTGAACCTGAGCCCCTCCGACTGGCTGCAGATGGTGCTTCACTTTGTCACCCTGTCCCTGTTGGGCGTGGGAGGGGCAATCACCACACTTCCAGACATGCACCGCTACCTGGTCAAGGAACAGCAATGGCTGCTGGATAGCCAATTTAACGCCAGTGTGGCGCTGGCTCAGGCAGCGCCAGGGCCTAACATCCTGTTTGTGGCCCTCATGGGCTGGCATGTTGGGCTCAATGCCGGTGGTGGAGCCTTGGCTCCGATGGGCGCCCTGCTGGCCCTGCTCGGCATCATGCTGCCGAGTTCGCTGCTGGCGTACACCGCCGGACAGTGGAGCCACCGCAACCGCGATTTGCGCATCATCCGCGCCTTCAAGCAGGGGTTGGCGCCCACGGTAGTGGGTCTGCTCATTGCCACCGGAACCATCCTGGCGGGCGCCAGCGCGCCCCCCTCTTCTCAGTGGCCCGTCTGGCTGATCGCGGCAATCGCCACCGTCCTGGTCTGGCGCACCCGACTGCACATCCTCTGGCTACTCGCCGCTGGCGCCCTGCTGGGGGCCCTCTTCCTGTCTTGAGCCTTAACGCCTCTGGCGCAGGGCCTCGTACAGACAGACGCCGCTGGCCACCGAAACATTGAGGCTTTCCACGGCCCCTTGCATCGGGATGCTCACCAGTTCATCGCAGCTCTTGCGGGTGAGCTGGCGCAGGCCCTGACCTTCGGCGCCGAGCACCCAGGCTACGGGCCGGCGCAGATCCGTCTCGTAGATCGATCGTGGCGCATCATCGCTGGTACCCAGACACCAGATATCCCGCTCCCGCAACTCGCCCAGTGTGCGCGCCAGATTGGTCACCATGAAATAGGGCACCGTCTCTGCGGCGCCGCTGGCCACCTTGGCCACGGTCGCACTCAAACCGGCGGCATGGTCCTTGGGAGCAATGACGGCATGGGCACCGGCCCCATCGGCCACCCGCAGGCAGGCGCCCAGATTGTGTGGGTCGGTGACACCGTCCAGAATGAGCAGCAGCGGCGGCTGGGCACTGGCCTCGAGTTGCTCGAGCAGGGTATCGAGGGATCGGGCCTGCTCGATTGGCTGGACCCGTGCCACCACGCCCTGATGGCCATGACTGCCGCAAAGCCTGGCCAGGCGCAGGCCATCCGACTCAATCAGCCTGGGACCCGCTTCGCGCGCGCGCTGCAAAAACTGGCGCATCCGCGCATCGCGCCGGGAGGCATCAAAATACACCTCCAGAACCGAATGGGGCGCCGTCTTGAGCCGAACGCCGACCGCGTGGAATCCGAAAAGGGTCTTGGCTGATGAAGTCACAGCGTCGATTATCAGCCCGTTGAATCGATCGCACGGGCGCCGCGAGCCTCAGCTGCCGACCACACGCCCGGCCTCGATCACCACGCGCCGACCACAACGGGATGCCAGTTGCTGGTCGTGGGTCACCAAAATCAGGGTTGTACCCAGTTCCTGGTTGAGGGCCATCATCAGAGACAAGATGGTCTCCCCGGTGGCAAAGTCCAGGCTGCCGGTGGGTTCATCGGCCAACAATACCGAGGGCTTGACCACAAAGGCCCGTGCCAGCGCGACGCGTTGCTGCTCTCCACCCGAGAGCACCCGCGGATAATGGCCCAGACGCTGCCCCAGCCCCACCCGCTCGAGCATATCAACCGCCTGGGCGCGCGCCCCAGGCGCCCCCGCAAGCTCCAGCGGGAGCATCACGTTTTCCAGGGCATTCATGTGGGCCATGAGCTGAAAACTCTGGAATACAAAGCCGATCTTTTGCGCACGCAGGGCTGCTCGCGCATCCTCATCCAGCGCAAACAAATCCTGCCCGTCCAGGCGCACCGTTCCCTCGCTGGGTCGATCAAGCCCCGCGATGATGGACAGCAGCGTGCTCTTGCCTGATCCAGAGGCGCCCACGATGGCAACGGTTTCCCTGGGCGCAAACTGGATGTTGATATCGCGCAAAATCGTGAGCGTTCCCGTGGAATCGTTGACCGTCTTGGAAACATGCTCGACGACAATGATGGGTTGACTGGCCCCTTCTTGGGTACACGGGATAGCCGCGGAATCAAAAGCCGAATCGGACAAAGACATGAAGGAAGAGTTCAAGAGGTTAGGCCGGGAAGAAGGCTGCGTCGCCCCAAACGAGGACCGCGGGAGCCACTGTAACAACTCAGGATCAAGCCTCAGGCCAGACGGGACTTTGTCCGACCGCAGGCGCCTGATTCTGGCCATCGGCTTGGGCTTGATGGGAACGGCATACGGTCAGACTGCTACGCCAAGCACCCGGGCAAAGGGCGCGGCACTGCTGGTGGTTGGAGACTCGCTGAGCGCCGAGTACGGTTTGCGCCGTGGCAGCGGCTGGGTTGCCCTGCTCGAGCAGCGCCTGCGTGAGCTCGGGCGCAAGGAAACGGTGGTCAATGCCAGCATCAGCGGCGACACCACCGCGGGAGGCCGATCCCGCCTGCCCGCCTTACTGGAACAAAACCTCCCCACCATCGTGATCATCGAGCTCGGTGGCAACGATGCCCTGCGCGGGCTGCCGTTGAGTCAGACCGCAGACAACCTGAGCGCCATGATCAAGGCCAGCCGCAATATCGGTGCGCGTGTACTGCTGCTGGGCATGCAGATGCCGCCCAACTACGGCGCCCGCTACGCAGCCGATTTCGCCGCCCTCTACACAAGACTCGCTCGGCAAACCGGCAGTGGACTGGTGCCCTTTTTCCTCAAGGGCGTGGCCGATCGCCCCGATCCGACCGAACTGTTTCAGTCTGACCGCATCCATCCCAATGAACGTGCGCAGGCCCTGATGCTTGACAATGTCTGGCCCGAGTTGAAGAAACTGCTGAAGTGAGCCTGCAAACCATCTCTGCCGAGACAGCCCTGAAAAGCCTGGGTTCTTTCTCGGCCATCGTCGATGCCCGCTCGCCTGCGGAATATGCCCTTGATCATCTGCCCGGGGCGGTCAATTGGCCCACGCTGGATGATCAACAGCGCCAACAGATTGGCACCGACTACAAGCAAGTCAGCGGCTTCGAGGCCACAAAGCGTGGCGCGGCGATGGCCTTGCGCAATATATCGTCCCACATCGAGCGCGAGCTGATGGGCAAGCCCAAGCAATGGGCGCCGCTGATTTACTGTTGGCGCGGCGGCAAACGCAGCGGCTCGCTTGGTTTGATTCTGGACTTGATCGGTTTTCACGCCAGCCTTATCGAAGGCGGCTACAAGGCCTTTCGGTCGGCCATGCTACTGGACTTGCCGCGTCAGGTCGAGAGACTGCGCTTCCAGGTGATTTGCGGCACCACCGGTTCGGGAAAGACTCGCCTGCTGCATGCTCTGGCCGAGCAGGGCGCTCAGGTTCTCGACCTGGAAGACCTGGCGCGCCACCGCGGCTCCGTGCTCGGGTTGGTACCCGGCCAGAGTCAGCCGACACAAAAAGCCTTTGACACTTTGGTTTGGGACGCCTTGCGGCGCTTTTCATCAGACCGACGGATCTATGTGGAAAGTGAGAGCAAGAAGATAGGAAACGTCACCCTTCCAGACAGTCTTATCCAGGCCATGCGTGCGAGCGACTGTCTGCGGCTGGAACTGCCCATGTCAGAACGAGTCAAACTGCTGCTGCAAGACTACGACTTTTTTGCTCATGACACGAACTTTTTCTGCGAACGCCTGGCCACCTTGGTCCAACTGCGCGGTGGTGACGTTGTGCGGAACTGGCAAAAGATGGCGCGCGAAGGACGGATCGCGGAGGTTTTCGAGGATCTGCTGGCGCGGCACTACGACCCAACCTATCTGCAGTCCATGCAGCGTAATTTCGTACGTTATGAGAGCGCTCGGACGGTCACCCCTGGCGATCATAGCCATGAGGCCATGAGGGAGCTGGCACGGCAGATTCTGGCTGCACAGCCCTGAAGCAGCCTCAACGCCCCTGACTGATCACACAATCCAAAACCGATCGGCTAGATCAGGGCCAAGGCCTGCGCAATGTCGGCCTTCAGATCATCGACTGCTTCAAGTCCGACCGCCAAGCGGACCAGACAACCGCGATACGGCACGTTCATGCCGCGGATGGCGGGCCAGTGATAGGGAACGCACAAGCTCATGGGTCCGGCCCAACTGAAACCAAGCCGGAACAACTTAAGGCTGTCGCAGAAGCGATCGACCTGCTCCTGGTGATAACGCGGATCAAAAACCACGCTGACCAGACAGGCCGCTGCACGGGCGTCGCGCTTCCAGGCGCTGTGACCGGGTGAATCGGGCAGGCAGGGATGCAGCACCCGCTCAAAATACGGCTGACCCTGCAACCAGTGCGCCAGTTCCCGCGTAGAGGCATCCTGCGCCGCATAGCGCAGGGCCATCGAAGGCAGGCCGCGCAAGACCAATTCCACATCGTTGGCGGCCACCCCTAGTCCGAGCCGTGCGTGACACTGCAGCACCTGATGGTGCAGGGCCTGGTCACGCGTGACCACCGACCCCATCAGCACGTCTGCCCCCCCTGAGGGATATTTCGTCAAGGCCTGCACACTGATATCGACCCCCATCTCGAAGGCACCAAACGCGATGCCCGCGCCCCAAGTGTTGTCCAGCGCAATCACCATACCCTTGGGGTGACAGGCCCCAAAGCCACGCATCACCGCGACCAGGGCGGGCAAGTCCGGATATTCGAGTGTGAGGGAGCCGGCCGCCTCGAGCCAGACCAGCCGGGTTTGGGGATTGAGTCGTGCGGCCAGATCCGCCGGATTCATCGGATCGTAGAAATCACAGCGAATGCCCCACTGGCGCAGCTCGTTTTGAGCGAAGGCCTTGTTCGGGCCGTAGGCGTTATCCGGAATCAACACCTCATCACCGGCGGCCAGAAAGGCCATATCCACCAAGCTGAGGGCAGACAGTCCGCTGGGGGTCAAGGCGCAGTAGCGCCCTCCCTCTAAAGTCGCCAGACGCTCCTCCAACATGAAGCTGGTGGGCGTACCGGCCAGTCCATAGGAGTAACCACTCTGGTGAGTCCAGTCCCGCGATCGCAGGGCCTGTACATTCGGAAAAATGACGGTGGAGGCCTTGTGCACCGGGACGGTGATGGCCTCAAATCCAGCCGGAGGCCGGTACGGATGGTGAATCAGAGCGGTGGAAAAATCGGTCATGACCCGATCTTAAAAGACATCGGCAGGCCAGCAACCCCGCCCCATCAGTCCGAGAAAAGCCGACCCTGGAGGATCTCCGGGGACAGAACCCCGGGCCTACAAAAACATCGACCAATAAGACGGGCGCTCAAACCCGCCACTTTTCCAGCAGCTTATCCGGACCCATCGAGTCATAGCTCTCGAAAGGCTGATGGATCCAGGGATTGGTCGGCAGGAAGTCCACCGAATAATCGGCCTTGAAAGTCGACAGGGCCTTGGTCCAGATGACTGCAGTACGCAGCTCGGTGATGGGTTTGTAGTTGGAGCGCAGCAGATCAACCACCGCATTGAGCGTGTGGCCCGAATCCGCCAGATCGTCGACCAGCAACACCTTGCCCGCAATCTCGCCCTTGGGCGTGGTGATGTAGCGGGCAATATCCAAGGTGCCCTGGACCGTACCTGTATCTGCCCGATAGGAACTGGTGGACATGATGGCCAGGGGTTTATCGAAGATGCGGGACAGGATGTCGCCGGGGCGCATGCCGCCTCGCGCCAGGCAGAGGATGGTGTCGAAGGCCCAACCCGACTGGTACACACGGATAGCAAGCTTTTCAATCAGGTTGTGGTACTCGTCGTAGCTGACATACAAATGTTTGCCGTCTTCGGTCAACATGGGCTCTGTCTCCTGGGCGTGGGGTCGGTTGTTGGAATCGGTTTTGAAAATCAGGCCACGAAGGGATCGCGCAACACGATGGTGTGATCGCGGTCGGGGCTGGTCGAAATGATAGCGATGGGTACGCCGGTTGTCTCCTCGATCCGCTGCAGGTAGTTGCGGGCCTGCACCGGCAAGCGGTCGCGATCGGTCACGCCCACCGTGGTTTGTGTCCAGCCGGGCAAGGTTTCGTAGATCGGCTCACAACGGGCGATGTCGTCGGCCCCCATGGGCAGGATATCCACCGTTCGGCCGTCGAGCCGGTAGCCCACGCACAACTTGAGTTCCTGCAAACCATCGAGGACATCGAGCTTGGTGATGCACAGACCCGACAGTCCATTGACCTGAGCCGAACGCTTGAGCAGGGCTGCATCAAACCAGCCACAGCGACGGCTGCGCCCGGTGGTCACGCCCTTCTCGGCACCTACAGTCGACAAGTGATAGCCCACCGTCCCCGGAGTCTGCCAATCCAACTCGGTAGGAAAAGGGCCGCCGCCCACCCGGGTGCAGTAGGCTTTGGTGATACCCAGCACATAGTGCAACAACCCGGGTCCCACGCCTGAACCGGCCGCCGCATTACCGGCCACGCAGTTGCTCGATGTGACGAAAGGGTAGGTGCCGTGATCCACATCGAGCAAGGTGCCCTGCGCGCCTTCAAACAGGAGATTGGCCCCGGCCCTGTGGGCCTCATTGAGCTCGCGCGAGACATCGGCCATCATGGGCTTGATCAGCTCGGCATGGCGCATCGCCTCATCGTAGACCCCCTGAAAATCGACGGCAGGAGCCTGCAGGTAGCCGGTGAGCACAAAATTGTGCAGATCCAACAGCTCACGCAGCTTATCGGCAAAGCGCTGCGGGTGACGTAGATCCTGCACGCGCAAGGCACGCCGGGCAATCTTGTCTTCATAGGCCGGTCCGATACCGCGGCCGGTGGTGCCGATCTTGGCCGTACCCGCTTTCTCCTTGGCCGCCTCGCGCGCCACATCCAGTGCCGCATGGAAGGGCAAGATGAGTGGGCAGCTTTCACTGATGCGCAGCCGCGAGCGCACCTGTACACCCGCTTTTTCAAGGCCCTCGATTTCTTCGAGCAGCTTGGCTGTCGACAGCACCACGCCGTTACCGATATAACACCGCACGCCCGGGCGCATGATGCCGCTGGGGATGAGGTGCAGCGCGGTCTTCACGCCATTGATGACCAAGGTGTGGCCGGCGTTGTGTCCGCCCTGGAATCGCACCACACCCTGGGATTTTTCAGTCAGCCAATCCACCAACTTGCCCTTGCCCTCGTCACCCCATTGGGTGCCCACCACCACCACATTGCGTCCAGGCGTGGCAGATTGCTCGTGTGTCATATGGATATTTCGCTTATGGGGAAATGGGTGCGCCGCCTTCAGGCAGCGCGATCGAGGGCCTGTACGACCCAATGGCCGGCAGCGTGAACCAATTCACGGTCGCAGTCAAACTCATTGACTTCGTGCTCATGACCCGGCAGAACACACACGACGGTGTGGCCTTCCTGGCGCAGGCGGGCAATGGCCTGTCTGACCACAGGATCTTCGCTCCAGGGCGCCCTGATGGCCGCACGCAGGGGCCTCGCGGGCAGAACGCTGACCAATTCCTTGAGATCCAGACTGAACCCAGCGGCAGGCCGCTTGCGTCCGAAAACTGCACCGACCTCGTCATAACGCCCACCGCGCGCGAGTTCCTCGCCCTGCCCGTAAATGGCAAATCGGACGCCGCTGTAGTAAGCGTAGCCGCGCAGGTCGGCCAAGTCGAAGCTGAGCACCAGATCCGGATGAAGGACGGCAAGCTGCGCTGCCAGCCGCCCCAACTCATCTAGGGCATCCGAAACACCTTCCACCCCAGCCAAAGCCCGCCTAGCCTCGGCCAAAACCTTACGGTCGCCGTAAAGATGCAACAAAGCTTTCAGACCAGCCGCCGAAGCTGCCGGCAGACCCGGCTGCCGCTCGAGCAAGTCCTTGAGCTCCGTCGCATCCTTGGCCGCCAGAGCCGCATGAATACGGGCCTGGGCCACTGCGCTCAGTCCGGCGCCAGCCAGCAGCGCGTTGACGATACGCACATCGGCCATATCGACCTGGAGCGCACCGCAGCCAGCCGCGCGCAAGGCCTCGATCGCCAAGCCCTGAACCTCTAGATCAGCCTCCAGGCCGGCATGACCGTAGATTTCCGCGCCGAACTGCAGCGGCTCGCGGGTGGCATGGGGGCGGTCGGCCCGGGTATGCAGCACCGGACCACAGTAGCAAAGACGGGTCACACCGTCGCGGTTGAGCAGATGGGCATCGATTCGAGCCACCTGCGGCGTGGTGTCAGCACGCAAACCCAAGGTTCGCCCGGAGAGCTGATCAACCAGCTTGAAGGTCTGCAGCCCGAGCGCTTCGCCGGTGCCCGTCAGGAGGGAGTCCAGATGCTCGAGCAGCGGGGGCATGACCAGCTCGTAGCCGTAGCTGCGCGCGCTGTCGAGAAGCCGCCGCCTGAGCTCTTCTATGTGACGGGCCTCCGAGGGCAGGACATCAGCAATTTGGTCCGGCAGTTGCCAGGACGAGGACCGAGCAGGCATCGCAGTGCGGATGAGCTGTTAAAGCCGGCATTCTACTGGCCGGCAGTCCGCCTCCAGCCTCAGGACAGCAACCACAGCGCCAGGAGACCGAGACTGACGCTGATCAGACCAAAGAACCGCAGTTGCCCATCGCTGAGACGGAGCAACTGCTCAAAAGTATGGCGCCAGCGGTCGGGAACCAGCAAGGGTAGCAGACCCTCGATCACAAGAACCAGCGCCAGCGCCTGCCAGAACGTGCTGCTGTCCAAGGCCCGGACCGATCAGCGGCGCGGCGGATTGGGCTGCGCCTGGCCAGCACCGGAGCCCCGCATGGCGCGGAAAAACTCCGACGAGGGGTCGATCACCATCAGATCCGACTTCTTGTTGAAGCTGGCCTTATAGGCCTCCAGACTCCGGTAGAACTGGGCAAACTGCGGATCTCGCCCAAAGGCTTCGTTATAGATGCGCGCCGCCTCGGCATCGCCCTCGCCCTTGATCTTTTGTGCATCGCGGTAAGCATTGGCGATGGTGACCTCGCGCTGCCGATCAGCGTCGGCACGAATTTTTTCGCCTTCGGCCCCGCCGGTTGACCTCAGCTCATTGGCCACCCGCTTACGCTCGGCCTCCATACGACGGTAAACCGACTCGGTGATGGCCTCCACGTAGTCCACGCGGGTAATCCGTACATCGACGATCTCCACGCCCCAGGGCTTGGTACCTTTGATCGCCTGCTGGACTTCGGTCTTCACATCGGTCATCAGTTGCTCGCGCTTGAGCGAGAGCAAATCCTTGACGGTGCGCTTGTTAATCTCTTCCTGGAAGGCATTGCGAACCACGCGGCTGAGCTGGTTGGCACCGGTACGCTCATCCAAACCCACATTGCGAATGTAGTCACTGGGCTGGGTGATGCGCCAGCGGACATACCAATCAATCACCACCCGCTGCTTTTCAGCAGTGAGCATGGGCTCCGGATCGGTACTGTCGAGGGTCAAAAGCCGTTTGTCGATGTATGAGACATTTTGGAACGGCGGCGGTAGCTTGAAGTTCAAACCAGGCTCGGTAATGACCTCCTTGATCTGACCGAGTGCGTAAACCACGCCAAACTGACGCTGGTCCACCACGAAAAGCGTGGAGCCCAAAAAGGCCAGCAGCACCAGCGCCGAAGAAACGATAAATCCGATACGGTTCATGGTCGATTACCCTTCAGCGTCCGTCGCGCTCGCGGGTTCTTGAGGCGTCGCGACCGCGCGAGTCAGCCCCGCCGGCCGCAGACGATGAGTTTGGCGATGCCGGCGCCGGCATCGCCGGGTTCAGGACGGGTTCAGGTGTGCCCGTGGTCGTAGCCTGCATCAGCTTGTCTAAGGGCAGGTACAGCAGATTGGACCCTTGACGGGATTCGATCATGACCTTGCTGACGTTGGTAAAAACCTGCTGCATCGTATCGACGTACATCCGCTCGCGAGTGACCTGGGGAGCCTTCTGATACTCGGCCAGTACCGAGCGGAAGCGCTGCGCATCACCTTGCGCCTGCGCCACGATCCGGGATTTGTAGGCCTGAGCCTCCTCCTGAAGCCGCGACGCTGAGCCCACCGCGCGCGGGACCACGTCGTTGGCGTAGGCCTGGGCCTCATTTTTGGCGCGCTCACGCTCCTGGCCGGCCTTGAGCACATCATCAAAGGCAGCCTGCACCTGCTCAGGCGGTCGTACGCCGCTTTGCTGCAGGTTGATGCCCACCACCTCGATACCCACCTTGTAGCGATCCAGAATAGTCTGCATCAGGGTACGCACCCGGGGAGCGATCTGATCGCGCTCCTCGGCCAGGGCCGAATCCATCTTCATTTTGCCCACCACCTCACGGACGGCCGTTTCGGCGGCCTGAACCACAGTGGCCGCCGGATCCTTGCTTTCAAACAGGAAAGCCCGCGCATCGTTCAGGCGGTACTGCACCGCGAACTTGATCTCAACGATGTTTTCGTCTTCGGTCAGCATGGCCGAGTCTCGCAGACCGGTGGCCTTGATGATGGTGTCGCGACCCACATCCACCGAGCGGATCTGGGTCACCACCACCATCTCGTGGCGCTGGAAGGGATAGGGCAGACGCCAATTGAAACCGGCTCCCACCGTACTGTGATAGCGGCCGAACTGGGTGATCACCGCTTGCTGACCTTCCTGGACGATGAAAAACCCGGTACCCAGCCAAATGAGCAAGCCGATCACAGCGATCAGGCCCGCACCGATACCGGCACTTTTCATGTCAGGCGGACGAAAACCGCCCCCACCCGAACCGCCTCCAGGACGGCCACCGCCGCCCCGGCGCCCGCCCAACAGACCTCCGAGCTTACGATTGAAGTCACGCCAAAGCTCATCGAGGTCGGGAGGGCCTTGCGTGGGCCCCTGCTGTCCCGCTGACCCGTTGGGGCGCTGCGGCGACCCACTGGGGGGCGATGGCGGCGTGGCGGGCGGCGGCACGGGCGCACTTGGCCGGTCGGAGGGGCCGGGGTTAGACGAGTCTCCCGTGGACGGTTCATCCCGACCCCAGCGCGAATCGTTGAGGTTGAACATGCCGCGCACGCGCAGAAACAGCCGCTGCGGCCAGGCCACGAACGTCTGCAGCACAGGATTGAGCTTCATGATGATCGGAGGAGGATTTTTATTCTGTGATTGCCATTGTGCCTAAACCGCGTCGTCCACCCGCCTCGGGCGAGCAAAACCCCGCCTGCGGCCCGGCGATCGCGGCGGCGGGCAAGGCGTGACGAAGCAACAATTGCCGCAAGGCGCCCAAGCCCTCTCCGGTCCGAGCGCTCACGAAAATCCGCTCCCGGACGGTGTCCGCACCGCAGACCGAGGGCAGCGCAGACGGCTGCGAGCTCAAAGGTCGGCTCTGGGGCGCCATCGCATCGAGCTTGTTAAACACCAGCACCTGAGGCAGATGGCCGGCTCCGATCTCGTCCAGAACCTTGAGCACCTCGGATATCTGCTCCGGATGGTCCGGATTGGCACCATCGACCACATGCAGCAACAAATCGGCCTGCGCCGCCTCCTGCAAGGTAGCCTCGAAGGCATCGATCAGGCCGTGGGGCAGATCCCGGATGAATCCGACGGTGTCAGACAGGGTGACAAAACAATCGGGCCCGCCCCCATCGGCCGGCCCCAGATACAGTTGCCGGGTGGTGGTATCGAGCGTAGCAAACAACTGATCGGCCGCGTAGGCGCGAGCCTTGACCAAGGCATTGAACAGGCTGCTCTTGCCGGCATTGGTGTAGCCAACCAGGGAGACAGTGAATGTCTCCCGGCGCTGCCGCTGTCGCCGCTGAGTCTGGCGCTGACGCTTGATACGTGCCAGACGCTCCTTGGTCCGTTTGATCGCCTCGCCAATCATGCGTTTGTCCAGTTCGATCTGCTTCTCACCCGGCCCTCCGCGTAGGCCGGCACCGCCCGCCTGACGCTCCAGGTGCGACCAGCGCCGCACCAAACGGGTGGAAAGGTACTGCAGCCGGGCCAACTCGACCTGCAACTTGCCCTCGTGGCTACGCGCCCGCTGGGCAAAGATTTCAAGAATCAGCAGGGTTCGATCGTTGACAGGCAGCTCAAGGCTGCGCTCGAGGTTGCGCTGCTGAGCCGGGCTGAGGGCCTGATCGAACAGGATTTCAGAGGCGCCCGTCTCCTCCGCCAGAGCCTTGATCTCCTGGGCCTTGCCACTGCCGACAAAAAAAGCGGCGTCGGGGGCCTTGCGCTTGCAGGTCATGCGCGCCACGGGATGCAGGCCGGCCGTCTGGGCCAGCAGGCCCAGTTCCGCCAGCTCGGCGTCGAAATGGGGCAGCCCTAGATCAACGCCAACCAGCAAAACCGACGGCGGAGCCTTGGGCAGCGAGGATGAGGCGCTCAGGACGCTGGACCTTCCTCGGAAGCGGAAAAATTGACCGCCCGGCCCGGCACGATGGTCGAAATCGCGTGCTTATAGACCATTTGAGTCACCGTGTTGCGCAGCAACACCACATACTGGTCAAAGGATTCGATCTGCCCCTGCAGTTTGATGCCGTTGACCAGGTAGATGGAAACGGGCACATGTTCGCGCCGCAGGGTATTGAGAAAGGGGTCTTGCAAGAGCTGACCTTTGTTATTGCTCACGATATTCTCCGTGTTCAAGAAAAGAAGGAGATTCACACATTACCACACGTCAGGCCCGCAGCTGTGTCAGATCAGTCTGACGACCTATTGGCGTAGGGGTTCTGCGCCGTCTTCATCTGGATGCGCAGGGGCGTGCCGACGAGGTCAAATTCCTTGCGAAAACGACCCTCCAGATAGCGCTTGTAGGCGGCACTCACCTGATCGAGCGAATTGCCGTGGATCACGATCACCGGCGGATTCATGCCACCCTGGTGGGCGTAGCGCATCTTGGGCCGCGACAGGCCCGAGCGCTGCGGTTGCTGGAACTGAACAGCCTCAAGCAACAAACGGGTTAGCAAGGGGGTCGACATCTTGCGGAAAGCCGCTGCGTGAGCCTGCACGATAGATGCCCACAAAGGTCCCAGACCCTGCCGCTTGATCGCCGAAATCCGGTGCAGGGAAGCAAACTTCATGAAGGGCAGCCGGGTTTCGATCGAGCGTTCGAGCATCTGGCGCTGGTAGGCGTCGATCGCATCCCATTTATTGACGGCCAGCACCGCGGCGCGCCCACTTTCCAGAATAAAGCCGGCAATGTGGGCATCTTGGTCGGTTACGCCCTGGGTGGCATCGAGAATGAGCAAGACCACATGGGCTCCCTCGATCGCCTGCAGAGTTTTGACCACCGAGAACTTCTCGATCGCCTCGAAGACCTTGCCCTTGCGGCGCAAGCCGGCGGTGTCGATAAGTTCAAAGTGCCGGCCATCGCGCTCAAAGGGGACATGGATCGCATCGCGGGTGGTGCCCGGCAGATCAAAAGCCACCAGCCGCTCCTCGCCCAACCAGGTATTGATGAGGGTCGATTTACCCACATTGGGGCGCCCGGCCACCGCCAGCCGGATCACGCCAGCCGCTTCCTCGGTCGCATCCTCTTCATCTCCGAGGTCGGGCAGTTCCAGCCGTGCCAGGGCCACCTCGACCATGCCACGGATCCCCTGACCATGCGATGCCGAGACGGGCAGAACCTCGCCCAGGCCGAGTTCGAAGAACTCGGCCAGCTGCGAGCCGGACTTCATACCTTCGGCCTTGTTGGCTACCAGAACCGTGGGTTTACCCAGCTTGCGCAGATAGGCAGCAATATCATGATCCTGCGCCGACAGGCCTTCACGCGCATCCACCACGAAAATGACCGCATCGGCCTCGGCCACCGCCTGCCGCGTCTGCCGAGCCATTTCGCGGTAAATGCCCGACTCAGCCGTCGGCTCGAAGCCTCCGGTATCAATCACGATAAAGGCTTGCTGGCCCAAACGGGCATTGCCGTAATGGCGATCGCGAGTCAGCCCTGCGTGATCGGCCACGATGGCATCGCGCGAGCGGGTCAACCGGTTGAAGAGCGTGGACTTGCCCACGTTGGGCCGTCCCACCAGGGCAAGAACCGGTTTCATCGAAGGGTGTTGCGATCCAAGGACGGTGGTTCCGGCCTTACTGCGGCAGAAAACCGAAAACACCGCCCGAACGGGTCACCACCACCAGGGTCTGATCCACCAGCACCGGGGTGGCTACAACCGCCGATCCATCGGTGCTGATACGCCCCAGCGGGGTGCCATCCTCGCGCGAGAGCAGGTGCACAAAACCCTGAAGATCGCCAACGGCCACCGAACGACCGATCACCAGCGGCGCGGTCAGGTCGCGAAAGCGCAGTCGGTCATAGTTCCAGGCACGCTCACCATTGGCCAGCCGCCAGGCCTGAACCTGCCCATCCGATTCGGTGCCGAAGAGCAGCCGCTCATCAGATGCCAGGCCGACCTCACCGTCAGCAGGCCGACTCCACTGAAGCACGCCGCGCTGGGCATCGATGCACGCCACCGTCGCCTGAAAGGCGCGGGCACAAACCACCGACCCTTGCCGGGCTGCGGGACCGACCAGATCGACCAGACGCTCGATTTCATTGATCCCTCGTGGCGTCGCCAGCGGTACGTCCCAACGCACCGAACCATTGGACGGGTTGAGCCCCGACAGGCGACCGCCTAGTCCGACCAGCAGGGTATCGCCCACCGCAAGCATGACGCCGTTTTGACGCAACACCAGCGGATCGCCGCCCGGGCGCTGCTGGCTCCAAAGGCGTTGTCCACCCTGTCCGTCGAAGGCGGTCACCGCACGATCGGCCGTGAGCAAAAACACCCGCGCACCGGCCACCAGCGGCGCCGAGAAAGACTGCGCGGGCAGACGCTGACGCCAGGCCACCCGGCCCTCACGCAGGGCGACCAATTCGTTGGCCCGGGTGACCACCGCAACCGTACGGCCATCGCTGCCGACGCCCGCTGCCAGCGGGGCACCCACAGAGGCGCGCCAAATTTCGCGACCCGAGGCCGCATCGAGTTCGACCAGCGTGCCATCGCCTGCGCCAATCACCACGCGACCGCCATGCACCTGCACCGAGGCAGGGTAGTCAATGCCCGGCAAACGCTGCGCCCAGACCTGTCGGGCCACAACCGTCGGAGTGATGGCCGGCAAATCGGCCGGTTTGGGCCGCGGTGAACCGGTCGAGCACGCCGCAAGCAGTAATAGCCAACCAGCGGCCAAAAAAACGCGCTTCATTTCTTGACCTCAGCCGGCGTCGGAGAGACATCCACACCCAAGGCATTGAGTTTGACTTCAACCAGCCGCCTGTACTCAACCGAGTCTTCCATGCCGTCATAGGCCTTGCGGTATTCAGCTCGCGCCTCAGCGGGCTTACCCTGGGCTAGATAAACATCGCCGCGGCGGTCGTGGGCCAGCGCAGCAAAGGAAGTGGGCATGCTGGCGGCCAACTGCGACAGCGCCTCATCGTAAGCCTTCGTTTCAATGGCCAGCGCAGCCAGACGCAGACGGGCCGTGGCACGCAGTCCTTCGTCGGAGGCCTTCTCCACCACCCATTTGAGGGCAGCCTTGGCCTCATCGCCTTTGCCCTTGTCGTAGTAGGCGCGAGCGGCCAACAAAGCCGCCTGATGGGCAAAGGTGGTGCTGCCATACCGCTCCTTGATGTCGGACAGCGCCCGTTCCACCCGGGTCAGATCGCCAGCCCCGACCGCAGCCTCTACTTGGTCGTACATGACCCCGGCCTCAGCGCCCTGCTTGCGCTGCCAGTACTGCCAGCCATTGAACGCTGCAAAGGCACCCAGCACCACAATCAGCGCCCAGGTGATCACATTCCCGTAGCGTTTCCAGAAATGCTTGATGTCTTCAATCTGCTCCTGCTCTTGCAGGTCGAGGGGACTGGCCATGGATGGGGGCGCTTGGGCGCCAGGTCAAACAGGGAAACGGGATTCCGAAGCCAAGCTCCGGTCGGAGCGGGCATTGTAGGCGGGTGCGCCCTGAAAAGGGCCGCACGGGGATCACCCGGGGGTCAACAGGCGACTGGCCCAGCGCTGCACCTCGGTTAGAGGTTCGAGAACCTGCGCCTGATCCTGGGGGCCGCGCAGGGGCTTGACGGCTACGGCGCCCTGGGCGAGTTCATCGGCGCCGAAGATCAGCGCAAAGCGCGCCCCGCTGGCATCCGCACGCTTGAACTGGGACTTCATGCTACCCATGCCCTGCGCCTGGCCGCCCGCGGGGGCGTGCATCTGAACGCTCACACCCGCTTGGCGCAAAGCCTGCAGGCAGGCCAACACCCGAGGCACCGAGGCCGCATCGGGGATGACTGCAAAGGCATCGGGCGCCGGGGGATGCCCGATTTCGCCCTGCTCCTTGAGCAACTCGAGCACCCGTTCGACCCCCAGTGCCCAACCCACCGCCGGAGCACCTTTGCCCCCCATCTGGGCCATCAAGCCATCGTAGCGTCCGCCCGCGCAGATGGTGCCCTGCGCGCCCAGCCGGTCGGTAACAAACTCGAAAACGCTCAGGTTGTAATAGTCCAGCCCACGCACCAGGCGCGGATTGATCGTCCAGCGCACGCCGCCGGCATCGAGCATGGACTGCAGGCCTTCAAAGTGCGCCAGGGAATCACGGCCAAGAAAATCAATCAGGCGCGGGGCCTGATTCACCAGATCCTGCATCAGGGGATTCTTGGTGTCCAAGATCCGTAACGGGTTGCTGTGCAGGCGCCGCCGCGCCTCCTCATCGAGCTGCTCGACATGACGCTCCAGATAGGCCATCAACTGCTCGCGGTGACGAGCCCTCTCCTCGGGCTGCCCCAGACAGTTGATCTCCAGGCGCCAATCGCCAAGACCGATTTCACGCCAAAGGGCAGCGGCCAGCAGGATCAGTTCTGCATCGACGTCAGGGCCGGCAAAGCCCAGGGCCTCGGCGCCAATCTGATGGAACTGGCGGTAGCGGCCGCGCTGGGGACGCTCACGGCGAAACATCGGCCCCATGTAGTACAGACGCTTGCCGCCCTCATAAAGCAGGTTGTGTTCCGTGATCGCGCGAACCACGCTGGCCGTGTTCTCCGGCCGCATGGTCAGGGAATCGGCCTGACCGTGCTTGTCGGCACGGTCCTCGAAGGAATACATCTCCTTCTCGACGATATCCGTCACCTCGCCGATGCTGCGCACGAAGAGCCGGGTGTGTTCAAGAATGGGCGTTCGAATGTTGAGGTAGGCGTAGCGGGCCATCAGATCCCGGACCTTATCCTCCAACCATTCCCAACGCGCCGACTCGGGCGGCAGGATGTCATTCATGCCCTTGACGGCGCTCAGTTTCTCAACCATGG
>CAZATV010000019.1:0-20954 GCA_964488145.1 uncultured Polaromonas sp.
TTGATCTTGAAGGCATTGGTGTGCCGGCTGATGGCCGCCGTGCGTTTGCGATCCAGCCAGAACTTCTTGCGCGCCTCGGCGCTGATGGCCACAAAACCCTCACCGCTGCGCGAGTTGGCAATTCGCACCACTTCGGAGGCGGCCCGCGCGACAGCGTCGGCGTCATCGCCAGCGATGTCACCGATCAACACCATCTTGGGCAGGCCTCCGCGCTTGGCCTTGGTGGTGTAACCCACCGCCTTGAGGTACCGGTCGTCCAGATGCTCCAGCCCCGCCAGAATCGCACCACCCTTGCGCTGCTGGGCAAACATGAAGTCCTTTATCTCCACAATGCTAGGCACAGCCTGGCGAGCATGACCGAAAAACTCCAGACACACTGTGCGGGTGTGTTCGGGCATGCGATGCACCACCCAACGGGCACTGGTGATCAGGCCATCACAACCTTCCTTCTGGATGCCCGGCAGGCCCGAAAGAAATTTGTCGGTGACATCTTTACCCAGTCCCTCCTTGCGAAAGGACTTGCCCGCAATGTCCAAGCGCTCGGTACGCACGGGCGTGCGCCCATCGGCCTCGAAATAGCGCAGCTCGAAACTGGCTGTCTCGGCATCGTGAATCTTGCCCAGGTTATGACCGATCCGCACCACCTCCAGCCAACCGGCATCAGGGGTGACCATCCGCCAGGACGCCAGATTATCCAGGGCCGTACCCCAAAGCACCGCCTTCTTTCCGCCCGCATTCATCGCGATATTGCCGCCAATACAGGAGGCTTCGGCCGAGGTCGGATCGACCGCAAAAACAAAACCCGCGCGCTCGGCCGCGTCGGCCACGCGCTGCGTGACCACACCGGCCTCGGTCCAGACCGTGGGCACAGACTCGCTCAAGCCGGGCAGTAGAACATGCTCGACCTCGCTCATGGCCTCAAGCTTTTCGGTATTGATCACCGCCGACTTCCAGGTCAGGGGAATGGCACCACCGGTGTACCCCGTGCCGCCGCCCCGCGGGACGATGGTCAGGCCCAGTTCGATGCAGCCCTTGACCAGACCGGCCATCTCCGCCTCGGTGTCGGGCGTGAGCACCACAAAGGGATATTCAACCCGCCAGTCAGTGGCGTCCGTGACATGCGAGACGCGGGACAACCCATCGAACTTGATGTTGTCGCGGTCGGTGTATTTGCGCAGCTTTCGTTCGGTTTGCCGGCGCAACTGCGCCACCTGCTCAAAAGTCTGGGCAAAGCGCTCGACCGCCGCGCGTGCCAAATCGAGTAATTGACCAACGATACGATCGCGTTCAACGTCCTGTTCGGGCGTACGTCGTTTTTGCACCTCGCCGAGCCGGTGTTCCATGGCCTCGACCAGAAGGCGACGACGCCCAGGGTTGTCCAGCAGGTCATCCTGCAAATACGGATTGCGCTGCACCACCCAGATGTCACCCAGAACCTCATAGAGCATACGGGCCGATCGGCCGGTGCGGCGCTCCTCGCGCAATCGATCGAGCAAATCCCAGGCTGCGCCGCCAAGCACGCGAATGACCACCTCGCGGTCTGAGAAGGAGGTGTAGTTGTACGGGATCTCGCGGATACGGGGCCCTTGTCGGGCCCGTGTCAAGCCAGCAGAACCGTCCACGACGTTCAGGAGATGGGCAGCAGCGGGAGCGTTCATGAGGCAGGGACGCACCCAAACGGGCGCAGGAGACAGTGGCAGACAACAACAGGTTCTCTGCGCGACCATGTTAACGCAGGCCCCTTCAGGAGGCAGGCCGAGGGCTCCAGAGACCCAGCAAGGGCCAAGGCAAAGCCGGGGCGCTGCCCGCGGCTCAGCGCTTCCAGCCCCGCAACATGAAGAAATGCGCCACAGCCGAAACCAACAGCATCGCGGCATATACCTGCATCTTTCCGGGCGAACCCAGCAGCAGACTAATGCCGAGAACCAGCAGATTGAGCGCCAAACCCCACACGAAACGCCCCCGGGAAGTGGCGACCCAGGGCCGTACGCCGCGCCACCCCGGCAACCTCGGAGCTCCCCAAGCCATCACCAAAGACAACAGCACCGCAGGCGCCAATAGATTGAGCAGGTGAACGGTGAAAAGGTAAGGCGTCATGACAGGAGCAAGACCGACCACAGGTGCAGACTGCATCGAATTAAACCGCAAGGCCCGACAGCCACCACCACAGCCAGCTTCAGGGCAGGCTCCGTCGACCCAGAAACAAGGGTAAACCCTTTATTTCGAATCAATTTGTCAATTTAAATTGACATCTGCGATCGTATAGATTGCCCAAAGTCGCGACAAATTTATAATTTAACGATGCCTGTCTGGGCCCTCGGGCTAAACCACCAAACGGCGCCTCTCGATCTGCGGGGCCGCTTTGCCTTTGCTCTGGATCAATTGGCACCTACTCTGCAAGGGTTGAGGTCGGCACTTCAGAGGCAGCCGGAGGCCACCCTGCTGTCCACCTGCAATCGGACCGAAATCTATTGCGCCAGCGAGCAAGCCGAAATTGATCCCACCCTGAGCTGGCTGGCCCGAAGCGGTGGCGTCTCGCCCGATGCGCTGCGCCAACACACCTACACGCTGCATGATGGCGATGCCGCCCGCCACGCCTTCCGAGTGGCCAGCGGCCTGGACTCGATGGTGCTCGGAGAACCGCAAATCCTGGGTCAGATGAAGGAGGCAGTGCGCGCGGCGGATGAGGCCGGCGCCATGGGGACCACCCTGCACCAGCTCTTTCAGCGCTCTTTCGCGGTGGCAAAGGAAGTGCGCAGCAGCACCGAGGTGGGCTCGCACAGCATCAGCATGGCTGCTGCCGCGGTGCGACTGGCCGGCCAGATTTTTGAGGATCTCGGCAAGATCCGGGTTCTATTTGTGGGCGCCGGCGAGATGATCGATCTGGCGGTGACGCACTTTGCAGCCAAGGGACCGAAATCCATGGCCATTGCCAACCGGACGCTCGAGCGCGGCGAAAAGCTGGCCGGCCGCTTCGGCGCTGAAGTGATGGCACTGGCTGAACTGCCCGGGCGCCTGGGTCAATTCGATGCCGTCATCAGCTGCACCGCAAGTACCTTGCCCATCATCGGTCTTGGGGCGGTCGAGCGGGCCCTGAAAGAGCGCAAACGCCGGCCCATGTTCATGGTTGATCTGGCCGTACCCCGCGACATCGAGCCAGAAGTCAAGAAGCTGCAGGACGTCTATCTCTACACCGTGGACGATCTGGCCCGAGTGGTGCAGACCGGCAAAGACAACCGACAAGCTGCGGTGGCTCAGGCCGAAGTGATCATCGACGCAGGCGTACAGAATTTCATGCACTGGCTGCATCAGCGCTCAACGGTGCCGCTGATTCAGCAGCTCAATGCCCAGGCCGATCAATGGCGCAGCGCCGAGCTGTCGCGCGCCCGCAAGATGCTGGCCAAGGGCGAACCGGTCGAGGCGGTTCTGGAAGCGCTGTCCCGGGGCCTGACCCAGAAGATGCTGCACGGTGCCATGGCCGAATTACATGGCAGCCAGGGTGAGCAGCTGGAAAACACCGCCCATACCGTCAGCCGCCTCTTTCTGCGCGGACAGGCGCCGCGCGATCCCAACGGCCTCTAGCGGCGCCGGCCGATCGCCGCTCGCGCCGGTGACGGCGCGGCCCCCCGTAACCGGCCCTGATGGCCTGCCCCCTTGGGGCCCAAACCCGCCCTGCCTTGCCCGATACCGCCCAAGCCCGACGCCTGCCATGAGAGACTTTCTGCGCCACAGCCTTGACCGCCAGATTCTGCGCATGCAGGAACTCGACGCCCTGTTGGCAGCCCCGGACGTGGTGAGCGATCTGGATCGTTACCGCAGGCTCTCGCGCGAGCATGCAGAAGCCAGCGCTGTGGCGACGCAATACCAGCGCCTCAAGCAGCGTGAGGACGATCTGGCACAGGCGCAGGCCATGCTGGAAGATCCCGACCTGCGCGAGCTGGCCGAAGAGGAAATCAGCACCGCGCGGGCCGACATCGCGCGACTGGACGAGCAATTGCAGCTTATGCTCATCCCGCGCGATCCGGACGATGCCAGAGCCGCCTTTCTGGAGATTCGCGCAGGCACAGGCGGTGACGAGTCGGCCCTGTTTGCCGGCGATCTGCTGCGCATGTACACCCGTTACGCCGAGCGCTGCGGCTGGCGCTGCGAACTGATCAGCGAGTCGGCCGCCGAGCTCGGCGGCTACAAGGAGGTGGTGCTTCGCATCGAGGCGCAACCGGACGAGAGGGGCATCGGCGCCTACGGCAAGCTGCGCTTTGAATCGGGGGGCCACCGGGTGCAGCGCGTGCCGGCCACCGAGGCCCAAGGCCGCATCCACACCAGTGCCTGCACGGTAGCGGTGCTGCCCGAGCCGGATGAGGCCCAGGCCATACAAATCAATCCGGCCGAACTGCGCATCGACACCTTCCGCGCCTCCGGGGCTGGCGGACAGCACGTCAACAAGACCGACTCGGCCGTTCGCATCACCCACCTGCCCACCGGTATCGTGGCCGAATGCCAGGACGACCGCAGCCAGCACCGCAACAAGGCCAAGGCACTACAGGTGCTGTCGGCACGCATCCAGGAAAAGGAACGCAGCGAACGGGCCGCCAAGGATGCGGCCCTGCGCAAAGGCCTGGTCGGCAGCGGCGACCGCAGCGACCGCATCCGGACCTATAACTTTCCACAGGGCCGATTGACCGATCACCGCATCGGGCTGACGCTCTACAAGCTCGGTCTGATCATGGAAGGCCAGCTCGAGGAAGTGATCGGCGCACTGCAAGTGGCACGCGGGGCCGAGCAACTGGCCGAACTTGAAGAGGCCGCATCGTGACGCTGGGGCAGGCGCTGGCACAGGCGCAGGGGCTCGACCGGCTCGACGCCATCCTGCTGCTGCTCCACGTGCTCGGACGTGATCACGACAGGGCATGGCTTCTGGCCCATTCATCGGACGAGCTCTCGGCTCCGGCGCAATTGCGCTACCAGGCCCTGTGCGAGCAGCGCCGCTGTGGCCAGCCCCTGGCCTACCTGACCGGCGAAAAAGAATTTTTTGGTCTGAGCCTGCACGTGGATCCCCGCGTTCTCGTGCCTCGACCCGACACCGAAACGTTGGTCGATTGGGCACTCGATCTGGCCCTGCCCGCGCAAGCCCGGGTCATCGACCTGGGCACCGGCAGCGGCGCCATGGCTCTGGCCCTCAAGCACGCCCGGCCCCAGTGGCAGGTAACGGGGCTGGATGTCAGCCCCGGGGCTCTGGCGGTGGCCCGCGCCAACGCCGAGCGACTGGGCCTGTCCGTCCACTGGCTGGAGGGCCACTGGCTGACCGGCATCGACGGTCCCTTCGATCTGATCGTCAGCAACCCGCCCTATATCGCCGAGGGCGATCTGCACCTGCAGGCCCTCAATCATGAGCCGGCTCTGGCGCTCACTTCAGGCCCCGAGGGCCTGGATGCACTGACCCTGCTGATCGGACAGGCTCCCGCGAGACTGGCAGCGGGCGGCTGGCTGCTGCTCGAGCACGGCCATGACCAGGCCCCCACCGTGCGCGAGCGGCTCGCAGATGCGGGCTGGCTTGAGGTCCAGAGCCGCAGAGACTTGGCAGGCATCGAACGCTGCACCGGCGGGAGGGCGAGCCAAGCCCCACACGGGCCCCGAGCCGGCCAGCCGGTCATGGGCACCTAATACCGACGAACTGACGGGGGCTATCGCGCAGGACCGATAATTAAGTCATACAAAAGGAGGACTGACCATGAGCGATACCCACCAACGCATTGACCAGATCGTCAAATCGGGAGACGTGGTGCTGTTCATGAAGGGAACGGCCCAATTCCCCATGTGCGGGTTCTCGGGCAGGGCCATCCAAATCCTGCGGGCCTGCGGCGTGAACAAGCCGCTGACCATCAATGTGCTGGAAGATGAGGCGATCCGTCAGGGCGTCAAGGAGTACAGTCAGTGGCCCACCATCCCGCAGTTGTACGTCAAGGGCGAATTCATTGGCGGTTCGGACATCATGATGGAGATGTACGAGAACGGGGAGTTGCAGCAGCTCCTGGCACCTTCTTCTAACTGATCGTTCGGTCCCCTGCCTGCAGCCGCGTGGTTCGCAACCTCGCGGCTTTTTTTCGCGAATAGGCTGCGCCTGCACTAGTTGACATAACCCGTGCAGGCTCCGGCGTTGGGCAGCCCCTTGCATTCGCGCTTGAGTCGGGCCGCTCGCTCCGAGGGCGTTTCGCCCGATCCGGGCTGAACCACCACTCGCGTTCTGTCGGTCCGCTGTTGAGGTTTCTTGCCCTCCGACGGAGCCGCCTTGGCTCCCTCAGGGCCCGGTGCGGACGCTGCAGCAGGACTGGCGGTCAGACCCAAGAGCACACACGCCAAAAAGCCAGAGAGCATCTGCATCTTGAGTTCCTGCACGGCCGCTCCTACTGCAGTTGTGGATCGTCCCGGCCCTCGAGCGGGGGATCGGCCTTGAGGCGGAACTGCTCGCTAGCCCAGGCCCCCAAATCGATCCCCTTGCAGCGCGCCGAGCAGAAGGGGCGATAGGGGTTGTCTGGACCATACAGGCTCGGGCCTGCGCAGGCCGGGCAATTGACCCGGCGCGCCGGAAGGGGCTGGTCAGATGCAGTGCTCATGGCAGACCGTATAAAGCTGTCACTCGGTGTAATTTCAGCCGCACAGGGTCATCTCCAAGGGGGCATCCTCCGTCGAAGATTGCACCCTCTGACCGTCCAGCACCGTCATCATTCGCACCGAAACCACAAGCCGGTTACCGCTGACCTCCGGGAAAAGCCCCAAAGCGGGGTCGATGCGAAGCCGCATGAGCTGAAAGCTTCGGCCCTGAGGCAAATTTTGCTGGTAATGGCCGGCCGAACACAGCACCTTTTGCGGTACGCCGGAATCTCGCAGCAACTTGAGCAACAAACCCACCGATTCGGCCAGGGGCAGCAAGCCGTCAATCCAGCGCTTGAGATCAGCGCGGCGATCCTCGGCACTCTTGTGCCTCCAAGCATGGTAGGCCGGCAGATCAAATTCGCAGGTGCCGCCCGGAATGCTGGCTCGGCTGCGCAGGCTCATGAGCCAATCAATGTCTTGCAGCGACTGGCCCATCTTGCCCGGCTGCTCGCGCAGGGCATGGAGGCAAGCATCGAGCTGCGCCAACACCTGCTCCAGGGCCTTCTCTGAAATGGCCGGATTGCCGCGATAACCTGCCACCACCGACTTCTGTTTGTCCAGGTCTTTAAGAACATCGGTCCTGAGATCCGAGCGCGCACCAACCTCCAGAATCTCGAACAGTGTGGTGATGGCAAAGTGGTGATCGGTGGCTGACGGGCGGCCCATCAGATCGCCCAGCCTGAAAAAGAGGTGTTCCAGGCGCAAATAGGTCCGCACCCGCTCGTTGAATGGAAATTCGTAAAGGATCACGGCAGATCAGGTGGGTTCGATACCGGTAGGCTCGATCTCAGGATGATAGCCCGAAGTGTTGCCAGACCTGCCCCACTTGAGCCTGCAGCTGCTCGAGGGTCAGAGACTCGTTGAACACGGTGGCATCAGCCGCGGCCAGCCGTTGCTTGCGGGTGGCCTGCTGGGCCATCACCCGCTCGACCGCCACACGCTCCCATCCGCTGCGGCTCATGACCCGGTCGATCTGGGTCTGCTCATTGCAGTCAACCACCCATACGGTATCCACCTGTGAACGCCAGCGACGCCCCGATTCAACCAGCAAAGGCACATCGAACACGATACAGGGCGCCCCTGCCGCCACACCCGCCTGGGACAGGCGATCCGTCTCCTGCGCAATCAGCGGATGAAGGATGGCCTCGAGCCGTCCGCGGGCCTGCGGGTCGCCAAAAGCCAGTTCACGCATGGCCCGCCGATCCAACGCCCCGTCGTCACCCACATAAGACGCACCAAAAGTCTTTGCAATGGCGGGCATGGCCGCGCCGCCGGGTGCAGTCAAACCCCGAGAGATCGCATCGGCATCAATCAGGACCGCGCCCCGCCTGGCGAGCATCGCCGCCACCGTGCTCTTGCCGCTGCCGATACCGCCGGTCAGACCGACTCGAAACGCGCCTGTTTGCCGCATGCTGAGCTCCTCTAAAACCCAAGTCCGGCGCCCACACGCTCAGGCCAAAACATCAGTACCAGACCGGCCGCTGACAAGGCCGGACCAAAAGGCAAAGGCTCACCCGCCTGCAGTCGCCCCATCGCCCGCAAGGACAGCCCCACCACCAGCCCCGCCAAGGAGGCCATCAGCACCAAGGGCACCAGGGCCGGCCAACCCAGCCAGGCGCCCAGTGCGGCCAGCAGTTTGAAATCCCCCTGCCCCATGCCCTGCTTACCCGTGATCGCCTTGAAGCCTTGATGGACGATCCAAAGCAGCAGGTAACCCCACACCGCGCCCCAAAGCGAGACGGAAAGATCCATTTGCGTCCAACCCAGCGCACTGGCCACCAGACCCGCCCACAATAGAGGCAGGGTCAAGTCATCGGGCAGCAGTTGGGTATCCCAGTCTATGCAAGCCAGCACGACCAGCGCCGAGGCAAACAATGCCCAGGCCAGAGCCGGCACAGGGGCACCCCAGCGCCAAGAACAGGCCACAAACAAACCGGCCACGCACAGCTCAACAGCCGGGTAACGCCAGCCGATAGCATGGCCGCAGGCGCTGCAGCGGCCACGCAGCAGAATAAAGCTGAGTACCGGAACTTTCTCGCGCCAAAGCAAGCGATGACCGCAGGCCGGGCAATGCGAGGCCGGTCGGGCCAGGTTGTACGGAGAGTCGGGGCCTGGGGCAAGGGCCTCCAGACTGCTTTGAGCGTCCTGATCGCAGAGCCACTCGCGCGCCTCACGGTCCCACTGACGCTGCATCATGCGCGGCAGCCGATGGATGATCACATTGGCAAAACTGCCCACCAGCAGCCCCGTGATGGCAGCCCACAGCCACACGACGTCGACAGCCATCAGATGATCTGCCCCATCTGAAAGACCGGCAAGTACAGGGAGAGCACCAAGGCACCCACCACCAGACCCAACAACAGCACGGTCACCGGCTCAATCAGCTGGGACAGGCGCTGCAGGCGCTCGTCCAGCTCGGCCTCCTGAAAATCAGCCACTTTTTCCAGCAGATGATCGAGCGTGCCCGACTCCTCACCGACGGCACTCATCTGTTGCAGCAACGGCGGAAACACCGGTTCTTGCGAAAGAGCGGCGTGCAAGCCGCTGCCACGCAGGATCTCATCGCGCACCCTTTCCGTGGCCTGCGCGTGCCTGTGGTGCCCGCAGACTTCTCGCACCGACTGCAGGGCCTGGGCCAGCGGGAGGCCCGCAGCCAGTAGCGTTGCCAGCGTGCGGCTCCAGCGGGCCACTGCAGCGCCCTGCAAGAGCGCTCCCCAAAGTGGCAGGGACAGGCAGGCCTCATCGACCCGGTGCACAAAGGCCGGGCTGCGCCGCCAGGCCCAGGAGAGCACCAGAAACAGGCCCAAAGCAGCCCCCAACAGCCAGGGTGCGGTCTGTACAAACCAGCGGCTTGCGCCAATGACCCATCGCGTAGCCCAAGGCAGTTCAGCGCCAAAAGAGGCAAAAACCGTCTCGAAGGCCGGCACCACCGCCACCATGATGACCCCCAGCACCGCCACCGCGACCGAAAGCACCACGACAGGATAGGTCAGCGCCGCACGAAGCCGGCGCGCCAGCGCCTCGGTTTTCTCAAGATGGGTGCAGATGCGCTCGAGCATCAGATCGAGCCGACCGCTAACTTCTCCGGCTTGCACCAACGAAACATACAGGCCGCTGAAGACTTCGCCGCGCCGTCTCAGCGCGTCCGACAAGGACAGTCCGTTTTGCAGATCAGCATGAATCTGCTCGGCCATAGCCCATACCGCGCCACGCGCCTGCGTGCGCGCGATCATCTGCAAAGATTCGAGCAAGGGCAGGCCCGCTCGCAGCAGAGCGGTCAGCTGACGAGTGAATCGAACAATTTCAGCGGCCGAAGGCCTGCGTGTGCGCTGGGGCTTGACCTGCTGTACGTTGACGGGGCGCAATCCACGTCGACGCAGCAAGGCGCGCAACTGGTTCTGACCGCCTGCCTGAGTGCGTCCACGGTGCAGACGGCCCTGAGCGTCACGGCCCGCCCAATCAAAGGACGTTTGGCCGGACGGGCCGTCCGCCTCCATCGGCCGGGCTACCATGCCGGACACCCGGTCACGAAAGGACCGCCGGAAATCGCGGGCGGAATACTAAGCATGGGTGTGCGCCAGAACTTCTTCAATGCTGGTCTGACCCAGTTTAACTTTGCGCCAAGCAGCCTGACGCAAGCTCATCAAGCCCTCGGCCAGAGCCTGCCGGGCCAAATCGGCTGCGCTGCCCTCGCGCAACACGATCTCAGCCATGGCTGCACTGACGGGCATCACCTCAAACACGCCCACACGGCCCAAGTAGCCTCCATGGCACTGGGCACAGCCCTGCGGCCGATACACCGGCTCCGTGCTGCCCCAGAGGTCCTCCGGGCATCCGGCCTGTCGGAGCAGTTCATGTGGGGCCTGCACCGCCTGCCGGCAATGCGGACACAGCCGGCGAAGCAGGCGCTGGGCTGTCACCAGAGCCACGCTGGCTGCGATATTGTGGGCCGCCACACCAATCTGTCGCAGCCGCATGAGGGTGGCCGGCGCATCATTAGTATGCAAGGTGGAGAACACCAGATGCCCCGTCTGCGCCGCCTTCAGCGCCATATCGGCTGTCTCCAGATCGCGGATCTCACCGATCATGATGACGTCAGGGTCCTGACGCAAAAAGGCCCTCAGCGCCGCGGCAAAAGTCAGCCCCGCCTTTTCGTTGATGCTAACCTGGTTGATGCCCGCCAGATTGATTTCACTGGGGTCCTCAGCGGTGCAGATATTGACGCCCGGCCGATTGAGTCTTTGCAGACAGCTGTACATCGATAGGGTCTTGCCGGCGCCGGTGGGTCCGGTGACCAGCACCATGCCATGCGGTCTTTGCAGCGCCTGCAGCAGCGCCTGCTGCTGCTCAGTCTCGTAGCCCAAAGCCTCAAGTTCCAGCCGCTCCGGTGCAGCGTCGATGAATCGCACCACCACCTTCTCCCCGTGCACGGTGGGCAAAGTGCTGACACGCAGATTCACCGCCGGGCCCGATGGCAGAGGCAATTGCAGCCGACCGTCTTGCGGTAGCCGCTTTTCAGCGATGTCAAGCCGGGCCAGGACTTTGATGCGCGAAGACAACCGCTCGCGAAGATTGATCGGCGGCTGCAGCCATTCCTGCAATTGACCATCGATGCGAACCCGAATCCGATACAGGCCCTCATAGGGCTCCAGATGTATATCGGACGCCTTCAGCGCATGGGCCACTTGCAACAGACGATCGAGCAGGCGCACCACCGCGCCGTCATCGCCCACGCCGGCCTTGATTAAGGCCTGCATCTCGGCTTGGGCCGCCTTCAAACTCAGTAGAACGCTTTCGACCATGCGCCATGATGGCGCAAACCCCAGCGGAGAGGAATCAGCGCGTTACAAAATTAAAGCAGTTGGCAATGCGCCGGAACGAGTTGCTGTGCGCACATTTTGACCAAACATGAATTTGTAAACGAAGCTCTCCATCCGCGCAATCCATGCAAATCCCGAGCCGCCCCGCATCGACAGCCCGAGGACAGTGGTTTATCTTGAGCCGCGCAGATACCCAAAGGAGCAATCATGGATTGGCAACCCTACATCAAGGCCAGCTGGGAAATGGTGATGGCTGCCGAAGGAAAAACTCAAGTGCTACTCGACGAGGCGCTGGAGTCCTACCTGGTGCACATGATGGCTCGTCATTTCCGTAACGCCGCCAAGATGCCACCGGACATCATCTGTTTGGAACTCGGTCGTGCCCGCAGCGCTGAAGACTACCGCGACATCGGTGACAGCTGCCTGTTCGTGGACGCCTGGAACGTTCGTCGCGCACGCCTGGTTTCACGCGACTACTACCAGCGCATGGGGCAGATCGCTTACACGCAGGCAGCCGTTGCCTCTCGACCGTTCGACACCTTTCTCGATCGCGTGGGGCGGGAGTTCAAATCTTTGAGCCATGTGCTGGCTGGCGTACGGCAACTCAGCCAGGCCTGAGCTACAAGTAGGCCGTTCTAAGGCCGAGAGAGGGCGATGATTTCAGGCCCCGATCTGGTCTGTCCGCTGCAACTGCAGGACAGGCCGTTGAATCTTGCTCAAGGCATTTTTGGACAGGCTATCCATGAACACGATTTGTTGCGGCAGCTTGAATCGGGCCATGCGCTGGCATGCGCGTTGGCCATCAAAGCCGACTGCGTATGTAAGGCGCCCTTGGGCACGCCTGTCGTTCCGGAGGTGTAAACCAGCAACCCGGACTCCTGACCGCTTAGGTCCGGCAACTTCAGGTCAGCGCCCGCGGAGCTCAAGCCTAAGGTCTGCAGCCGCACTTTTTGCAGGCCCTTGCACTGCAAGGCAAGGGTCGACGGTGCATGCGGAACATCATGGATCAGCAGCCTGGGGCGTGCATCATCGAGGATCGTCTGCAATTCCGGCAACGCCAGGCGCAAGTTCAGCGCCAGGAAAACCGCACCCGAGCGGGCACAAGCGATCAGGGTGATCCGTTGCGGCTCATGATTGAGTCCACAGGAACAAATTGCGCGTCTGTTCGAGCTTGATGACCATCTCGGCCGCTGCAATTTGCTTGGTGGCAAACTGACGGCGCTTGAAGGAGCCTGTGCCCGGAACTTCCCAGCGAGGGTAGGCCTCCGTGAAATCGTAGGCCGCCTGCGCAATACCCATGTAAGTGGGCGCCAAGGTCATGAATATGTGCGGCCAGCAGCTGGCCGCCTGGAATTAAATTCCCTGGGACATAAGCGCGGCCTCATCAGGGACAAAAACTTCCTGAAATAACAAGCTGCGCGAAACGGTGGCCCGAATGCCCAAAGGGCCCGACACCCCCTCGACCGTCAGACCCGGGGCATTACGCGGGATGGCCAGGTACAAGGTATCTCGACGCGACAGGCCAGCGTCAGGTTTTTTCGGCGTGCAAAACCTCAAAGTAGTCGGCCGCATCCGAAAGCGATACAAAGATCTTCTTGCCATTGATCCGCCATCGGCGCGTACAGCTTTCGTGCTGAAGGGAGCGGCGCCGGCAGCAGCCCCCCTCGGAGAAAGGCTGTGCATAGATGGCGCCCAGCCCTACCACGCGCCCGAAGTGCAGATCCTGATGCGCACGATGCCATGTCACGCGTCGGTTACCCGAAAATGAAACGCCATGGCTACAAGGACACGCTGGCCACAGGGGCGATCGCCTCCGGCGGCACGCTGGGAATCCTGATTCCGCCCTCGACCGTGCTGGTGATATGCGGCATCATCACCGAAACCGATATCGGCAAGTTATTCGTCGCTGGCATCTTGGCAGGCTTGGTGGCCATTGCCTGTCTGTGCCTGGCTGTGGTCTGGGTGACATGGCGCGATCCCCGGGCCAGCCCGCGTGCGGCCCGATCGAACGGGTTAGACCGACCAGCCGCAATAGGGGGTGTCTGGCTATTCGTCTGGGCTGATGAGGCTCGCCTTGGCATCTTGATTGCGTTTCCCATCATCTCGCTGTGGCTGCCGAGTATGATGCGGCACGCGAGGAAAACTGCAGAAATCGTGGCTCCGGCATCGGCCGGCACAGCTGCTATGGTCAAAAGGGTCAAGTTCGATGAGTCGCCTTATCTGCACCGCTTTGATTTGTCTCCTGGTGGCATCACCCGCGATAGCCCAGGAGGATCTCCGAATACCAGTCAAAAATCCTACCGATGGCCAAACCATCAAGCTCGAAGCTTTTATATATGAGCCCCGCCAACCCAATGGCCAAGTCATCGTTTTTTCTCACGGTTCAACGGGCGGTAAAAAAGAGGCCATCAAGGCTTCGACCAAGTTTGTGCGCATTGGCAAGATTGCGAGTGACCGGGGATATCGCGTCTTGGTCTTTATGCGTAAGGGCCGCGGACAGTCCGAGGGACAGTTCATTGAAGAATCCGGCAGGTGTGATCGTGCCAGCCTGCGACGTGAGCTTGACGACGCCGTGCCACAACTGCTGCAAGTCATGGAGTGGGTTGAGGAGCGATACGGCGTCAAGCAGGTCATCCTGATGGGGCATTCACGCGGGGGATTTCTCTCAAGCCAGGTGGCTGCCAAGCATCCTGGGAGAGTTTTGGCGGCCGTCAATCTGGCCGGAGCCTGGACAGCGGTTTGCGAAAGCAAAAACGGCGGCTACGGCAGAGACGCGTTCGCAGAATCGGCCAGCCAGTTCAAAAACCAGTTCTGGGCCTACTTTGAAAATGACAGCTACTTTGCCGCAGACCGTTTCAACGACCCCAACTATGAGTGGTTTGAAAACGCGGCGCGTCGAAGCGGGGTCGCTTTCAAGCGCTATCCGCAACTCGATCAGAAGGACGGTCACAGTACGCCCACCTTTCGACCCGATGTCTGGGCAGACGATGTGTATGGCTGGCTCGCCACACTGCGACCTCCTGCATCCAGATAAGTGTGATCGTAGCGATTTGTCGACGCCACTAAGCCCCCCTTGGACAGTCGATGATCGAAATCTTCTGCCGATCGACCCGAGCAAGTTGTAAAGGAAGAGGATAGATAACCAGTGAGAAGGAGGTCTGCATGCGCGGACTGAGCGACTTCAAGGTGGGCGACCGATTCGAATCACCGAGCCTCAGGGTCGAAGAAGCTGAGGCTCTGGCTTTTGCAAGACGATTCGATCCGCAGCCTTTTCACATCGATGAAGCGGCGGCCCAGCAGTCGCTTTTCAAGGGCCTGGCGGCCAGTGGGTGGTTGACGGCCTGTCTGTGCTTCCGGTTGATTCACGACTCCGGGATCGGGCTGCGCGGAGGCATCGTCGGTCAAAAGATCGAGGAGTTGCAATGGTCACGTCCGGTGCGCCCTGGCGATCAACTGCAGGTGGTCAGCACCGTGGCGGAAATTTCCAGGTCGCCCAAAAATCCTCACCGTGGCACCGTCGTTTTCGAGCACCGCGCTTTCAACCAGCATGGGGAGCAGGTTCTGCTCATGCGCGCCCACGTTCTGGCTAGTGACGCAGCCCCCTAGCCCACCCGACAAAAACTCAGAAATACTGAGACTGGAGTGCGCCGGCCAGTGCTAACAAAACTGACTGCAACTGAGCCAATGCCAAGTCTCGCCCGCAGCCTCGAGGCGGGGCTGACAACGGAAGCCACCCTGGCCGGATCCACTGGCTCACCCCGATACAGGCGCCTCGGCCAGGCAAAACCCGGCCGTTAAGTAGCGGGCCGCGAGCCACGCGCCACCGGTGATTGGCTCCACGCGACGCAAACCTGCCGCGGTCAGACCAATTTCCAGGGGCGGGGCAACAGCGATCGCAAGACTCCAGACATGCTCTAGCGCAGGCGCGGGCAGGGTCTCGGTCATCGCAGTTCCAGGCTTTTTCAAATTATCTGGCCGTGTAAAGACGATCCGACACGGCTGAAGCGGATGGGGCCAGCGCGCTCAAGATCTGGCCTTCCGACCTCGAAAAAACCGCCTGCGTTGATGCAGGGAAAACCACGATCGGGGCGCAGAGCGTTTTGGGTATTCTGTGTCTGTAATTACGGATTACAAGTCGCAATCCTTGAATGCGATATCTCATGGATTACCCCCGCCGACAGACCCGCCATCGAACCGGCGTGCCCGGCCCCGGTTGTGGATGCCCACCATCCCTTCCGGGATCTGTCACGCGCGGGCCGGTCGCAAGGGCAACCGATGTTCGATTGCACAGAGCCGAGCCCACGCAAATCCCAAGGGTCTGACGCAGCCACCGAATAACACTGACCTGCTCACTCTAATTTGGAATGAAAACCAAGATCGCTCTCTTCACCGGAGATCCCGCCGGCATCGGTCCGGAGCTCGTCGAAAAATTACTAGCCGATCCGAACACCCTGTCGCGCGCTGATGTCGTGCTGATCGGTCAGCGCGGCCAGCTACGCGTGCCCGATGCTGTGCGCTGGCATGATTGGGAGGGTGCGGATGCGCCTGCCTTCGAACGCGCCCAGGCGAGGGCCGATAACGGGCGGTTCATGTTGCAAGGTCTGGAAGCGGGCGCTCGGCTGGCCGCAAGCGGCCAAGCCGATGCCCTGTGCTTTGCTCCGCTGAACAAGAGTGCGTTGCGCGCAGGCGGTATGCACCAGGAAGATGAACTGCGCTGGTTCGCAGAACTGTTGTCCTTCGACGGCATCTGCGGTGAGCTCAACGTTCTGGAAAAGCTCTGGACGGCGCGCGTCACCTCACACGTGGCACTGCGGGAGGTCAGCCACCTGCTCACGCCTGAAGGTGTGGCCAATGCCATCAGCATGATCCACCGCGCACTGACCGCCGCCGGCAAAGCTCACCCAAGGATCGCTGTATGCGGCCTCAATCCGCACAACGGAGATAACGGCAACTATGGCGATGAAGAAGCTCGCATCATCGAGCCTGGGGTAAAACTCGCGGCACAGAAGGGTTACCCCTCAGACGGCCCCTTCCCAGCCGATACCGCTTTCGTACGTGCCCTGAGGGCCGACCAAGGCTATGACGGCGTGGTCACCATGTACCACGACCAGGGACAAATTGCCATGAAGCTGCTGGGCTTTGAGCATGGTGTGACCGTCCATGGCGGTCTACCAATACCGATCACCACCCCCGCACACGGGACGGCCTACGACATTGCCGGGGACGGCAAGGCCAATGCGGGCGCCATGGTCAATGCCTTCGACCTGGCGTGCCGAATGGGAGAAAGCCGACGCCTGGCTCGCCCCTGATGAACAGGACAAATTCATGAACTCTGCCCCGACCTAAGGCCTCTAGTTTCCCATCCGCGTTTTCCAAAAAGGAGCACAGACGATGCATCGCAAAATCTTCACAGCAGCACTGATCACAGCAGTCACTGCGCTGACCCTGCCGGCGCTCGCGCAGACCAGCTACCCCTCCAAGCCGGTGCGCTTGATGGTTGGCGCTGGTCCCGGAGGCGGCACAGACATCATTGCCCGCATGCTCGCCGAAAAATTCGCTGAAGGGCTCAAGGGCAGCTTCGTGGTTGAGAATCGACCCGGTGCCTCCAATACGATTGCCGCCGACATGACGGCCAAAGCGCCCGCTGACGGCCACACCCTGCTGGTGGCCACCAACACCGGTCAGGCGATTGCCCCGCATCTGATCAAACTTGCGTTCGATCCGCTGAAAGACTTGGTACCGATTGGACTGATCGTGACCGTACCCAATGTTTTGGTGGTTGGGTCCCAGGTCCCGGTGAACAACGTGGCCGATTTGGTGAAGGCCATGAAAGCCCGGCCGGGTCAATTCAAGTACGCATCTTCGGGCGTCGGTAGCACCCAGCACATCGCTGGCGAGGCCTTCGATGTGGCTGCTGGCACCAAAAGCGAGCACATCCCCTACAAAGGGAGTAGCCAAGCGCACCTGGACATCATCGGCGGCAGTGTGCAGATGATGTTCGACACCACGTCTTCGGCCATGGCACAAATCAAGACCGGCAAGTTCAAGCCTCTGGCGGTAACCACCCCAGCCCGCTCACCTCAGCTTCCGGATGTGCCCACGCTTTCTGAGGCCGGTGTTCGCGGTGCCGATATGAGCACCTGGTATGCGCTTTATGTCACCGCAGGCACACCGGCCGATGTGGTGAGCCGGCTGCAAAATGAGCTGGCGCGCGTACTCAAACTCGCTGACGTTGAAGCCCGGCTCAAGGGCCTGGGCGGTGAGGTATCCACCCTGAGCCCGGCTCAGTTCGCCGACCTCAATCGACAAGAATTCGAGCGCTTCGGCAAGCTGATCCGGGACGCTGGTATCAAACTGCAGTAAGACCGGAGATCGCTGCAGGCCGGACACAACCACTGCAGTTGAATGCGCCACCCGCCTCGGGGATGACTCGGATGGGGTGACCGTCGGGCCTTGTCAGCTTCAATGCAGACGGTCTATCTGAACTGCGCTTGAAAGAAAGCAAGCATCTCCTTTTGGGCCGCGCCAGCATCTTGCGATGAATACCGCATGGTGACCATGCCACCTGTTTGAGCCTTCGCAAAGGGGCTGTATGACGGCGCCGGTGGATTGGGCCAGTCAAACGCATGCGTCGCACCCTCAACCATTCGGACCGTCAAGTGAGAGGCAATCTCTGGAAACTCCTTGCCCATTCGCAGGCAATCAGTCTTCGGATCGAAATCGAAATCGTCGCTGGTGCCAGAGACAATATGAATGGGTTTTCCCGTGGCGCCCCAATTCTGGGGCTGTCCAGGATTAATCCATGAGCGGATGCGCTGCTGATCGTCCATGATGTTGGCGCAGGCCGGGTAAAGCGCAAAATGCGCCGCGTAGACTAAATCGGCAGGCAAGACATCATTGTGACGAGCCAGGCGCGCAGGCCTGACACCCATACCGGTCATGACGGCCACCGCCCCGCCGCTAGAGAAGCCCGCCACCCCAATTTGTCTGGGGTTGAATCGACCATCCTTGGCCAGGAAGACCAGTGCGCCCCACGCATCCCCAAGTCGATCGCAGAGAACGGGTGCACTTCTATCGTTTCCGCTTCGCACGCCGCGTGGCGTGTATGAATCAAGTTCCAGGGTAGCTATTCCAGCGGAGTTCAGCGCCCGGGCGTAGAAGTCTCCAACACCGACGATTCCCGCGCTGCTGTGGAGTAAAACTACAGCGGGTATAGATCCATTTAATTGAGGCGGAAGACGCAATTCACCCCAAACCTTGGCAACTTCCTTAACCCGGTCGTTACATTTCGAGCCAATCACTGGGACTTCGACCTTGCTGGATTTCACCTGGCTACTTGCGTCACCGGCCGACAACGCCCAAACGAATGCCACAACCATGCAACAGGCCCAAGGGGGTCGAAAGATGTCCGGACAACCTGCTGAAGTCATGTCCCATGATAGATCGACTACGGCAAGGCAATGGCGCAAAATTAAAGGTAGCCCCGCCGACTCTGGCAATATCGACACCCCCATCCAACAACTTGCGCCGTAGCGCGAGAAGCAGCACAAGGGCCTGCGGATCCGACCCGAGAACTTGAAAATGAGCCAAATACACAGAATCGTCATCGCTGGCGGCGGAGCCGGGGGCCTCGAACTGGCCACCCGGCTGGGTCATGTCTATGGCCGCCGCAAGCGCGCGCTGATCACCCTCGTGGACAGAAACCGAACCCATATCTGGAAACCCAAGCTCCATGAAATCGCCTCGGGCAGTATGGACCTGGGCGATCACGAGGTCGACTACATGGCCCAGGCTCACTGGCACCACTTCACGTTTCGGATCGGTGAACTTCAGGGCCTGGACCGCCAGAACAAATGCATAGAGCTGGGGCCCTATCTGGACGAGGACGGGCGACCCGTCACCCCAGCCCAGAAAATCGGGTACGACACGCTGGTGATCTGCGTCGGCAGTTTGAGCAATGACTTTGCAACCCCAGGCGTCAAGCAATATGCGCTCAAGCTCGAAACGCAGCATGATGCCAAGTCATTCCACTCCAGGATGATCAATGCCTGTATCCGGGCGCACAACCAGGTGGAGGCCATCGACAAACGGCAGCTTCATGTCGCCATCATCGGCGCAGGCGCTACGGGCGTGGAATTGGCGGCAGAACTGCACCGTACAACACGCGAGGTGGTGGCTTTCGGGCTGAACCGCATCGATGTCGACAAAGACATCAAGGTCAGCTTGATTGAAGCTGCCGACCGTATTCTGCCGGCCTTGCAGCCACGCCTGTCGCAAGCCACTGAGGAACTCATCACCCGCTTGGGTGTCCAGGTGCTCACTGGCGCCCGGGTGATGGAGGTCATGCCGACCGGCATTCGCTTGGCCGACGGGCGCCAGATCGATTCGGAATTGGTCGTTTGGGCCGCGGGGGTGAAGGCGCCGGACTTCCTCAAAGAGTTTGGCGGCCTGGAGACCAACTCCATCAACCAGATCGTTGTCCGGGACACCCTGCAAACCACCCACGACCCCGATATTTTTGCTATCGGCGACTGCGCTGCTTGTCCGCTTTCAGACGAGAATGGGGATCGCGTTGGCGTTGTGCCGCCACGCGCCCAAGCGGCACATCAGCAGGCCACGCATATGGTGGGTCAGATCAAGCGTCGCTTTGCCAACCAAGCGCTGAGACCCTACCGATACAAGGACTTTGGCTCTCTGGTTTCGCTGGGCAAGTTCAGTACCGTGGGCAATATGATGGGCGGTCTGATCGGCAAGAACCTCATGATCGAAGGGTACTTTGCCAAGCTGATGTATCTGTCTCTATACAAGCTGCACGAGCTCGCAATCCATGGCGCTCTAAAAACCACGCTCTACACGCTGGCACGCATGATCAGCAGAAGCACTAACCCGACGGTGAAACTGCATTAAAGACGCCCGAGTTCGGCACAGAGGGGAAAACTCACCCACCTCGGAAGATCTATGGGCTCATCAAGAAAATCCTGGTCGGGATGAGAGGATTCGAACCTCCGGCCTCTACGTCCCGAACGTAGCGCTTGAGCGGAACGCCCCACCCCTGCCCCCGTGTCACAGGGCCGAAAAATCCTGGGCCCCTATCGATGTCCTGCTTGACCCTGCGTCCGTCGCTAGGCGTCCGGGTGGCAGAAGGCGTCGCAGAGAAATGGGCGACAACCGAGGACCGCTGGTTGGCGCCGACGAGCCCACGGTGGGTACCTGGATGCAGAAGGCGATATCTCCAGCCCGGCCGGTTCGACAGCCATTGCGGGCTACGCTCTTGCCGCTGCCCAGACTCCTAGGCACCTAGGCACCTATGAAATTTCTACCACGGGCTCCGGCCAGGGCGTGAGCTACCATGTCCTGCAGTTCCGCGTGCGACACACCGTAATCGGAAAATTCCGTCTTGACCCCAAAGGATCCAATGAAGCGGGCTAAGAAGGCCGGGCCCTGGCTGGCCGGGACACCCAGCGCCTGTGCCAGAACCCGGTC
>CAZATV010000019.1:21054-41249 GCA_964488145.1 uncultured Polaromonas sp.
GACGATATCTTGGACCGCACTGATGGCAAAAGTGTCTGAGACGGGGTTGGCGTTGAGATTCCAGATCGCCTCCAGGGCATGCGACAGGGCATCGAGTCCACTTTGCAGAGTGACGCCAGCCGGCAGGGACAACATGAGCTGTGGATCGATCAGGGCATCGCTGGGCCAGGTTTGCGGCAGATGCAGGGAATACTTGCGCTGGGCGTTTCGATCCCAGACTGTGGCCCAGGGGGTGACCTCGCTGCCCGTCCCGGCCGTGGTCGGCACTGCGATCAGTCGCCTGAATCGGGTCGGGCGAAACTGACCCTGCCCGGCCAACCCGCGAACCATTTCCTCGAAATCCAGAGACTCATTGGCCACCATGAGTACCTTGGCGGTGTCAATCGCGCTTCCGCCACCCACTGCCACCAGCACCTCGCCATCCTCACTTTCCCGCCAGAACTGACTCCAGGTTTGCCCAAGTTCCGCCACGTCGGGGTTGGGGCGAATGTCCTCGATCACTCTGGCCAACTGCCCTCTGAGCAGAACGGTGATGCGCGCCAGCAGGCCGAGCGATCGGGCCTCAGGGAAAATGACCAAAGCCGCTCGGCGGCCGTCCAGTAAAGACGGCAACTGCTCAAGAGCACCGGCCCCCAGCACCGACTGCACAGGGTTGTGATAGCGCACGGCCACTTTATCGCCCCCCTTGCTGTATGCGCGCCCGAAGCTTGCTAGAGACAAAGTCGGCGGTCATGACCATTGCAACAATCACCAGGATACAGGTCGCTGTATCCCGATACTGAAACAGCTTCATGCTCCCAACCAGTTCGAAACCAATGCCACCCGCTCCGACCATGCCGAGGACAGTAGCTTGTCGCAGATTGGTTTCGAAACGATACAGAATCACTGCGATCCAGGCGGTGATGACCTGCGGCATCACTCCGAACACGATGATTTGTACGGGACCGGCACCCGTCGAGCGTAATGCCTCAATGGGCCCTTGATCAATTTCTTCGATCGATTCTGCAAAGAACTTACCCAGCATCCCCGCCCCGTGCAGCGCCAGGGCCAGGACGCCCGGGAATGGCCCCAGACCAACGGCTGCAACAAAAATCAGCGCGAGAATAATTTCATTGATGCCGCGTGCAATGTTGAGCACTTGTCGCATGACATGAAAAACAACCGTGCTCGGTGAAATGTTTCGGGCGGCGAAAAAACAAACCGGCACCGCCAACACAATGCCCAGCAGAGTTCCCCAGATGGCAATCTGTATGGTTTCGATGGCCGGCTTGACCAACTTGCTCATAAATTCCCAATTGGGTGGGAACATCCTTCCGATGAAGTCGGCCATCCACGGCCCGCCCTTGATGAGCTCGACCACACTGAGCTGGCTGCCCAGCGCGGCCCACCAAAGTACCGCCACCGCAACGATGACGATGGCCAGCCGCTGCCCCAAGCGACCGGAAGCGGTCCCCGCACCGATTACAAATCGATATTGGCCAAGTTGGATCATGTGACCTCCAGCGCCGGCTCTGCGGCTAAACCAGGCTCATCGCCTTCCAGCGCGGTACCGCTGGGATAAATCCGGGACAGGGCCTCCTGATCGAGTCCGGATGGCGGCCCTTCGTAAACGATTCGTCCATCGGCTACCCCCACAATGCGCTCGCCAAATTCACGGGCATATTCGACCTGATGAAGGTTGCAGATGACGGTAATGCCAAAGGCCCGGCTGGCCTCTCGCAGGTAGTTCAGCACAATGCGGGAGGTCTTAGGATCCAGGCTGGCCACCGGCTCATCGGCCAAGATCACTTTTGGCTGCTGCGCCAATGCCCGGGCGATACCGACTCTTTGCTTCTGCCCGCCCGATAGCTTGTCCGTGCGCGTTTGCGCCTTTTCCTCCAGCCCCACCCGTCGCAGGCATTCCTGCGCAACCGCAATGTCCGCTTGCGGAAACAACTGGAACCACGACGCCATCGCGGGCATGCGCCCGAGTCGACCCGTCAGGACGTTTTTGAGCACCGATAAGCGTGGCACCACGTTGTAGTGCTGAAAGATCATGGCCACATCGAGCCGAAGCTCGCGCAGGCCTTTGCGATCGCCGCTTGTCTGCCGGCCATCGAGCCAAACCGCTCCTGCGGTTGGCTCGGCCAGACGATTGATGCAACGCAGCAGCGTCGACTTACCTGCCCCTGATGCGCCCAGCACGACGAGAAACTCGCCGCGACCGACCTCAAGATCTATCTTTTTCAGCGCCTGAACGTCACCATAGTGCTTGGCCAGCCCTTCGATGCGAATCATTTCATTTTCTTCAGGTCGAGATTGAGCAACTTGGCGGTGTCGCGAATCACGTTGTAGGCCGCATCGTTGGTGGGTTTAAAACCATTGAGCAAGCCCTGGTCAGACCACGGAATGTCTTTGACCTCCAAAAATGCCGCCTGGATACGACGCTTGAGGTCGGCCGGCAAATCCCGTCGCCACACAGTGGGTGACTCGGGGATCGGGTCGGAGTTCCATACTGTCACGATGTCCTCCGCCTTGGCCAAGCCCTTGGCGATGGCTTGGTCCAAGATACGGTCGGCAATTGCGGCGGCGTCCACTTTGCGGTTTTGTACGGCGATCGCGCTTGAATCATGTGAACCTGAAAAAATGACCCGACCGAAATCTTTGTCGGGATCAAAACCAGCCTTCATCAGCCCGGCCTTCGGGAAAAGGTGGCCGGAGGTGGAACTGGGATCCACGAAAGCGAAGTTGCGGCCCTTGAGATCGCGTACCGTCTTGATGCCGCTGTCCTTGTGAGTGATGATTTTGCTGTGATAAAACGTGCGGCCTGCTCTCTTGGTCTCTGCTACCGCGAAGGCCTCAATATCGGCCACCGTGGCACCCAACACATAGGAAAACGGTCCTAAATAGGCGATGTCCAAGCGCTTTGCACGCAAGGCTTCGATCACGCCGTTGTAGTCAGCTGCGACGAAAGGCTTGACTGGTATGCCCAGTGCCTTGGACAACATGTCCATCATGGCCTGGCTGTTGGCAATCATGGCGCGCGAGTCTTCAGAAGGAATCAATCCAACGGTCAGCACCGACTGTGCAGACGCTGGCAGGCCCAGCGCGACAAGGGGGGTGGCCGCCGCAGCGGCTTTCAGAGCGGTTCGGCGAGAAAGGGTCATTTCATGTCTCCTATCGAGTTAAAAGTCACTACCAGACCAGCAGGCCCTTCGGATGTTGCGTTCGAGGACAGCAACATCCCGCGCTGGCTTCGCGCTGTGCTCTTTTTTTAGAACTTGGCGAATCCAGAGCCCTACTTTGGTGTCTGCGGTACCATTAATCAAATTCTTTTTTTTCTGATTTTGTATTCAAAAAATCTATACTTAGACGAATGGATGATTTCTAAGAAATGATGACAGGCCGTTCGAGGTTGGGACAAACAGCTGCCACGGGTTCCCTTGCATGCGATTAACGCAATTGCGTTCTTTTTACGCGGTCGCTCAGACGGGTAGCTTTACCAGGGCGGCCGAAATGCTCCATTTGAGCCAGCCGACACTGACCACGCAGGTTCGGCTTCTCGAGGACCGGTATCAGGTCGAGCTTTTTTTCCGGCGGGGGCGACAAGTGGTGCCAACGGAAATTGGCGAACACCTGATGAAGATCGCACAGCAGATTTTCAGTCTAGAGGGCGATGCGATTTCCCTGCTGGAAGACGTGGGTGAACTGCGCAGCGGTCACCTGCGCGTGGCTGCTGTCGGGCCCTACCACGTGACGCAAATGCTGGTCGAATTCAACCGACGCTACCCGGCCGTCAAGGTCTCTGTCAGCGCGGGCAATTCAGAGGATGTGCTCGACGGTCTGTTGCGCTACCGCGCCGACGTGGGTGTGCTGGCCCAAGTGGTCGCCGACGATCGATTTCTATCGGTGCCTTTTGCCAAGCACCCTGTGGTCATCTTTGTGCATTCCCAGCATCGCTTCTGTCGGCGCCGGGCAATACGCATCACAGAACTCAAGGACGAACGAATGATCCTTCGTGAGCCCGGCTCGACCACGCGCAAGGCCCTCGATGCTGCCCTGAGACGCGCTGGCGTCGAGATCGAGGTCGTGATGGAGGTCGAAAGCCGCGAGGTGATTCGTGAGGCAGTCTCACAGGGCATAGGGATCGCTGCGGTTTCGGAAGTGGAATACGTGCCTGGCCCAGGTCTGCATGCGGTGAAGATCAGCGACACTGAGGTTTACACCTACGCGCATGTACTTTGCCTGGCCGAACGCCGCGATACGCGCATCGTTCGTGCCTTCTTCGAATCGGTTGGCGCCTGAGTGGGATCTATTGCCCACAGCCAACGGCAGATCCCCGAAACAACAAAGCCCACTGACGTAGAGAGGTCAGTGGGCCTTGGCGGACGAATCTGGTCGGGGTGAGAGGATTCGAACCTCCGGCCTCTACGTCCCGAACGTAGCGCTCTACCAGGCTAAGCTACACCCCGAATAGAGGAGGGCGGTTTTGTCGACTACAGTAACCCTCCAAGCCCGAAATTATAGCGACCCGGGTTCTTCGTAAGCGCCCCCAAAGCATGGCCCGGATGAATGACAAGACCCCCATGAATGAGCCCGCCTCAGACCGAAAGGGTGCTCTGTCGCGAGCCGCCTGGATTTATGGCCTGATCCTGCCACTGGCCTACCTAGTGGTCGAACTGAGCTTTTGCAACCAGCTGGTTCAAACGATGGGCGATCATTCTCCAGACGATGTGCTCACCGGCTTTGAGTTCTGGGGGCGTGTGATCTCCGGATTTGGTTTGGGCATCCTGATTCATCGCTTTTTAAGTCCGCGACTGTCTTTGCGCGTGGTCGGATTTCTTCTGAGCATCGCCGCTGGAATTGCGATCATGTGGAATGTGCAGAAAACGCTGATTGAATACCTGGTGGAGGCCGCCAGCCCGCAAGACAAGCAGGCGGCACTGGCCCTGGTCTGGGTGGCTCCCAATCTGGGGGGGAGCCTCCTGATGACTCTGTCCGGCCAGCCCCTGCTGGTGTCTGATCCCCAAGGCATGGAGAAGAATATTGCTGTTTCGCTTTTTCCCGCCGCTGCCTTGCACGCCCAGCAGCGTGAGCAGCAGTTTGCCCAGTGGCTTGCGATCACTGGAACCCCAGGGGTAGCCAGCAACACATCGATCGGCGATACGTCCGAGCTGGAAAAGAAGGCCTACCGAGGTCTGATCGTGGCGCCTCTGGTAATCGGGTTGTCCCTGCTGTTTGCCATGCTCAACTTCGCTTTGGCCGTCTCGTTCGTGCTATGCACCAGCCGACCGCGCTGGCGCCCCGTCGTGACCGTCACCCTGCTGTTCCTGTTTGTCGCCATGACCCTGAACTCGCAGAACCTGCTTCTGGATTCGGAGGGCTATCAGCGCAGTCTCCGACCGCACTTGTGGGAAAAATCACCCACGCTGGCCCTAAGCGTGGAATGGTCTGCCCGGGCTGCAACGCAGTGGGCTCCCGCCTCTGAAGTGGCTCACCGCTATCTGCTGTTTGGCTACCGTTTCGGCTCGATCGTCAACCCTCGATGACGCTACGCTAAGGTGCGGGACGGTACACGAACTCAAACGCCAGCCCATCTCTATACTGCGGCCGTCCGTGAAAACGTCCCGAGAGAAAGTACGAAAAAATCCAAACCTGGGCATGTCGCTGGACCCCATCCATACTTTGACCAAAGGAGACAATTTAATGACACTAAATCGCAGACACGTCTTGCAATCGGCTGGCGCAGCATCGCTGCTGGCTGCCATCGGGCAACAGGCCTGGGCGCAGGCTCAGATCGAGACGCTGAAAATCATTACCGGCTTTCCGCCCGGGGGTACCTCAGACACCTTGTGCCGACGTGTGGCCGACAAGCTTGCGCCGGGCTATGCCAAGGTCGCTGTGGTGGAAAACCGCACCGGCGCTGGCGGACAGATTGCCGTGCAGGCGGTCAAGGCTGCGGCACCCGATGGCAACACCGTCTTGCAGACCCCGATGTCCATGTTGGGCGTCTATCCGCACATCTACCGCAAGCTGCCCTACGACCCGGTGGCCGACCTGATGCCGGTAACGCTGGGTTGCACCTTCGACTTTGGCTTTGCGGTGGGCCCGCAGGTACCGGCCAGCGTGCGTAACATCTCTGAGTTCCTGGCCTGGTGCAAGGCCAATCCTTCGCTGGCCAACTTCGGCTCGCCGGCGGCCGGCTCCGTGCCTCACTTCATTGGCGTGCTGATGGGCAAGCAAGCGGGGGTAGACCTCAAGCATGTGCCCTTCAGAGGCACGCAGCCGGCCATCCTGGACATGATCGGCGGACAGATTGCCTCGGTCAGTGGCCCCATCGGCGAATTCACGCAGCACGTAGCGTCAGGTAAAGCCCGCCTGCTGGCCGCCACGGGTGCAAAGCGCAGCCCATTTGCGCCAAACACACCGACCATGCTGGAGCAAGGCCTCAAGGACTTTGCCTTTGAGGAGTGGTTTGGCTTTTATGTGCCGGCCAAAACACCCAACGATGTCATTGCGCGCCTGAACACGGCCATGCGCGCAGCACTGGCTGCACCGGAAACGGTCAATGGGCTGGCCGCCATGGGTTTGGAGGCCAAATCCTCCTCGCCAGCCGAGCTGGCCGCGCGCCTGAAAGCCGATACCGACCGGTGGGGGCCGCTGGTCAAGGCCATCGGATTTACCGCCGACGCCTGACCCCCCAGGCCTGCGGTCCTCAATCGGGCTGCAGTTTGAGGTATACCCGTCCGCCCTCTACCTTGACCGGCCAGGAGCGGACGGGCTCGGTGGCAGGACCACAGGTCACCGAGCCATCGCGCAAGTCAAACAGCGCCTGGTGATAGGGGCATTCCACCTGGTAGCCATCCACAAAGCCATCGCACAACTTGGCGTGACCGTGCGTGCACAAGTTGTCGACCGCGTAAACGCCCTCTTCAAGCTTGAAAAGCGCGATGTCATGGCCGTGGGGGCGGACCGCCATACCGGCCCCTTCAAAAAGATCGGCCTCGGCGGCCACGTCAGTCCAGTCGTTCATGGTCAGATCGGGTAGATGAGGGAATTGGGAATCATCTCGCTATCGTAGACGCAAAGGCGCTGGGCAAACTTCAGGCCTTGCGGCGTCTGCACCAAGATGTCGATGTAGCGCCCCACGTTGAAGACGGTGCTCTCCTCATCGTACTTGGTGCGAAAGACCGCGTAATTGGCCTCGCAATGAATGCGACCGTCCTCCACCTTGCGAACCACGGCAGCGCCCACGACGTGACGCTGGTAATAAGGGTCATGAAAGATGGTCTGCGAGATACCGTAGACCCGGTCCAGGAGCATACCCTTGCTGGTCAGAGACAAGGTGGCCAGGGCAAAGCCGCGCTCGTGGTTCTCGCGGGGCTGCACCTTGTAGACACACTGCTCGGTGAAGAACTCGGGCCACAGATCCCACTGCCCTGAATCCAAAGCCAGGGCGTAATCGGCATTGAGCTGTGCAATAGCCATCCAGGTTGGAAGGTCCACCACGGTCACTCCTCCATCACTCGGCGCCAGTAGGCATACATGCCACGAATCAAGGTTTCGGTGACCATGTGTTCGGTCTCTTCCACCGTGCGCCCCCCGAGCTCGGCCAACACGCGATGCTCGGGTTTGGTCTCGAAGGCGCGCTGAGAAAACTCAATGACCTCCCCATCGTCGGCCGAAACAAAGCCTGCCGGACCAAAGAGATTGGCCTGTCGCAGCCGGCGCTCGGTCATTTCCTCGGTGTCGTCCTCGAATCCAAAATGTGTCCAGACAAAGTCGAAGGCACCGTGGCCGTCAGGCTGGATATGACGGGTGGAAACGCTGTTGACCTGCTGCTGGAAAATCACGCTCGGAAACAGGGTCATCATGACCGCCGTGGGCCCACCCCACCAGGGCTCTGGAACGATATCCAGAAAACTCGGATCGTGCAGCTTCATGCTTTCCTTGAAACTGCTGACCTGCGTCACCTGCGCCTTGTCACCGTCGGCCTGCCCCGCCGTGCCGCGAGTGGAGATCATGGCCGCATGCCTGTGGTGCGCATCCATGCGCAGCTCGCTCTTGTTGTCGGCACGCCAAAGCCCAAACGTGACAAACCAGGTGTGCAAAAGGCCTGGGTGGTAGGGGTCTTTGATGTTTTCTTGCATCAGCTTCCAGTTGCCGGGGATCCGCTGGCGGTTGTAGCCCAGGATGCGCAGTTGCCGACCGTTGAACAGCCGGTCGAAATAGCCCAGGATGGTCGGCCCCATGTAGTCCTCAAGGGACTCAACCTGCGCATCGAAAGAAGCAAAAACCACCCCGCCCCGGGTGGCCACCCGCAGCCTCGTCAGCCCATGGTCCTTGGGATCAAAGTCGGCCGGCATGCCGCCATTGACCTTGCCATCCTGACGCACGCCCCGCCGGAAGGGCACCCCTTGCAACGTACCGTCAAGGGCGTAACTCCACTGGTGATAAGGACACACCAGCTCCTTGCGGTTGCCATGCCGCTCCCGGCAAAAAGCCACGCCCCGATGGGCACAGACGTTTTCCACCACATGAATCTGACCGTCGAGGGCGCGGGTCAGGATGACCGAGCGTTCGCCGATGACGGTGCGCTTGAAGTCGCCAGGATGGGGAATCTCTGCCTCCAGACCCACATAGCTCCAGTGGGCCTGGTAGAAGAAACGCTGCATCTCCTTTTGGTGGCGGCCCTCATCGGTGTAGACCGCAAAGGGAATACGGCTGGTGTCAACCCGCTCCCAGTTCAGCGATGTCTTCTGCATGGTGTCTCCATGGAAACCCCGATGATGCGGATCTTTAGTCTTGAAGTAAATCGAATTCCGCTCATAATCATTATTTGAAAATCAAATATAAATGCCTCTCTCTGCCATAGATCTGAACCTCTGGGTGGTGTTTCACCATCTGTTGCTGCATAAAAGAGTGTCCGCCGTGGCGCAGGTGCTGGGCATGAGCCAACCGGCCGTCAGCAGCGCCTTGAGACGCCTGCGCAGCAGCCTAGGGGACGAGCTATTCCTGCGTACCCAGGCGGGCATGGAGCCCACCGCCTATGCCCTGCAACTGGCGGAACCCGTGGCCCTGGCCCTGGACGGATTGCAACAAGCCCTGGAGGTCAGAGCGGACTTTGTGCCGCAAAGCAGCACGCGCAGCTTTACCTTGGCGATGTCCGATGTGGGTGAACTCTATTTCCTGCCGGTGCTGATGGAGGCGCTGCGGCAATCGGCCCCCGGCGTGACCCTGCAAGTGGTCAGCGTGACGCAAAGCTCGCTCAAGGAGGACATGGCCGCCGGGCGCATTGACCTGGCGCTGGGCCTGCTGCCGCAACTGCAGTCCGGCTTCTTTCAGCAAGTCCTGTTCCGGCAAAAGTACATCGGTCTGATGCGCAGGGCGCATCCGCTGGCCGCGGTGGGCCGGCTCACCCCGAGCAGCTTTGCGCAGGCTGAACATGTCCGAGTGGTCGCCGCCGGGACTGGCCACGGTCGAGTGGATGAGGCGCTCGAGCGCAAGAAGCTGCGAAGACACTTTCGGCTGACGGTCCCGCACTATGTGGCCCTGGGCGATGTGCTCAAGCACGCCGACCTGATCGCCACCGTCCCCGAACGCTTTGCCGACCGTATCCTTGGGCCCTATGGTCTGGTCAAGCGGGATCTGCCCATCGCAGTGGCCCCCAGCAGCATTCATCAGTTCTGGCATGCTCGGCTGCACCGCGACCCCGGCCTTCGCTGGTTGCGTGAGTGCATCGCTGATCTGTTCAGCGACAGATCCGCAGCCCGACGGGAGCAGGCCGTGCGGATCGGTGCGGAGCCTCGCCGCACAGCCAGTGCGCGACGGCGCAGTAGCCGATCCGATGGGCCGATTGAGGCCAGGCATCGAGGGGGTCATACCGCCTGAGTCGGGCAAAGGGTTGATCTTGGGGGTAGCATGAAGCATGATGGCTCTCCCCACCGCTCATCCGTGTCCACGGGCTCCTCGACTCCAAGACGACCGACCGACTCGACCTCGGCTTGGGCTCATCGGCCGATGGGTAGTCCAGCTTCTGCCCGCAGCTCTGCTGGCCTTGCTGACCGGCGCACCTGTCATGGCCGTTGAAGAGCCCCGCTACGAGATCATCACCGCGCAAGGTGATTTTGAGCTCAGGCGCTACCCGCCCCTGCTGATCGCCGAAACCTGGGTCAGTGGGGACAGAGACGAGGCCTCTCGCACCGGCTTTCGATTGCTGGCCGACTTCATCTTTGGCAACAACCAGGTTCCGGGCGCGCAGACCTCGAGCAAGATTGCAATGACGGCCCCGGTGACGGTAGAGCCCCAATCGACCCGCATCGCCATGACCGCCCCGGTCATCGCCGAGACGCCATCGGGCTCGACCGACCGGTGGCGTATTCATTTCGTTATGCCCAGCCAGTACACCCTGGCCACCATCGCCCAGCCGCGCAACCCGGCGGTGAAGTTACGGGAACTGCCGAGCCAGTGGTATGCGGCGCACCGCTTCTCCGGATTGGCCACCGACTCGCGGGTGGAGGCCAAGACCCGCGAGGCCCTGGACTGGGTCGAGCAGAAAAGGCTCAAAGCGATCGGATCGCCACAGCTGGCCCGTTACAACCCACCCTGGACGCTGCCCATGTTCCGGCGCAACGAAATTCTGATCCCGATCCAAGCACCTCAAGAGGCGGTCAAACAGCCCCAGTAGACGATCTATCGCCAAGAAAGCGTGAATTGACCGCGTCTATGATGGGTCGGCAACTATGATGCAACAAGCTTGCTTCGGAGCTTGATGCTTCTGATCTTGCCAGTCCCCGCATTGACCTTTCCCGACGCCATGGAAGAGACCGATCCCGGGCTACCGATCGCCCGCACCGCCTTGCACGAGGCGGTGACGCAGCGCCTGCGCGACATGATCGTCGAGATGAAACTGCGGCCTGGTGAACGCATTCAGGAGTTGGAGATCGCGCGCCAGTTCGGCGTCTCTCGGACTCCGGTTCGCGAGGCGCTTAAGGTGCTCACGGCCGAGGGGCTGGTGGAGTTGCTGCCGCTGCGCGGGGCGATGGTCAAGGCTTTTTCGGCCAAAGACGCCCGCGATATGCTGGAAGTGATCGCCCTGCTGGAGGAGTATGCCGGCTTGCACGCGGTACAAGCCCAGGCACCCCGGATTGAAGCCATCTTGAATCTGCATGCGCAGATGAAAAAGCTCCACAAGCAAAAAGAGCGGGCTGCTTACTTCAAGCTCAACCAGCAGATCCATCAGGCGCTGATCGCCTTGTCAGACAACGAGACCCTGCAACTGACCCACGCCACCCTGAGCAAGCGCATGCGAGGTCTGCGCTACCGGGGTAACTCCCAGCCGCAGCATTGGGACGCCGCTATGGCCGAACACGAGCAGATGATGCAGGCCCTGGCCGCACGCGACGGTCCGGCTCTGTCACGTACCATGGGTCAGCACATCCGCAACACTTGGCCGCGCATCAAGGACGAGTTGTCCTAAACGCACGGGCCAGGCTGCTGCGGCATCAGGCGCCAATCACGCCGCCATCCGTGCGGGTAATGACGATGGTGGCCGACCGCGGCCGGCCCGGACGGCCATAGCCCTTGTTGCCCGGCCAGAGACTGTCGCGGGCCTGCACGGACTTGCTGTCCTCACCCGGATGCTGAATGTTCACGAAGAGTGCACGCCCACCGGGGGCCTCGGTCACGCCTGTGATCTCGCTGCCCTTGGGGCCGATCAGAAAGCGGCGCAAACGCGCTTCGCCCAGCGTCGCCCCCACAAAAGTCTCCTGCGTGCCGGTTTGCTCTACGCCATTGATCACCATGCGGTTCTTGACCATCACCTTGCCGCCATCGCCCACCTGTCCCGGCAGCGCCGCCAGCATCATGCAATGCGTCTCATCGGTCATAGCGCCGTCGTCAGTCTGTATCCAGCAAATGCCAGTGGTGGGGCTGAACCAGAGCCCGTCGGGTGAGGAGAAACTGTTGCGCGCGCTCAGCCCTGACAAGTTGGCATCGCCGGCGTCCTCCTCGGCACCAAACAGGAAGATGTCCCAGCGAAATCCGGTAGCGGCAGAGCGATCGCCGTCTTCACGGAACCGGATGATGTGCCCGTTGGGATTGCCCGCGCCGCGCTTGCCGTCGACATCCATGTAGGCGCGCGGGTTGGCCGCATCGACCCGGCCGGGGGTGCGATTGGCTGCGCTGTTGTTGGTCAGGGTGAAGTAGACCTCGCCATTTTTGGGATTGACTGCCGCCCACTCAGGGCGGTCCATCTTGGTGGCGCCCACCGCATCGGCAGCCAGGCGAGAGTGGACGTAAATCTCACCTTGGTTGGCGAACTTGAAGGCGGCATGGTTGGCAATGCGCGGGTCCCCGAAGTCAAGTTCAATCCACTGCCCGCGGCCATCAGCATCGAAGCGAGCCACATACAGCTTGCCCTCGTTAAGGTACTTGTCGCCCGCCACCGTGCCGCCTCCGACATCCTTGGGATCCCAGGCAGCACTGCTGACGAACTTGTAGATGTACTCATTGCGCGAATCGCAACCCATGTAGAAGGCCAGCGGTTGACCGGCCTTGGGCATGCCGCAAACGGCACCCTCGTGGGCCATGCGGCCCATGGCCACGCGCTTGACGGGTACAGACGAAGGATTGAGGGGGTCAATCTCCACGTTGTAGCCGAAGGTGTTGGCCTCGTTGCGGAAATCGCGCTCAGCATGGGCGCCTACGGCCGCCAGATTCCAGCGTGCAAAGCGGTCATCGGTGGCCGAGACGGTGTGCCAGCCCTGGCTATTGGCCCGCGTCTGGCCCGCTACCGGTGGCGCCGACGGTAAACCGTAGCGGCGGCGTGCGGCCAGCTCGCGCGCCGGCAAGGCCACACCGCCGTCTGTCATCTGGAAATAGAAAGCCCAGTTCTCTTCGCAGGCCAGATAAGTGCCCCAGGGCGTCTTGCCATGACCGCAGTTATTGAGGGTGCCGCGGGCCATCGAGCCGGCCGGCTCCCAACGGGTGACCATTTGCGCCCAGATGTCATTGATGTGGGCGCGGGGGCCGGCGATACGAGCCGGCGTCTGCGCCGTCACGCGGCGATTGAGCGGAGAACTGGCCTTCATGCGCCAGCCCTGGGGACCACGCTCGATCTCCACCACCGAGACACCATGGTGATTGATCTCCTTGAGCACTTCGAGTTCGGGCCGAATGCCGAGGTCCCAGTCCCCAAATTGGGTGAATTTCTTGCCGCTTACGCCATTGGAGGTCTGGCCCGCCGGATGCATGAAATGCGCATCAGCCGAGCTCTCGTGATTGACCACCAGCACCGCGCGACCCGTGTCTTTTTCGGTGTAGCGGCCGCGCTCATCCATGAAAAAAATATCCAGTGCATCGTGATGGTCGCCGACCCGGCTGGACCAGTCATCCGTTTCAGCGCCGGCATTGGAATAAGCCGGCAGTCTCGGATCCAGGCTGTCCCCTGTGGCGTGCAACACCGTATAGCGATAGCCTGGGGGCAAAACCACATCGTCGAGCAGGCTCTTCTCGAGCGAAGGAAAGCGCAGGGCCTGAACCGGGGCCGGCGCGGCGGCCAGGCTGGCGCAACCGGGCAGCAGGGCCAGACCGGTCAGGCCCAAACCGCCGCGCAAAATCAGGCGCCGGCTGGGGCCGACCAGAGCGCAGGCCAGGATGTCCTCGAAGTGCGGGTTGTTGGAAGTGTTGGACAGGGTTTCGTGATCGGGGTGTGACATTTGGGTCTCCAGGGCTTCGATTGGCAACGGCTTCCAGTTGAACAACGTTCTATGACAAATCCATGTCGACCTGAAGAAGCAAGCGGTCTTTACCAAGCCCAGCAACAGCACAATGACCGGAAGGCCTAAGCTCACCCGATATGAATCGACCCTTGTTCATCCGACGATGGTTCGCGCTGCCTCTCCTGTTGGGTCTGCTCTCGCTGGCGGGGCCTTTGGCCGCGGTGGATGTTCCCAACCGTAACCCACCGGCTCAAGAGCGTGCCATACGAGAGGCCCGCGCCGCCATCTCATCTGCCGATTGGGCGCAAGCAGTCTCACTGCTGCAGGCCCATGTGCAAGCCCATGCTGATGATGCGGATGCCCATAACCTGCTGGGCTACAGCCTGCGCAAGCTTGGGCACTTCGATGCATCGCACGCAGCGTATCAGCGTGCGTTGGGTATTGATCCCGCCCATCGTGGGGCTCACGAATATCTGGGTGAGTTGATGTTGACCCTGGGTCGACGCGAGCAGGCGCTGTGGCACCTCAAAAGGCTTGAGGCCTTATGCCCAGCGCCCTGCCAAGAGCACGAACGTCTTAAGCAGGCTCTGGATGAACCGACAGGGCGGACGCCTCGAGGGTGGACGCCGTATCAGTGATTCCCATCAAGCGATACGTCGAACGCAACCGGCAACGAGCTCGGGTCTGACCTGTCGTGGGCCTCAGCACACCCGCCGGGCGATTCGCGCCATGGGCGAATCCGTCTCGATTTCGTACCAGTCCCGCAGCATGCCCTGCTGTTGAACGGGTTTGCCCTTGAGCATGGCGCCGCTGTAGAAGCTTGTGTGGATCAAACGCGCCATGTTGGCTTTACAGTTGATCTGCACCTGTGCGCGCATGGACAGATACGTTTGACCATCGGCGCTCGTCTGCGGATTTCGGTAATCCAGCAGGGTCCAGAGCACCTTGATCCCACCTTGCTGCTCGACGGAGGTCGGGTCCAGGTAGTACATACCCTGATCGGCCAACACAACCCCATCCCAGCGCTGGGCCGCTGCTGCAGGCTCAAGCGCAGCGAGTAGCAACAGCGAGATCCCCAGGACTGAGCGCTTCATGAAAATCTCCGATCCAAGAATCGGCCCGCTTGCGCGACCGTTCGCAAATGCCGCCGGTTCGTCAAGGCTTGGCCGCTCCAACCGAGGTCTCAAGCCCGTCGATGCTGGAGCTGCGCTGCCAGATCGATCAGCGCCTGGCGGTAGGCGCTATCGGGCAACCTGGACACTGCGGCAACAGCGCGGCCGGCCTCCAGAGCCGCGCGCTCTCGCGTCGTTTCGAGCGCCCCGCTTTGCCGCACAATTTGAAGAATGCGGGGCATCTGGTCGACTCCGCCATCTTCGATGGCGCGAGCGATCAGTGCTCGGTCGGCAGCCTCGGCCCGCTCCATGGCGATGATCAGCGGTAGCGTGACCTTGCCCTCGCGCAGATCATCGCCCAGATTCTTGCCCATCTCCACCACATCACCGTCGTAGTCCAGCGCATCGTCGATCACCTGGAAGGCAGTGCCCAGGGCCTGCCCGTAGACCGCACAGGCCTCTTCAGTGGCCTTATCGCTGCGGGACAAAACAGCCGCTAGACGGGCACTTGCCTCAAAGAGTTTGGCAGTCTTGGACCGAATCACTTCAAGGTAAACAGCCTCGCTCAAGGAGGCGTCATGCGTGTTCATCAACTGATGCACTTCCCCTTCGGCAATCACGTTAGTGGCCTCGGAAAGAATTTCCATTACCCGCATATCCCGGGTCAAGACCATCATCTGGAACGCGCGCGAATAGAGAAAGTCACCCACTAGAACGCTGGCCGGATTGCCAAACGCCTCATTGGCGGTGGCACGGCCGCGTCGCAAAGTGGAGTCGTCCACCACATCGTCATGCAGCAAGGTGGCCGTATGAATGAATTCGATGACAGCGGCCAGATTGAGCCGCTGCTCATCGCGGCAGCCTAGGGCACCACACATCAGCAGCAGCAGGGCCGGACGCAGCCGTTTGCCACCAGCGGCCACGATATAACGAGCCACCTGACCGACCAAAGGGACCCCCGAGGCCAGGCGCCGTTCGATAACCGCATCCATGGCCCGCATGTCCTCTGAGACCAGCCCCAGGGCGGCGGCGGAACTGGCAGCAATGAGGGACAAAGTGAAAGTTCCTTACAAAAACCAAAGGATTATAGGGAGCCAAAATGTCGGGTCGGCGGGTTCTCCGCGCAGGGGGTTCCCTGTTTGCAATCTCCGGCAAGGGCAGGAGCGCCATCAGCCACCCCCTGCCCCCGGGTCCGGGACAACCGAGCGCTCGGCTCGACACTGAGCCTCAACCGGCTATAATAGAAAGCTTTTCTGCCGGCAGTGGGGCTGGCGGAGCCTTTCTTTCAAAGAGGTCTTTTATGTACGCGGTCATAAAAACCGGTGGCAAACAATACAAAGTTGCTGCCGGCGAAAAAATCAAAGTAGAACAGATTGCTGCGGACGTTGGCCAGGAAATCGTGATCGACCAGGTGCTGGCCGTCGGAGACGGCAGTCAGATCAAGGTCGGCACACCCCTGGTGTCCGGTGCGTCGGTCAAAGCCACCGTGGTGGCCCATGGCAGGCATGAGAAGGTGCGCATCTTCAAGCTGCGCCGTCGCAAGCACTACCAAAAGCGCCAAGGTCATCGTCAAAACTACACCGAATTGCAGATCGGCCAGATCGCTGGCTGATCCCGAAGGAGTCCCAACATGGCACAGAAAAAAGGCGGCGGCTCTACGCGCAACGGGCGTGATTCCAAGCCCAAGATGCTCGGTGTAAAGGCCTTCGGCGGCCAGACGGTCAGCGCAGGCAGCGTGATTGTGCGCCAGCGCGGCACCAAGTTCCACCCCGGCTCCAATGTGGGCGTGGGCAAGGACCACACGCTGTTTGCCCTGGTCGATGGACAGGTTCAGTTTGCCGTCAAGGGCGAGTTGAGCAAGCACACGGTCAGCGTGATGCCAGCCTGAAACGGCTCCCTCACGGCGGTTCGAGAAAAGCCCCGCCCGACGGGGCTTTTTCTTGGGCGATCGGCCCACCGGCCCTGAGTACACTGAGCCGTTTGCCGCACCTGGACACCCTATGAAATTCGTGGATGAGGCCTTCATCGACATCGCCGCTGGCGATGGCGGCAGTGGCTGTATCTCGTTTCGCCACGAGAAGTACAAGGAATTCGGCGGCCCCAATGGGGGTGATGGGGGCCGTGGCGGTCATGTGTATGCGCTGGCCGACCCCAACCTGAACACCCTGGTTGACTACCGTTTTTCGCGTCGACATGAGGCCAAAAACGGCGAGCACGGCAAAGGTTCTGACATGTTCGGCGCCAAGGGCGAAGACATTGTCCTCAGAATGCCGGTCGGTACGATCCTCAGCGATGTGGAAACCGGTGAGGTCTTGTGCGAACTGCTGACGCCAGGCGAGCAGGTGATGATCGCCAAGGGAGGCGATGGCGGCTTTGGTAACCTGCGCTTTAAGAGTTCAACCAATCGCGCACCCCGCACTAAAACTCCAGGCTGGCCCGGAGAACGTAAGAACCTGAAGCTTGAATTGAAGGTGCTGGCCGATGTGGGACTGCTGGGCATGCCCAACGCCGGCAAGTCAACCCTGATTGCGGCGGTCTCTAACGCCCGCCCACGCATTGCCGACTACCCCTTCACCACCCTACACCCCAATCTGGGCGTGGTCCGCGTGGGGCCCGAGCAAAGCTTCGTCATCGCTGATTTGCCGGGCCTGATCGAGGGCGCGGCCGAAGGCGCCGGCCTGGGGCACCTCTTCCTGCGACACCTGCAGCGCACCCGCCTGCTGCTGCATGTGGTCGATCTGGCGCCCTTCGATGAAGGGGTAGATCCGGTGGCACAGGCCAAGGCCATCGTTGAAGAGCTGCGCAAATACGATGAGAACCTCTACAAGAAGCCACGTTGGCTGGTGCTCAACAAGCTGGACATGGTGCCGGCTGAGCAGCGAAAACAGGTGGTCAAGGACTTCCTCAAGCGCTACCGATTCAAGGGGCCGGTCTTTGAAATATCTGCACTGACCCGCGAAGGCTGCGAACCACTCATGCGTGCAGCCTACCAGCTGATCGAGCAACTGCACAAAGCCGAGCAGCCGACCGAGGCCCCGGACCCACGTTTTGCGACCGACCCTCAGGCTTGAAGGCCAGGACAAGCCCTCTATTCCCCAACCCCTGATTGCCATGGACGTCTCGCGCGCAAGCATCGTACTGAGCCAGGCCCGACGCATTGTGGTCAAAGTCGGCTCCAGCCTGGTCACCGACGAGGGACGCGGGCTCGATGCGCAGGCCATCGGGGGCTGGTGCGAGCAACTGGCGCAGTTGTCCGGGCAGGGGCGCGAGCTCATCATGGTCAGCAGTGGTGCGATTGCCGAGGGCATGAAGCGGCTGGGCTGGACCAGCCGGCCCAGTGCCATCCATGAGCTGCAGGCGGCCGCTGCGGTGGGCCAGATGGGGCTGGTTCAGGTCTACGAGAGTAAGCTGCGCGCACTGGGTCTGGGCAGCGCGCAGGTGCTGTTGACGCATGCCGATTTGGCCGATCGCGAGCGCTATCTCAATGCCCGCTCGACGCTGCTGAGCCTGCTGCAACTGGGCGTGATACCGGTCATCAATGAGAACGATACGGTGGTCACTGACGAAATCAAGTTTGGCGACAACGATACGCTGGGCGCTTTGGTGGCCAATCTGGTCGAGGCCGATCTGCTGATCATCCTGACCGATCAAAAGGGCCTCTACACCGCCGACCCACGCAAGGACCCGCAGGCACGGCTGGTCGAGCAAGGCCGGGCTGGCGATCCGGCGCTGGAGGCCATGGCGGGCGGTGCCGGATCGAGTATCGGCAAGGGCGGCATGATCACCAAGATTCTGGCAGCCAAGCGCGCTGCCGGATCGGGAGCCTCCACCGTGATCGCCTGGGGGCGTGAGCCCGATGCACTGCTACGCCTCTGCCGTGGCCAGCCACTGGGCACCTTGCTGATTGCACAGACGGCCAAGAACCAGGCGCGCAAGCAGTGGATGGCCGACCACCTGCAACTGCGTGGCGCGGTGATGATCGATGCTGGCGCGACCGGCAAGTTGCGCGAGGAGGGCAAGAGCCTGCTGCCCATCGGCATGACCGCAGTCGAGGGCGATTTTGCGCGCGGCGATGTGATCGCGATTCGTGATGAAACGGGCCAGGAAATCGCCCGCGGCCTGGCCAACTACTCGAGCACCGAGGCACGCCTGATTCTGCGCAAACCCTCCAGCGAATTCGAACGTCTGCTCGGTTACACCGGCGAACCAGAAATGGTGCACCGGACCAATCTGGTGCTCTCGCGCTAATCGCTCGGAAAGACCCGCAGACGTACAGCGGCGACTACAGTCGGCCTAGCGCGTCGAAACGTTGGGGCCGGTGCGCAGGGCTCTGACAATGTCGCCCACACTCGATGGTGTACCCGAGTTGTCGCATACGCCCTGGCGCGCCAACTGTAGGGCGTGCCGCGACGGACGGTTGGCCATATCCTGCCACGGAGGATCGGCAGCCACGATCCACCGACCATCCACATGGCGAGCATAGGTTTTCACTTGCGCTGCTGAACAACGAATACCCTCATAAAACACATTGCGAACGCCGCTGGGGCTGGTGGCCACCAGAACATAGCGCACCACCCGATCAGCGGGGGAAATGCTCAGGGTTTGCGGATCGATGGCGTAGACCAGCGAGGAGTTGGGGTTGACCTCAAACTGCAACAGGCGGTCGAGGCTGAAGGCAGGCGGAGCGGGTACCGGCGCCTCCTGCCATTGGGAATCCCCAAAGAGCTGCGCCTGGGCCAGACCGCAGGCCCAGCCAACCAACAACACCCAAGCGGCCCTCATGGCTCGACCAGCGGTCGCCCACCCTGCGGCCTCTGGGGATCGGGGTCAAAACTGGCATCGGGGGGCAATTGGTCCGGATGCAGATCCAAGGACGCTCCACCCAAAGCATTCATGTCGCGCCGAGAGCCACCCCGCATGAAACGGTTGCGCTGCTCACCGCGGTTGGCCACACGCGGCACATAGCGTGAGAGCTCGCTGAGCGCCATTTCATAGACCCCCCGCTTGAATTCGACCACCACATCCAGCGGCACCCAGTAGTCATTCCAGCGCCAGGCGTCAAACTCGGGGTGGTCAGTGGCGCGCAAGTTCAAATCCCAGTCATGACCGATGAGCTGCAGCAAGAACCAGATCTGCTTTTGCCCCTTGTAGTGGCCCCGCGCGTCGCGTCGGATGTAACGATCGGGCACCTCGTAACGCAACCAGTCCCGGGTTCGGGCCAGCACCTGCACATGATGGGGGAAGAGCCCCAATTCCTCATGCAGCTCACGAAACATGGCCTGCTCGGGGTTTTCACCCCGGTCGATGCCACCCTGCGGGAACTGCCAAGAATGGGTGCGAATGCGCTTGCCCCAAAAGACCTGGCTTTTCTGGTTGAGCAGGA
>CAZATV010000020.1:0-37734 GCA_964488145.1 uncultured Polaromonas sp.
TCCAGGTGCCGCGCTCCTGGCTGCTCTTTTGGCCGCGGTGGTTGGTGCGGGTCATCCCCGGCGCGAGGACGGGTCTGGGCGCGCAGCGGTCGGCTTCGACGCGAATTTTTTTGCTCATGAAGAACTCCGTGGGGTGTCAGGTGGTTGGGTCGAAACCGACTATTCTAAGGCGCCGCCCAGATTAGGAGCTTCGGCAGACCGGCTGCAGGCCTTTACCAAGGTACGGCTTGCCCCTGGGCATCGACAAACTGGCCGGTCTGGGCAGCGGTCAGAGCGTGGATCACCGGCTCGATCTGCGCGGCCGCTGTCTCGGCGCTGCGTACCTGTAAGCCGGCCTTGCTGAAGGGGGCTGACAGCGGGCTGTCGACCGTTCCGGGATGCAGGGCTGCCACCACGGCCTCGCGGTTGCGTCGGCTCATTTCGATGCTGGCGGTTCGCACCAGCTGGTTGAGGGCAGCCTTCGAGGCGCGATAGCCGTACCAGCCTCCCAATCGGTTGTCGGCAATGCTGCCCACCCGGGCGGACAGAAAAATCGCCCGGCATGCGCCCTGCCGGGGCAGCAGCGGGAAAAAATGTTTGATCACCAGAGCCGGTCCCACGGCGTTCACCAGAAAGCTGTGCGACAGGTAGGTCCGATGGAGGTGCTGCCAGGACCTCTCGGGCTGACCGACCGGTCCATGCAGGAAGCCGGTACACACCACGACCAGACGCAGGGCCAGGCTGGAAGCCTCACATTGCGCCTGTGTCCACCGTGCAGCTTGCTCCAGAAGGGGCTCCTCTGCATAGTCGATGGCTGGCTCGCTGCGTCGACCCAGGAGCAGTACCCGGCGGTAGAGCCGGGCCGACTGCAGTTGGGCTGCCAGGGCCGAGCCCAGGGCGCCGGTGCCGATGATCAGCGCGGCCGAATCTTGTGACGTCGTTTCAGCGTGGGGGGCGTTCATGTCGGGATCATCGCTCTGATAACGCCAGAGCTCTGTCGGCTCCGTCTTTGACCCCGTCGGGTGCTGGGCATCGACCGCTTTGACCCGGATCGCGCGGCCGCGCCGCTTCGGTTGGCCCACTCCTTGGTAGCATCGAAGGCATGACCACTCCTTCAAACCTTCAAGCTGACTTTGAAAATGCGCGCGCGGCTACCGGCCAGTGGACCGAGCGTCCGGACAATGCCACGCTGCTCAAGCTCTATGCCTTGTACAAGCAGGGCAGTTTGGGTGACAACGATCAAGCGCGTCCGGGCTTTTCCGATCCAGTGGCCCGGGCCAAGTGGGATGCCTGGAATGGGCTCAAGGGCCTGCCTCGCCAGGAGGCCATGGCGCAGTACATCGCCCTGGTCGATTCCTTGTCTTGAGACCCGATCAGGCGACGATACCGCGCTCGCGCAGGGCTGCAATCTGCGGGCCCGTCAGGCCGATCTCGGTGAGTACCGCGTCTGTGTCCTGGCCCAGATCGGGCGCGTTGCGGCGGTGACCTCCAGGCGTTCGCGAGAGCTTGGGCACGAAGCCGGGCACGCTCAGCTCGCTGCCGTCTTGCAGTTGCACGCGCTGGAGCATGCCACGGGCGGCGTAGTGGGGGTCATCGGCGATATCGGCCACTGTGTAGATCTTGCCTGAAGGCACCTGGGCCTGCTCCAGTGCGCTCAAGGCCTCATCGACGCTGCGCTGTGCGGTCCATTGGCCGATGGCTGCATCGATTTCCTCGACGCGTCTGACTCGCCCCGTGTTGCTGGCCAATTCTGGATCCTGGGCCAGATCGGGCCGGCCGATGCACAGCATCAAGCGCTTGAAAATGCTGTCGCCGTTGCCGGCAACCAGCGCGTAGCCGCCATCGCTGCAGCGATAGGCATTGGTCGGGGCGATACCGGGCAGCGCGCTGCCGGCCGGGCCGCGTATGGCACCGAAAGCGCTGTATTCGGGCAGCAGGCTTTCCATGCAGTTGAAGACGGCTTCATAGAGGGCTACATCCACCACCTGGCCCTGACCGCTGCGCTGCCGGTGGTGCAGTGCCATCAGGATACCGATCACCCCATGCAGTGACGCCAACGTGTCGCCGATGCTCACGCCCACCCGCACCGGGACCCGACCGGGCTCCCCGGTGAGGTGGCGCAGGCCACTCATGGCCTCGGCTACCACGCCAAAGCCGGGCCGGTCGCGGTAGGGGCCGGTCTGTCCGTACCCGCTGATGCGCAGCATGATCAGGCGGGGGTTGAGCTGCATCAACACCTCAGGGCCCAAACCCCAACCTTCCATGGCGCCGGGGCGGAAGTTCTCGATCAGGACATCGGCTTCGGCAGCCAGCAGCCGCACGATGTCCTGTGCCTCCTTGGCCTTGAGGTCCAGCGCCACAGAGCGTTTGTTGCGCGACTGCACCTGCCACCAGACGGAGGTGCCGTCCTTGATCAGCCGCCATTGCCGCAGCGGATCGCCGCTGCCCGGCGGTTCGACCTTGATCACCTCGGCCCCAAAATCGGCCAAGGTCTTGGCGGCGAAAGGGCCAGCGATCAACTGGCCCAGTTCAATCACCTTCAGTCCGCTGAGCGGGCCTTGCTGAGCGGGTTCGTTTGCGTTCGATGTCATGACGGGCTGTGACGCTCTATCAGGGCGTCGAGGTTCTTGCGGATTTCGGTTTCGATGCGATCCTTGAAGGCGCTCATCAGAAAGCCCAGCTGGGCCTTCAGGCGGAAGTGCTGCGCGCTGACCCAGAGCGTGCCTGAAAGCCCCGAGCGCGTGAAGCGAACTTCGTCACCATCTTCGGTGCTGATCACCTGACAGTCCATGGCAAATTGCTCCCGGGCCTGATGCACCCACTGCGCGGCGGTTTGTCGGGCCTGATCGAGTCCCAGGGGATGTTCGCGTTCTATCAGAATCTGTGCCATGGTCTAGTCGTCGGTGCGCTGCAAGGAACCTATTTTGCCGCGCCGTCTTCAAGATCGCTGCGGCTGGTCAGTACGGGCGCCATGGCTTGCAGGCGCTGCAGACGCTCAGCCTTGGGCAACTGCGACAGCGCCCTGACCTGCGCAAAAAAGGCTGGCCAGCTGCCCGCCTGGTGAAACAGGGCTTCGAAGGCGGGCGTTAGGTCTTCGTAGTCCGCCAAGGCCGCGAGAAAGGCATTGTTGACCTGTGAGGCCCAGCGGTCGTAGCCACCAAAGCCGCCCCAGCCTTGCCGCAGCAAGGCATAGTGACGGGAAAAATCATCGAAGGCGGTCTGTCTGGCCCGCGCCGTTTCCATGGGGTCAGCGCCTTGGGCTGCCGCTGACTCATAGACCGTGCGCAGCCGACGCTTGAGATCGACGGTCAGTGCTCGCCACTCCTGTCGCCTGCTCTCGCTGAGGGCATAGGCCCTTCGGGTCGGCTCGCTGGCTTGCGCCAGCCATTGCCTGACACCCAGTCGCTCGACCGCGGTAGCGAAGGATTCATTGAAGGTGGTGTCTCCGCTCACATAGACCACCTGATGCGCCAGCTCATGAAATATCAGCCGCGCCAGTTCACCCTCCCCCTGGGTCAGAAAGGTATTGAGCAGGGGGTCGCCGCCGGCCCAGTTCAGCAGGCCCAAGGTCGAGTAGGCGGGTACCGCAAACACGGCGGTCTCCAGACCGGTAGCCGCCAGGCCTTGGGCCTCCCGCTCTGCGGCTTCGGCTCGGAAATAGCCCCGGTAGTGCACGCAACCGGCCACCAGAAAGCACCAGGATTTCGGTTGTAAGGACCCTTGGGGCGCCGCCACCACCGTCCATACGGCTGCGGGTCGACCCAGGTCGGCGTAGCTGCGGTAGCTGGCGTTATCGGGCAGATGCAGGTGCTGCGAGGCAAAGGTGCGAATGCGCTCGGCCAGTTGTAGCCGGTCTTTGAGCGGCTGTGGCGTGTCGGGATCATCGAGCCATTGGGCAATGGGCCGTGCTGCCTGCATCAGGTTCAGATGCCCCTGTGCAGCCTGCCAGTAAAAACCCAGGGTGCTGCAACCGCTCAGCAGCAGCGTCAGCGCTAGCAGCAGCACCTTCATACGGTGAGTGCCTCCACCTCCACCAGGCAGTCATAGAAGGTGGGTGCGCGGCCCAGATCGGTCAGTCTCTGGTGGGTCAGTTCGTTGACGTTGGTACCCTGCAGTCCCATCTTGCGCCACCAGATACCCAGCCCCACCACCAGGCCGGGACGGGCGCGGTCGCTGATGCGGGCCTTGCAGTGGTAACTGCCCCGGTCGTTGAAGACCCGCACGATGGCCTGGTCGCTGATGTGGCGCGCGGCGGCATCTTGCGGATGGATTTCCAGCACCGGCTCGGTCTCCATATCACGAAGACTTTTGACGTTGACGAAGGTCGAATTGAGGAAGTTTCGCGCTGGCGGGGAGATCATGGCCAGCCGGTAGCGGTCCGAACTCCCCGGCGATTCGAAGTTCGGCAGGTGATCAGGCAGCCCATCCAAACCTTGATCGGCCAGCGCTAGGCTGAAGAATTCGCAGCGACCGCTGGCAGTAGGAAAGCTGCCCTGGGCAAACGGCGCTTGCGGTAGCTCCAGGCGGGCAAAGCCCCGATCCAAAAGGCTCTCGAAATCGACCTGTGAACCAAAGGCGGTTCGGCACAGGGTCAGGTCGTCATCGGAAAAACACGGCTCGTCAAAGCTCAGTCGCCGGGCCAGTTGCCTGAAGATCTCGCTGTTGCTGCGGGCCTGGCCGAGGGGGGCGATGGCCGGCCGATTGAGCAGCACATCGGTGTGGCCGTAGCTCAGATGGATGTCCCAGTGCTCGAGTTGCGTGGTGGCCGGCAAGACGTAGTCAGCGTGATCGGCGGTGTCGGTCAGAAAGTGCTCGAGGACGACACAGAAGAGGTCTTCGCGTCTGAAGCCTTGCGCCACCCTGGCTGATTCAGGGGCGACCGCCACCGGGTTGCTGTTGTAGACCCAAAGTGCATCGATGCGCGGCCCGAACGATGCACTGGCCGGTCGCAGCAAATCGTCTCCGATCGTGCTCATGTTGATGATCCGGCTGGCTGAGCGCCTCAGGTCAGGCCGCTGCAGTGCCGCCTGCTGCACCGGAAAATGCCCTGAGCTGGACATCAGCAGGCCGCCGGCCGGGTGCCGCCAGGCACCGATCAGTGCGGGCAAACAAGCCACGGCGCGGGTGGCGTTGCCGCCGCCTCGGGTGCGCTGCATCCCGTAGTTCAGGCGTATGGCCGCCGGTTGCAGGGTACCGTAGTCCCGGGCGAGCCGGCGGATTTGCTGCACCGGCAGGCCGCAAACCTGGGCTGCTCGCTCGGGTGGCCACTGCAGGGCCCGTTCGCGCAAGGCCGGCCATCCCAGCGTATAACGGTCAATGTAGTCGTGATCGAGCCAGTCATGGACGATCAGTTCGTGCATCAGGGCCAGCGCCAGCGCCGCATCAGTGCCCGGCATCAACTGCAGATGCTCGTGGCATTTGTCGGCAGTTTCGCTGCGCCGCGGATCGATACAGATCAGGCGGGCGCCGTTGCGTTTGGCCTGTTGCGCCAGGCGCCAGAAGTGCAGGTTGCTGCCGACCGAATTACTGCCCCAGATCAGGATCAGACGACTGTCAGCAAAGTGTTCGACCTTCATCCCGACCTTGCCGCCCAAGGTGTGGCGAAGCCCTTCCGCTCCGGCCGAGGCGCAGATCGTGCGGTCAAGTTCGGAGGCACCCAGCCGGTTGAAAAAACGGGCGGCCATGGATTCGCCCTGAACCAGACCCATGGTGCCAGCGTAGCTGTAGGGCAGGATGGCTTGCGGGTCCTTTGCCGCAAGGCCTTGCAGTCGTGTGGCGATGTCGTCCAGAGCTTGCGCCCAGCTCACCGGCCGGAACTGACCGCTACCTTTGGGCCCGCAGCGCTTGAGCGGTGTCAGCACGCGCTCGGGGTGATAGGTGCGTTCGGCGTAGCGCGAGACCTTGGTGCACAGCACGCCGGCGGTGTGGGCATGGTCAGGATTGCCTTGGACCTGCACTGCACGGCCATTCTCAACGGTGGTCAGCAGCGCACAGGTGTCGGGGCAGTCGTGCGGGCATGCACCGCGAACCGTGGCCTGCCCGGGGGAGCTGGGAGTCTGGTTCATGTCGGGTTGGATGCGGTCGGTATTGGTGAGGGCACCTCAGCGTGCACCGGCCGTCGGCCCGCCGGTGTAGGCACCGGCCAGTTGATGCAGGTGGTCGCGGTGGTTTTCATCCATGTAGGGTCCGAGCAGCCCCAGCACATGACCGGCCCCGCGCAGCAGGGCAGTCTGGGCATGCTCGGGCTCAAGCGCCCGGCGTGGATCGCACACGTACTCGAAGCTCAGCCAGTAGGTTAGCAGCACCACCATGCTGGTGGCCGTGGGCTTGACCTCATGACGTTTCATGTTCAGCAGTTCATGGCGCAGGGCATCAAGAAGGGCCTGCAGTGCGCTGATCATCTGTTGCATCAGCGCCTGCAGTTGCGACTCAAGTTGCCGGTTCCGGCTGAGCAGGTCGTTGAGGTTGCGATAGACAAAGCGGTACTGCCACAGGCCCTCGAACAGTGCATGCATGAAGAACCAGGCGTCCTCGATGTCCCGTACCTCATGACTGGCCACCAGCAGGGGCCCAAGAGATTGCCGGTGGCGTTCGAGCAGAGCGTTGACCAGCTCGTCCTTGGCCGGATAGTGGTAATAGAGATTGCCGGGACTGATGTTCATTTCCGCTGAAATCGCGGTCGTCGAGACGTGCGGCTCGCCGAAGCGGTTGAACATCTCCAGCGCCGTCTCCAGGATGCGCTCTGCGGTGCGACGGGGCGCTTTCCTGCTCATGAAATAGCCTGCCTGCGGCTGCGGTTGGGTAGGACACTCTAACCCAGCCGCGGCTTTGTGCAAAGGCCGGCAAGGGATGTAAGCCGGGTCGGCCTACGCGCTGCCGGTCCGCCTGCGGACCGGGGCTTTGCTCGCTGCCGCGCGTCCGGTTGCGGCGTTTGCCTTGCGGCTGCCGCGAACCGAGGGGGCGGCTTTTGCCGGTTTGGGGGGGTGCCCGCCTTTTTTCAAGGCGGCCAGTTCAGACTCCAACTGGGCCACCCGCTGCGCGAGGGTTTGTAACTCGGAGGCCGCGGGCACCCCCAGGCCGCTGAGCGCCCGGGCCACGCGCTCCTCGAAGATGGTCTCAAGCCGGCTCCACTGCTGCCCGGCGCGTGCGCTCAGACCGCCGGCCAGTTCGGTCATGCGTTCGGTGGCTTCGGCCATCCGCTCTTGCGCCACCGCTTGCGTTTTTCGCTGCAGGTTCACACCGTCCTGCACCAGGGTCTCGAAGACCTTGCCGCCCTCTTGCTGCGCCTTGGCAAAGGCCCCCAGGCCAGCCAGCCAGATTTGTTGGGCCGATTCCCTCACTTTATCGGCTGCTTCAATGGCCGGATTTTCATACTTTTTACTACTCATAGACTCGCTCCTTTTCATCGTCCGACTTTAGCCTCAGCGACCCTGTTGTGCCTAGGGTAAGCACTCTAGCTTGCATTAGGGGCATTTCGTATTCCCTGCCGATACCCCCCGCGTTATGATGTGTCATGGGTAAAACAAATGCGTTTTCGGCCGTTTATGTGCGCTTCCTGAACCTGGCTCGGGCGGTGCGCGATTTGCCTGATTTTCCGGATTTGGATCCGGTCGAAGAGCGCCTTTTCAACAGGCTGGCAGGGGTCTGGCACCGCGATGAAAGCATCACGGTGTTGCAGGTCATGGGCTTGTCGGACGAGGTATCGTCGACCACTGCGCACCGGCGGTTGAAGTCTCTGCGCATTAAGGGTATGGTCGAACTGATCGCAGACGAGACCGACAACCGAGTCAAATACGTCCGGCCGACGCCCCTGGCCTCCCAGTATCTAGCCCATCTGGGTCAATGCGTTGAGCAGGCGCGACAGTCCTGACCTTTTGGGTCAGGTCCGCATGAAGGTCCAGGGTCGTCCAAATTCGAGTCGGCCAGCCTAGAATCAGTTGGTTGTCCGCCCTTCATTGGGCGAGTCGGTATTTTCATGACTCTACTTGTGACCGGCGGTGCCGGATTCATTGGCGGTAATTTCGTTCTCGACTGGCTTGCCCGGCCTGAGGCGGAGACGCTGGTCAATCTGGACAGTCTGAGTTACGCCGGTAATCTGGAAACCCTGTCCTCCTTGGACGCGGACCCGCGCCACATCTTTGTCAGAGGCGATATCGCCGATGCAGAGTTGATGGCCGGCTTGCTCGAGCGCTATCAACCTCGGGCGCTGATCCATTTCGCCGCCGAGTCGCATGTTGACCGTTCCATCCTCGGTCCCGAGGCCTTTATTCAGACGAATGTGGTGGGTACTTTCCGATTGCTGGAGGCGGTACGCCACTACTGGGGCGCGCTGAAGGCCGAGGCGGCTCGTGATTTCCGCTTTTTGCATGTCTCCACCGACGAGGTTTATGGCTCGCTGGAGCCCGGTGAGCCGGCCTTTACCGAGCATCACCGTTACCAGCCCAACAGCCCCTATTCGGCCAGTAAGGCCGCCAGCGATCACCTGGTGCGCGCGTATCACCACACCTATGGCCTGCCGGTTTTGACCACCCACTGCAGCAACAACTACGGGCCTTTTCACTTCCCTGAAAAACTGATCCCCCTGATGATCGTCAATGCCTTGGCCGGCAAGGCCCTGCCGGTCTATGGCGATGGCTTGCAGGTGCGCGACTGGCTTTATGTGAAGGATCACTGCAGTGCTCTTCGTCGGGTGCTTGAGGCCGGTCAAGTCGGGCAGGTCTATAACGTGGGGGGATGGAATGAGAAAGCCAATATTGAGATCGTCCACACCGTCTGTGACCTTCTCGATCAGATGCGTCCCCGCGACGATGGCCTGTCCTACCGGACCCAGATCACCCATGTGACCGATCGGCCCGGCCACGATCGGCGCTACGCCATCGATGCAAGCCGTCTCCATGAACAATTGGGCTGGAAGCCGGCAGAGACCTTTGAAAGCGGCATCCGCAAGACCGTGCGTTGGTATCTGGATCACCCCGGCTGGGTCCAGCGGGTGCAAAGCGGTGCTTACCGCGACTGGGTGCAAACGCAGTACGGGGCCGGCTCATGAAGATTCTTCTGCTGGGCAAGGGCGGGCAGGTGGGATGGGAATTGCAGCGCAGCCTGGCTCCGCTGGGACAGCTGGTGGCCCTGGATTTCGACAGCACTGAGGGCTGCGGCGATTTCACCCGGCCCGAAGCCCTGGCGGCCACGGTCCGCGACCTCGCGCCGCAGATCATCGTCAACGCGGCCGCCTATACGGCCGTCGACCGGGCCGAATCAGAGCCAGAGCTCGCCCGCCTGATCAATGCCACTGCTCCTGGGATGCTGGCCCAGCAGGCCCAGAGGCTGGGGGCTTGGCTGGTTCATTTCAGCACTGACTATGTATTCGACGGCAGTGGCGATCAGCCCTGGCGCGAGGCAGATTCGACGGGGCCGCTCAATGTGTACGGTCGCACCAAGCTTGAGGGCGAACAGGCGGTGCAGGAAGCTTGCCGGCAGCACCTGATCCTGCGCACCAGCTGGGTCTATGCAGCGCGCGGGGGCAACTTTGCCAAGACCATGTTGCGGCTGGCGGCCGAGCGGGAGGAACTGACGGTCATTGATGACCAGATCGGGGCACCCACCGGGGCGGATCTGCTGGCTGACGCGACGGCGCTGGTGTTGCGCGACCTGCAGCGTCAGCCAGGCTTGGCAGGCCTCTACCATCTCAGCGCTGCAGGCCAGACGTCCTGGCATGGCTACGCCTGCCACGTGATTGAGCGGGCGCGCCAGCTCAAACCGGACCTGCCGCTGAAGGTCAATCAGATCAGACCCGTGCCCAGCAGCGCGTTTCAGACAGCGGCGCGCCGACCGCACAATTCGCGCCTGGACACCCGCCATCTGGTGTCCACTTTCGGGCTTAGCTTGCCGCCCTGGCAGCAGGGGGTCGATCGAATGCTCAGCGAAATCCTGTGAGGACCTCATGAACAGATCGCGCAAAGGCATCATTTTGGCCGGCGGCTCGGGCACCCGTCTTTACCCGGTGACGCAAGCTGTTTCCAAGCAGTTGCTGCCGGTCTATGACAAGCCGATGATTTATTACCCCCTGACCACGCTGATGCTGGCAGGTATTCGCGACATATTGCTGATTTCCACGCCGCAAGATGTACCCCGCTTTCAAGAATTGCTGGGAGACGGCAGTCAATGGGGCCTGTCCCTCAGTTATGCGGTGCAACCCAGCCCCGATGGTCTGGCGCAGGCCTTCATCATCGGACGATCTTTTGTGGGCCAGGATCATTCGGCTCTCATCCTGGGTGACAACATTTACTATGGTCATGACCTGGAGGCGCAGTTGAGAGACAGTACCGCTCGTGCCGATGGTGCGACGGTTTTTGCTTATCACGTACACGATCCACAGCGGTATGGCGTGGTGCAGTTTGACGCCCAGCGCCGGGCGGTGAGCATCGAGGAAAAACCTGAGCGACCTTTATCCAATTACGCTGTCACGGGCTTGTATTTTTATGACGCGCAGGTGCTCGATATCGCGGCCTCCATCCGGCCCTCTCCTCGGGGTGAACTGGAAATTACCGATGTCAATCGGGCCTATCTGGAACGCGGCCAGCTCCATGTCGAGGTCATGGGGCGAGGCATGGCCTGGCTCGATACCGGTACCCATGAGTCGCTTTTGGAGGCTGGGCAGTTCATCGCCACCATTGAGCACCGGCAGGGATTGAAGATTGCCTGTCCCGAGGAATTGGCTTTCCGCAGGGGTTATATATCGGCTGAGGCCCTTGAGCGACTGGCTCAGCCCATGATGAAAAATGGCTACGGCCGCTACCTGATGCAGATTCTGCAAAGTACGGTGTTCTGAACATGCGGATCACGCCGGCCCCGATTCCCGATGTGTTGCTGATCGAGCCTAAAGTCTTTGGCGATGCCCGGGGTTTCTTCTTTGAGAGTTTCAACCGCCGCCAATTTGCCGACGCCACCGGTCTGGACCTGGAGTTTGTGCAGGACAACCACAGCCGCAGCAGCCTGGGGGTCCTGCGCGGCCTGCACTATCAACTCGAGCAGCCTCAAGGAAAACTGGTGCGGGTCACTCGCGGCCGGGTTTTTGATGTGGCAGTGGATATCAGGCGCGGGTCGCCGTATTTTGGTCACTGGGTGGGTTATGAGTTATCTGAGGATAACCAGCGGCAGTTATGGATACCTCCCGGCTTTGCCCATGGGTTTCTCGTGCTCAGTGACATGGCTGATTTCCTCTACAAGACCACCCATTACTATGCGCCTGCCCATGAGTTCTGTATCCGTTGGGACGAACCTCAAATAGGTGTGAAATGGCCGCTACAGTCCGACCCTCTGGTTTCGGATAAGGATCGCCGGGGTTTGTCCTTGGACCGGGCTCCTTGTTTTGAACGCTAGACTCAGCGCAGAGCGGCTAGGATTGGGGCCCAATATGCTTGTGTTTGGGTTGATATTGCAAATTGGCTTATCATTTCCGCCGGTTCATGGGGAATTCAAAAACCAAATTGGAAATTAATCATGGGTAATCTGATCGACATTCAGTCTCAAATCGAAAAACTGCAGAAGCAGGCTGCAGATATTCGCTCTCGTGAATTTGATGCCACGGTACAGGACATACTGGCCAAGATGTCGGCTTTTGGCATCACCGTCAAGGACCTGGAGGCGGCCCGCAAGAAGTCACCCAAGGGGCGATCCAAGGCGGTCGGCAAGGCGGCCAGTGGCGGCCGGCGATTGACCAAGAAGCGTGGGGGCGGTTCCCCGGTTGCGGCGAAATACCGCGGCCCCAATGGTGAGACCTGGTCCGGCCGCGGGCTGATGCCCCGTTGGCTGTCGGCCCTGGTGGCGACAGGGCGCACCAAGGAAGAGTTCGCGATCCAGGCCTGATCGCTAGCTCGGCTTGATACGCCGGGCGTGCTGCACAATCGGGGCTGTCCGCTGCGACAGCCCTTTTTCTTTTTTCCCCAGCCATGAGCGCCACCGAACCCGATCTCACTTCAATTGCACCGCGCGAAAAGGCCGAAATCCTGGCCCAGGCCCTGCCCTACATCCGAAAGTTCCACGGCAAGACTCTGGTGATCAAGTATGGCGGCAATGCCATGACCGATCCGGCCTTGCAAGCCGACTTTGCCGAAGACGTGGTTTTGCTCAAGCTGGTGGGTATGAATCCGGTGGTTGTCCATGGGGGCGGTCCGCAAATTGAGACGGCGCTCAACCGATTGGGCAAAAAGGGCGAGTTCATCCAGGGCATGCGGGTTACCGATGCTGAAACCATGGAAGTGGTGGAATGGGTGCTAGCCGGCGAGGTGCAGCAGGACATCGTTGGACTGATCAACCAGGCCGGTGGCAAGGCGGTTGGCCTGACAGGGCGGGATGGTGGTTTGATCCGGGCGCGCAAGCTCAAGATGCTCGATGCCAAGGATCCCAGTAAAGAGCACGATGTGGGCTGGGTGGGCGACATTGTCCAAATTGACCCTTCGGTGGTTCGCGCGCTGCAGGAAGACCAGTTCATCCCGGTGATCAGCCCGATCGGATTTGGTGAGGACAACGAAAGCTACAACATCAACGCCGATGTGGTGGCAGGCAAATTGGCAACTGTGCTCAAGGCTGAAAAGCTGGTGCTACTGACCAATACGCCGGGCGTTCTGGATAAGGGCGGCAAGCTGCTAACCGACCTGAGCGCGCGCCAGATTGACGCCCTTTTTGAGGACGGCACACTCTCCGGTGGCATGCTGCCCAAGATCGCCGGCGCTCTGGATGCCGCCAAGAGCGGCGTGAATTCGGTACATATTATTGATGGCCGGGTTCCGCATGCCTTGCTACTGGAAATCTTGACCGACCAGGCCTTCGGCACCATGATTCGCTCGCACTGAGTGCCCGTGCCCATCCTCAGACGATGGGCGCGCGAAGTGATTTGGCGGCCAGTGCCCTGTGCGAGAATGGTTTTAGTTTCTCCGTCAGGAGTCTGCGTCCATGTCCGAGCCCGATTCTGTCTCGCCCCCCGCTCCTCCAGAGGGATCCACGCGCAAGCGCCCCAAGCCCGGTGAGCGGCGTGTTCAAATTTTGCATGCGCTGGCCGCCATGCTCGAGCAGCCCGGGGCGGAGCGCATTACCACGGCCGCCCTGGCCGCTCGCCTGAGCGTCAGTGAGGCTGCTTTATACCGGCACTTCGCCAGCAAGGCGCAGATGTTCGAGGCGCTGATCGATTTCATTGAGGACTCGATCTTTTCTTTGTTCAATCAGCTGCAGGAGCGTGAACCCGACGCCTTGGCGCGGGTGTTCAAGACGGCTCGAATCGTGGTGCAGTTTGCCGAGAAAAACCCAGGCATGACACGGGTGATGGTTGGCGATGCCCTGGTTTTCGAGCATGAGCGCTTGCAGGAGCGCATGAATTTGTTCTTCGACAAGCTCGAGGCCCAGTGGCGCCAGTTGCTGCGTGAGGCCGGTGCCGCCTCTCCTACGCCAACGGTCGATGCGCAGCTCAAGGCCTCGCTCTTGCAGGCTTTCTTGCTGGGGCGACTGCAGCGTTACGCGCGCTCGGGTTTTCGTCGTTCGCCCTCCGAGAGTCTAGATGCCTGCCTCTCGATACTTTTGGCCCAGCAGGTTTGAGTCAGGCCAAGGAGCTGCTTTATGGGACTACTAGACGGAATGTTGGGCAATGCGGCCAAGATTGATAACAGTCAGATTCAGCAGGAGTTCGGTCAGATTCTGGCCCCCGGTGAGAAGGTTGAACATGCCTACCAGCTTATTCGTGATTACTTTGTCTTTACGGACAAGCGTTTTGTGCTTGTGGACAAACAGGGTGTGACCGGTAGCAAGGTTGAATATCACTCCATTCCCTACAAGAGCATCACACATTTCACGATTGAGACGGCCGGAACATTTGATCTGGATGCTGAACTGAAAATCTGGATTTCCGGCACGGCCTCGCCGATTCAAAAGAAATTCAACAAACGACTGAGCATCTACGAAGTCCAGAAGGTATTGGCCAGCTATGTGTTGAAATAGGACGCTAGGCTAATCCCTCTGCTGCGCTCGGACTGCGTGTACCTGCCCTCGGCTGCTTTTCAAGTTCCCCGCTACAATCCACCCCGGTTTCGAGGAGCGTTGCAACCCACTTGACGTGGTCTAGGCTCGAAACTTCTTTCCTTTGCAACGACGCTCACCCGCCCGCTGTGGCCTTGTTGGGGTGAGTCAATCCGATCCCACAGTACAGAGTCGGGCCGGCCCCTTTTAGGGGACTCACAGTCTTTGTCCGGAGAAAAATTCATGAACGCTGTTCTCAAGCCCCTGCACAACCAAGATTACGCCATTGCCGATCTGTCGCTTGCCGATTGGGGTCGCAAGGAAATCAAGATCGCTGAAACCGAGATGCCTGGCCTGATGGCCATCCGTGAGGAATACGCGGCTGCGCAACCGCTCAAGGGCGCCCGTATCACAGGCTCGTTGCACATGACCATACAGACGGCGGTTCTGGTTGAAACCTTACAAGCCCTCGGCGCCGAAGTGCGCTGGGCTTCGTGCAATATTTTTTCGACGCAGGATCATGCCGCAGCCGCTCTGGTGGCCAACGGCACATCGGTGTTCGCCTACAAGGGTGAGACCCTGGTCGACTACTGGGATTACACCCACCGTATCTTCGAATTCAGGGGCGCTCGCGGTACTCCGGAAGAGGGCCCGAACATGATCCTCGACGATGGCGGAGATGCCACTTTGCTGATGCATCTGGGCACCCGTGCTGAAAAGGATCCGGGCGTCCTCAGCCAGCCGAGCAGCGAGGAAGAGGTCTGCCTGTTCAACGCCATCAAGGCCAAACTTGCCCAGGATGGCAGCTGGTACAGCCGCCGCCTTAAAAACATCATTGGTGTGACCGAGGAAACCACCACCGGCGTGTTGCGTCTCAACGAGATGGCGGCCAAGGGCACGTTGGCCCTGCGTGCCATCAATGTCAACGACTCGGTGACCAAGAGCAAGTTTGACAACCTCTATGGCTGCCGTGAATCGCTGGTCGATGCGGTCAAGCGTGCCACCGATGTCATGATCGCCGGTAAGGTGGCCGTGGTCGCCGGTTACGGCGATGTGGGCAAGGGCTCGGCTCAGGCCTTGCGTGCGCTCAGTGCTCAGGTGTGGGTCACCGAAATCGATCCGATCAACGCGCTGCAGGCGGCCATGGAGGGCTACCGCGTGGTGACCATGGAATACGCTGCGGACAAGGCCGACATCTTTGTATCGGCTACCGGTAACAAGAACGTCATCACCTACGCGCACATGGCCGCCATGAAGGACCAGGCCATCGTCTGCAATATCGGACACTTTGACAATGAGATTGATGTAGCTTCTCTGGAGAAGTGCCAGTGGGAAGAGATCAAGCCCCAGGTGGACCATGTCATCTTCCCGGACGGTAAACGCATCATCCTGCTGGCCAAGGGTCGGCTGGTCAATCTCGGTTGCGGCACTGGACATCCCAGCTTTGTGATGTCCTCAAGCTTTGCCAACCAGACCATTGCCCAGATTGAGTTGTTCACCAAGAAAGAGCACTACCAGGTCGGTCGGGTCTATGTCCTGCCCAAGCACCTCGATGAGAAGGTGGCCCGTCTGCACCTCAAGAAAGTGGGCGCTATGCTGACCGAGCTCAGTGATGAGCAGGCGGCCTACATCGGCGTGAAGAAGGAAGGCCCCTACAAGGCCGACACCTACCGGTATTGATTCGGGCGATACCCTTCCGGGCCAGGTCAGGATTCAGGGTTGCCGGCTCGCCAAGTCCGGCGCTCCTGCTGCCTGTTTGGGGCCGGCCAGTGTCATCGATGCGTGCCGATCTACTTCTCGTTGAACGCGGTCATGCCGCCTCCCGCTCGCAGGCGCAGCGGCTGATCGCCTCAGGCGTTCGTTGGCGCGAAGGCGATGGAGCCTGGAAGGCGATTGCCAAGAATGGCGATGAGGTTCCGCCGGCAGCCGAACTAGAGTTAGGCGACGCTGCTGAAGCTCGGTATCTGTCGCGTGGAGGCCTCAAACTGGAAGGGGCTTTGACCCGCGCAGTTTTGAGTGTGGCCGGACTGGCCTGCCTGGATCTGGGCCAATCGACGGGCGGCTTTACCGATTGCCTGCTGCAGCGCGGCGCCAGTCGCGTGGTAGGCATTGACGTGGGGCAGGGTCAATTGCACCCGAAGTTGCGCTCTGATCCGAGGGTGGTTTGCATCGAAGGCGTCAATGCCCGGTCGATCAGCGCCGAGGAGTTCTGGGCGCACCATGACCGTGCATCGGGTAGGCCTGAGAGCACGCCGCCGACCCCTTTCGATTTACTGGTGGGCGATGTGTCTTTTATCTCCTTGACCCTGTTGTTGCCGGCCATGGTCGAGTTGCTCAGGTCCGGGGGGCATGCCTTGATGCTGGTCAAGCCGCAGTTTGAACTGCAGCCAGGCCAGGTGGGCAAGGGCGGTATTGTCAGGGACGCATCCTGGTTTACCGTGGTGGAGAAACGCTTGCGAGACAGCTGCGCCGAGTTGGGTCTGGATGTGAAGTCCTGGTTCGATTCGCCAATCGAGGGCGGCGATGGCAATCGCGAGTTCTTCATTCACGCCCTCAAAGTTGGAGAGGCAACGAATCGGAGGGTGCAGGCAGCGCCCTCTGGACGGATGGCCCTTCGGAGAAAGCCGCGCAGCCAGCGGCCTCAGCCCGATGCGCCAGACCCCAGGGATTTGCACGAGGGCCAGCCCGGTCCGGCGCGCCGCAAGCGCAAGCGTTGAACGAAGGAATGCATAAGGTTTGCCATGAAGTCTGTACCCTTGAGTTTCGAATTTTTTCCGCCCAAGACTCCAGAGGGCGCCCTCAAGCTGCGCGGGGTACGCCAGCAGTTGTACCAGTATCAGCCGCAGTTTTGCTCGGTCACTTTTGGTGCTGGAGGCTCAACCCAGGAAGGCACCTTTGCCACGGTTGGTGAAATCCTGTCCGAGGGCGTGGAGGCAGCCTCCCATTTTTCCTGTGTGGGGGCCACCCGTTCCCGCGTGCGTGAGCAGTTGGCGCAGTTGCAGGCCATGGGCGTCAAGCGCCTGGTCGCTTTGAGAGGAGATCTGCCCAGTGGTTACGGAGCGGGGGGCGAGTTTCAGTACGCCAGCGATCTGGTGGCCTTCATTCGTGCCGAGGCCGGCGCGGCCTTTCACATTGAGGTCGCCGCCTACCCCGAGGTTCACCCACAGGCCCGTTCGCCGCAGGCCGATTTGCAGGCTTTCGCAGCCAAGGTTCGAGCCGGTGCTGATTCGGCCATCACTCAGTACTTTTTCAATACCGATGCCTATTTCCGGTTTGTCGATGATGCGCTGGCCCTGGGCGTGGATGTACCGGTGGTGCCGGGCATCATGCCGATCACCGGTGCGGCCCAGCTGCTGCGTTTTTCGGATGCCTGCGGTGCGGAGGTTCCGCGCTGGATTCGGCTACGCCTGCAGTCTTTCGGTGATGACAGTGCCTCGATCAAGGCCTTTGGGCTGGATGTGGTGACTGATCTGTGTGATCAGTTGTGCACCGCAGGTGTGCCAGGCTTGCATTTCTACACCATGAATCAATTCCAAGCCGTTGGCCAGATCATCGAGCGGCTGCACGCCCGCTGAAAGTATCGACCGGTCGGGAAACTCCATCGGTTACCTGGCTGCCTGCGCCGAGGCCCCGGGGTCTGAGCTGAACGTGAGCCAGGGGGCCGCCTCTTCAGGCCCCCTGTGAGAGCCCAAAGCTGGCGTGGCGGTCCTGTCCCAGCCAAGCCACCAGCTGGGGTAGTGCGCACTTGAGTTCCTCATGAAGGATGTAGGGCGGGTTGATGATGAACAGACCGCTGGCAGGCAAACCGGGTCTGATAACCTCGCCTTCGGTGGTTTTCTTCAGCTTGCTGCCCTTGACGGTCAGCGTGACATCCAGCCAGGGCCGGCTGGCCCGGTGGGTCAGTGTCTTGAGTTTTTTGGGCAGTTCGTGAGCTTCGGGTCGCGGAATGATGGGGTACCAGATCGCGTAGGTGCCGGTCGGAAAGCGCTGCAGCGCTTCGGCGATCGAGGCGTTCACTCGTGCATAGTCGGTCTTGATCTCGTAGCTTGGGTCGCAGAAGACCAAGGCTCGCCGAGAGGGGGGCGGTAGCAAGGGGCGCAGCGCTTCGAATCCGTCTTGTAGGGTGCAGGACACGCTGCGCCCGAGTTCGAGCTGGGCGATGTTTCCCGACAGAGCCCGGAAGTCGGTGGGATGCAGTTCGAACAGCTTGAGCTTGTGGCGCCCCTGCACGAATTGAGAGGCGATGTAGGGGGAGCCTGGGTAGACGCGCAGGGCCTCCGCTTGTCCTGAGGATCCAAATGCCGGATTGAGACTGGCCAGAAGATCCCGGTAGCGCTGGATGGGCAGCGCTACCTCGCTGGAAGGCTGCTGAAGGGCTCGGGCCAGGCGCAAGACGCCTTCGCTGGCCTCGCCGCTGGTCTGGCTGTGGTCGCCGTCCAGCCGGTACAGTCCAGCTCCGGCATGCGTGTCGATGACCGTCAACGCCGTGTCCTTGCGGGTCATGTAATCCATCAGGGCCAGCAGCGTGATGTGTTTGAGCACATCGGCATGGTTGCCGGCGTGAAAGGCGTGGCGATAACTGAACATGGCTGCCATGCTAACCGCTGCCCAGCCCCCTGGACCGGCTGGCGGGTCCGGGCAGAGAGAATTTGTATAATCTTCGGTTCTTCAGCGTTTGGTATCCGCCGGAAGAGGCCCGCCCTGGCAGGCCCAACCCACCTAAGAGGTTCTCGATAGAAGAACACCGACCGTGGAGTAGATGCCCTTTAGACCCCCCTGGGGGTTTTTCTCAAGAGCACATTCATGAAAACTTTCAGCGCAAAACCCGCTGAGGTCGTGCATGAGTGGTTTGTGATTGATGCCGCCAACAAGGTTCTCGGCCGGGTCGCCAGCGAAGTGGCCCTCCGTTTGCGCGGCAAGCACAAGCCCATCTACACGCCTCATGTGGATACCGGCGACTACATCGTCGTCATCAATGCCTCGCAATTGCGGGTCACCGGTGCCAAGTCCCTGGACAAGGTCTATTACCGGCATTCTGGCTACCCCGGCGGCATCACGGCCACCAATTTCCGCGATATGCAGGCCAAGCACCCCGGTCGCGCCCTCGAGAAGGCGGTCAAGGGCATGTTGCCTAAGGGGCCTCTGGGCTACGCCATGATCAAGAAGCTCAAGGTCTATGGCGGTGCCGAGCATCCGCACACGGCCCAGCAACCCAAAGTGTTGGACATCTAAGGAGCTCAGATGATTGGTGAATGGAACAATGGCACCGGCCGTCGCAAATCCAGCGTCGCCCGCGTGTTTCTGAAAAAGGGCTCAGGCAAGATCACGATCAACGACAAGGACATCGCGGCTTATTTCGGTCGCGAGACGTCCATCATGATCGCCAAGCAACCTCTGGCGCTGACCAACAACCTCGAGTCCTTCGATATCCAGGTCAATGTTCAGGGCGGCGGTGAGTCCGGTCAGGCCGGCGCTGTGCGTCATGGCATCACCCGGGCTTTGATCGATTACGACGCGGCTCTCAAGCCGGCTTTGAGCCAGGCCGGGTTTGTCACTCGTGATGCCCGTGAGGTCGAGCGTAAGAAGGTTGGTCTGCGTTCGGCGCGACGTCGCAAGCAGTTCAGCAAGCGCTGACCCCGCCTTGGGACGACAAGAATCGCCGCGTGGCCTGGTGCCCGCGGCGTTTCTTTTGGCCTCTGGTGGATACGAGGGGCCCCATGTCGCCTTTTCGCTGCCGGGGCCGGTCGAGCCAAAGGAGGCCAAGCTCCTGTGGTTGATTAAATTACTGTAGTATTGAGTCCATGCAGTTTTTTAGGAGCTCGCCATGAGCGCTGTTGCCCAAAGTCTTCCCACCGATATCCCCGATCCTCTGGTCTTTACCGATGCAGCTGCGGCCAAGGTGGCAGAGCTGATTGCTGAAGAAGGCAATCCAGATCTTAAGTTGCGGGTGTTTGTGCAGGGGGGAGGCTGTTCCGGCTTCCAGTACGGCTTCACTTTTGACGAGATCGTCAATGAGGACGACACCACCATGACGAAAAACGGTGTGTCCCTGCTGATCGATGCGATGAGCTACCAGTACCTGACGGGGGCCGAGATTGACTACAAAGACGATCTTGAGGGGGCTCAGTTCGTGATCAAGAATCCCAATGCGACCAGCACCTGCGGGTGCGGATCGAGCTTCTCGGTCTAACCCTGCTCCTGTCGCTCTTTTGGGGCGACCCCTTGCAGCGCGCCGCCCCCGAGGCGGCTTTTTCTTGCTCAGCGGCTGGCTGGATAAAGCCCGCCGAGGACTCGCGGCCCCCGAGCACCGGTCACTTCGACCCGGTTGCCTGGCTGGCGATCAAACCAGCACTTGGCCAGCCAGGCGAAGGCGGTGGCCTCAACCTGTAGCGCTGGCAATCCGCGCTCATCGCTGGGGAGAACCTGGACCGAGGGCAGCGCCGCTTGCAGCAGACGCATCAACTCCTGATTCAGAGCCCCCCCGCCGCATACCAGCAGTTCCCTGGCGGTGGGCAGATGTTGTCTCAAGTCGCGAGCACAGACTTCTGCGGTCAGGCGGGTCAGCGTGGCTTGGACGTCGATGGGCGCAAAGGTCTGCTCGGCCCTGGGCCCCAAACGACTTTCCAGCCAATCGGCGTTGAAGAGGTCTCGACCGGTACTGCGGGGCGGTGGCAAGCGGAAAAATGGCTCGTCCAGGAGCCGGGCGAGCAGGGCCTCTTGGACCTTCCCGCCGGAGGCCCAATGGCCGCGGTTGTCATAGGGCTGACCCGTGTGCAGCTGGCACCAATGGTCTAGCAGCACATTGCCTGGACCGCAGTCCCACCCCTGCACCGCGCCCCGACCAGGTAGCACGGTGAGGTTGCTGATACCGCCGATGTTAAGCACCGCAAGATCGGCATCGGGGCGAGCCCAGAGGGCTGCGTGGAAGCCGGGCACCAGCGGCGCGCCTTGTCCACCGGCTGCCAGGTCGGCGCTGCGAAAGTCGGCGACGACATCCAGGCCGGTCAGTTCGGCGAGCAGGGCGGGGTTGTTCAGTTGGAGCGTGTAGCCCGGCTTACCCTGAGGCTGATGTCGTACGGTTTGTCCGTGAGCGCCGATGGCGGTGATGTCAGCCTTGCGCAGGCCGATCGCCTGGGCCTGGATCAAGAGCTCGGTGACGGTCTGCGCATACAGAGTCACCAAACCATGGGCGGCCAGGGCGGCGCGGTGCAATTCATTGGGACCTGCTTGATTGAGTGCCAGCAACTCTCCTCGCAGGTCTTGGGGCAGAGGCCGGCTGGCTTGGGCGAGAACCTGAGGCCGGCCGGTGAACTGCGCAAGCACCCCATCGACGCCGTCCAAGGAGGTGCCCGACATCAGGCCAATAAAGATGCTGTGTGGCACCGGACCAGCCGCAATGGCGGGCTCACTGGGCGCGGCTAGGCTCAATCGCGGCTGCGGCCAGGAGTTGCTGGCGCATCAAGCTGGCTTTTTGTCGAAAGGCAGCCATGGAAGCGGCAGGTACTGGGGCACTGCCGCTGCTGGAGGCCATCAGATTGGGGTCCTTGTGCTTGCCGTTGACGCGGAATTCAAAATGCAAGTGCGGCCCCGTTGCCCAGCCAGTGGAACCTACGCCACCGATGTGCTGGCCCTGAGCGACACGTTGTCCGTTCCTCACGGTCATGGAACTGAGATGCGCGTAGACGGTGGTATGCCCCCGGCTGTGTTCGATAAAGATCACATTGCCGAACCCGTTTTGCCAGCCAGCAAATTCAACCACTCCATCTCCCACCGCACGGACCGGGGTGCCAGGAGGGGCGGCGAAGTCAATACCTTGATGCGCCTGCACGCGGTTGAGAATCGGGTTCATGCGCATGGAGAAACCGCTGGTCACCCGCCCGCCCTCCAAAGGAGCGAGGTAACCTTTGCGAAGCCCCCGCCCATCCATACTGAAATAAGCGCCTCGCAACTCCTGTCGATCACTCGCCTGGCGGCTCTCATCGCGGAACCACATCGCCTGCATGGAGCGACCGGCATAAACCAGTTCAGCGGCCAGCACCCGTCCGTCGCGCAGAGGCTCCCCGTCGGCTTCGAGCACCTCGTAGTAGACGCTGAATCGGTCGCCTTTGCGGGTGCTGCCGTTCAGGTCCATAGCCTCGCCGAAGATGTGTTTAAGTTGCCGCGCCAGTGAGTCGTCTAAACCGGCTCTCTCCACCGAGGCCGGCAGTGATTTGGCGATGGTGCCCGAGGCAATCCGGGTCGAGCGTGTGTAACGGTCTGACTCTACACGGGAGACGAAGCTCTGCCCCTGGCGTTCAATGACCAGTCGCTTGAAGAAGTTCTCGTCTTCGGTGGCCCAGCGCAGGCTCAGACGCAGCAGGCGTTGGTCGTCATCGGCTTCGGCGGTGACGGTGCGCACGCTGCGCCCGAAGATATGCTGTCGAGCCGAGGCATCCTTGCGCAGAAAGGCGGCGGCCGCCGGGTCAGCAATCCCCAGTCGGCTCAGCAGGCTATCGGCCGTATCGGTGGCTCGGGTGGACTCGGTTCGGAACAGATTGAACCGGTGACTCAACAGGGCCTCGGACTGCTGTGTCAGGGCCAGTGGCTGAACCGTTTCCACCACCTCCGTAACGGGTAAGTCGGCGGCGTCCGGTGCCAGAGGGGCCACACCAAAGGCAGTGACGGCGGTGCCCAGCAAAAGCGCACCCAGGCCGCCAGCCACCCGTCGGGGATGCTGCCTGAGCAAGGCGGGCCCGTGGGCCAACAGCGCTGACAAGAAACTCAGATTCAAAAGAAGCCAATCGATAAGGTTAGCCGGCCCGCTCTTGGGTCAACCTCGAGCGCCTAAAATGCCGGGCTCGGATCTTAGCCGGAGCGGGCTGGACATTATAGGGGCCTCCCGGCTTTTGGCCATCCCCTCTTTTTGACCCTAAAACCTATATGAATCAAGCCTTTGTTCAGGATCTGACGGTCTCTGATGGCGTCCGGCACGCCTTGGCCGTCACGCTGCGCGGCTGCGAGGAACTGATTCCCGAGTCTGACTGGGTGCGAAAGCTCACCCAGTCGGAGCAAACCGGCCGGCCGCTGCGCATCAAGCTTGGGCTGGACCCCACGGCCCCGGACATCCACCTCGGACACACGGTGGTTCTGAACAAGATGCGGCAACTGCAGGACCTGGGCCATCAGGTCATTTTTCTGATCGGCGATTTCACCAGCCTGATCGGTGATCCTTCGGGGCGTAACAGCACCCGACCCCCGTTGACGGCCGAGCAGATCAAGGCCAATGCCCAAACCTACTACCAGCAGGCGAGCTTGGTTCTTGATCCGAGTAAAACAGAGATTCGGTATAACAGTGAGTGGTCGCTTCCTTTGGGTTCGATGGGCATGATTCAACTGGCGGCCAAATACACCGTGGCGCGCATGATGGAACGGAACGACTTTCATGACCGGTTCGAAGCGGGGACTCCGATTTCAGTCCACGAATTCCTCTATCCCCTGATGCAGGGCTACGACTCGGTGGCGCTCAAGAGCGACCTGGAATTGGGCGGGACGGACCAGAAATTCAATTTACTGGTGGGCCGCCACCTCCAGCAGGAATACGGCCAGGAGCCGCAGTGCATTCTGACCATGCCTTTGCTCGAAGGGCTCGATGGCGTGGACAAGATGTCCAAGTCGAAGAACAACTACATCGGTATCACCGAAGACGCCAACAGCATGTTTGCCAAAGTGCTGTCCATCTCAGACGAGTTGATGTGGCGCTGGTACACCCTGCTGTCCTTCAAGACCCTGGCCGAGATTGATGCGTTGCGCCAGCAGGTCAAGGACGGACTCAACCCCAAGCAGGTCAAGGTGATGCTGGCCCAGGAAATCACCGCCCGATTCCACAGCAGGGCCGCTGCCGAGGCGGCCGAGCAGGACTTCATCCTGCGCAGCCGTGGCGGGGTACCCGATCAGATTGAGGAGCGCACCCTCTCGGGGGCCCCCTTGGGTATCGCTGCGTTGCTCAAGGCCGCTGGCCTGGCCCCCTCGACCAGTGAGGCCAACCGCCTGATCGACGGAGGTGGCGTGCGGATCGACTCGTCCGTGGTCGGCGACAAGGGCCTCAAGCTCGGACCCGGTACCTACGTGGTTCAGGTGGGTAAACGCAAGTTTGCCCGGGTGTACTTGAGCTGAGCTCGGCTCGAGCGTTTGTCTGACAGCCCCGGCCGCAGGATCAGCCCCAAATAGCCTCCCATGAGAGACCTCTCCTCATGGCTGACGCCGCGGCGCCTCTTGATGGTTTCGGTGGCCATGGCCATGCTTACCATCGGCCTCAAGACTTTGGCTTGGTGGTTGACCGACTCTGTGGGTCTGTTGTCGGACGCCATGGAGTCTTTGGTCAACCTGGCCAGCGCGGTGTTCGGGTTGATGATGGTGACCATTGCTGCACGACCGGCCGATGAGGATCATCCCTATGGCCACCATAAGGCCGAGTATTTCTCTTCCGGCTTTGAAGGCGTTCTGATCGTCGCAGCAGCGCTGGGCATCATCTGGGTGGCGGGTCACCGACTGGTCGATCCTCAGCCTTTACAGGAGGTCGGCTGGGGCTTGGGTCTGTCGCTGGTCAGTTCGGCGCTCAATGGCCTGCTCGCCTGGGTGATGTGGCGTGCTTCGCGACTGCACCGCTCTTTGGCGCTGGAGGCCGATGCGCGCCATTTGATCGTGGACGTCTGGACGTCGCTGGGGGTGGTGATTGGCATCACCCTGGTTCTGGTGACCGGCTGGCTCTGGCTCGATGCGGTGGTTGCGATTCTGGTGGCGCTCAATATTTTGCGTGAAGGTGCAGCGCTGATCTGGCGGTCTTCTCAAGGTCTGATGGACGAGTCGCTCGAGCCCGAGGTAAGGCGCCTGATTGATGAGGTTCTGGAGGGCTTTGCCCACAAGCGCGGTGAGGCGGTGATCATCCGTTTTGACCATATCACCACGCGCAAGGCCGGCCAGCGTCGCTTCGTCGATCTGCACATGCACATGCCGGCCGGCTGGACCCTGGGCCGTGCGGCCGCTTTGCGGACCAGCGTCGAGCAGGCCCTGATGAGTACGGTGCCTGGCCTGCGGGCGACGATACAGCTTTTGCCGAGCGATGTCGAGGCGCACTTTGACGACCCAAGGGATTTGCTGTGATTGCCGTCTTGCAGCGGGTCAGCCAAGCCAGCGTTAGTGTCGATGGGGAGGTGGTGGGGCAGATCGGGTGCGGCTTGGTGGTACTGCTGTGTGCCGAGCCGGGCGATACGGAGGCTCTAGCCGATGGTTTGTTGGCCAAGATACTCAAACTGCGTGTCTTTGCCGATCCTCAGGGCAAGATGAATCGAAGCCTGACGGATGTGCAGGGGGGGCTTCTGGTGGTCAGCCAGTTCACCCTGGCCGCCGATGTGTCGGGGGGCAACCGTCCCAGCTTTACCCAGGCGGCCGATCCGACCTTGGGACGCCGCCTCTACGACCACTTTGTGTCGCGCGCAAGCCAGAGCCACCCTGTGGTGCAGACGGGGCGGTTTGGCGCTCAGATGGCTCTGAGCTTGGTCAATGAAGGACCAGTGACCCTTGCCCTGCGGTGGCCGGCGCGATAGACCCAATGTGCCGGCCTGGCCCGCATCGCTGCGGCCAGCGTTTTTCTGCCCCAATCAAGCCTCAGACGCGTTGCGGGTAGGGATGGGGCCAGCCCAGACGCCTGAGGATTTCGGCCTCCTGCGCTTCCATGGCTTGCGCCTGTGCCTCATCGTACTCATGATCCCAGCCCTGCGCGTGCAGGGCGCCATGCACCAGCAGATGGGCGTAGTGTCGAGCCAGCGTCTTGCCTTGCTGCCTGGCCTCTTGGGCTACAACCGGGGCACACAGCAGCAGATCGGCCGCCAGGTTGGGCGGGCCCGCATAGCCGAAAGTCAGGATGTTGGTGGCGTAGTCCTTGCCTCTGTAGCTTCGGTTGAGCATACGGCCTTCGGCTTCATCGACGATACGCACCGTGATCTCGGCATCGGCCTGCAGAGCGTGACGCAAGGTGCGCAGGACGGCATGCCTGGGCAGGGCTGCACGATGGCGCCGGGCCTGCTCGATCGCCCCGAACTGCAGTGAGAGCCTGAGCGTGGGCAGACTCACGGTCGGCTCGCTGATTCGGTGGCTGAGGACGGCCGCTGTCCTTGTCCGGCCCGATCGTACGCATCGACGATCCGCGCGACCAGCGGATGACGCACCACATCAGCGCTGGTCATGTGGGTGATTGCGATGCCCTTGACCCGACGCAGTACCCTCTCGGCATGGATCAGCCCGCTGGTCTGGTGGGCCGGCAGATCGATCTGGCTGACATCACCGGTGACCACCGCCTTGCTGCCAAAGCCGATGCGGGTCAGAAACATCTTCATTTGCTCGGGGGTGGTGTTCTGGGCTTCATCGAGGATGATGAAGGCATGGTTGAGGGTGCGGCCGCGCATGAAGGCCAGCGGGGCGACCTCGATTTGCTGGCGTTCGAAGGCTTTCTGTACCCGGTCAAACCCCATCAATTCGTAGAGGGCATCGTAGAGCGGGCGCAGATACGGATCGACTTTCTGGGACAGGTCGCCCGGCAGAAAACCCAGGCGCTCGCCGGCCTCCACCGCTGGACGGGTCAGCACGATGCGCTGCACGCTTTGACGTTCCAGTGCGTCGACCGCGCAAGCCACCGCCAGATAGGTCTTGCCGGTGCCCGCCGGACCAATGCCAAAGGTGATGTCGTGCTGCGCAATATGGTCCAGATAAGCGGCCTGATTATGGGTGCGCGGCCGCAGGTCTGAACGGCGCGTACTCAGAGTCGGCGTCGCATCGCCATCGCTGGTCAGGGCGGGGTCGCCCGCCAGCATCAGTTGCACCTGCTCCTGGGGGATGGCCCGCGCTGCCATTTCGTAGAGAGCCTGCAGCACTTGCAGGGCCTGCTCGGCCTTGGCCTTGCGACCCTCGATCTTGAATTGTTCAAAACGGTGCGCAATGCGCACGTCAAGCGCCTCCTCGATGCTGCGCAAGTGGGCGTCGGTAGGCCCGCACAAATGGCCCAGGCGGGTGTTGTTCGGCGGCGTGAAGGTGTGGCGCAGGATCAAGGGTTCTCTTTCGACGGATCGGGCTCGGAGTCTCGATTGTCTTCCTTTGGCGCTTACCGCGCCCGCCCCCCAGCGGTCGGCCGCGATCTGTGATGCACTGATAAGATTTGTCCATGATCGGACGCATCACCGGCGAGTTGGCCGAAAAGAACCCGCCAGAAGTGCTGGTGGATTGTCAGGGCGTGGCTTATGAACTCCTGGTTCCCATGAGCACCTTCTACAACTTGCCAGCCCTGGGCGAAAAGGTTAGGTTGCTGACCCATTTTGTGGTTCGGGAAGACGCTCAGGTTCTCTTTGGTTTTGGCACGGCTACTGAACGCTCGGCATTCCGTCAGCTGATCCGGATTTCCGGAATCGGACCGCGCACCGCGTTGGGTGTTCTCAGTGGTATGAGTGTGGACGATCTCTCGCGTGCGGTCGCAGCGCAGGACAGCGCCCGTCTGACCAAGGTGCCGGGTATCGGCAAGAAAACCGCCGAGCGACTTCTTCTTGAGCTCAAGGGCAAGCTTGGTCCGGATTTGGGCCCGGCAGTTGCTGCGCCGGGGGATGCCCACGGGGATATTGGACAGGCGCTGCTGGCGCTCGGTTACAGCGACAAGGAAGCCGCGCTGGCACTCAAGTCCTTGCCGCGCGATGTGACGGTCAGCGAGGGCATCAAGCTCGCGCTCAAGGCCCTGGCCAGATAAGTTTGCGCGATGAGTATTCAAACTGACGAATTTGCGCCCGCCCCCCAGCGTGTGGTCTCCAGCGCCTCCGCCTCGCCCCATGAGGAGGCCCTGGAGCGCGCGTTGCGGCCCAAGTTGCTGGACGAATACATTGGTCAAGCCAAAGCGCGTGAGCAGTTGGAGATTTTCATTGGCGCTGCCCGTCAGCGCGGCGAGGCGCTTGATCACGTGCTGCTGTTTGGCCCCCCCGGCCTGGGCAAGACCACGCTGTCGCATATCGTGGCGCATGAGCTGGGGGTGAACCTGCGGCAGACCAGTGGCCCCGTGCTGGAAAAGCCCAAGGATCTGGCGGCTTTGCTGACCAATCTGGAAAGAAACGATGTGCTGTTCATCGACGAGATCCACCGCCTCTCGCCTGTGGTTGAAGAAATTCTCTATCCGGCGCTCGAGGATTACCAGATCGACATCATGATCGGCGAGGGGCCAGCGGCGCGCAGTATCAAGCTGGACTTGCAGCCCTTCACGCTGGTCGGTGCGACCACGCGGGCCGGCATGCTGACCAATCCGCTGCGCGACCGTTTTGGCATCGTCGCGCGTCTGGAGTTCTACACGCCGGAGGAACTCCTTCTTATTGTTCGGCGCAGCGCAGGTCTGCTCCAGGCCCCGATCACAGACGAGGCTGCACTAGAGATTGCCCGCCGCTGTCGCGGGACGCCGCGTATCGCCAATCGTCTGCTGCGGCGCGTTCGCGACTATGCGCAGGTCAAGAGCGATGGGTCCATTACGCTGCATATTGCCAACAGGGCTTTGGCTATGCTCGATGTCGATCCGCAGGGTTTTGATGTCATGGATCGCAAGTTGATTGAGGCAGTTATTCATCGCTTCGACGGTGGGCCTGTGGGGCTGGACAACATTGCTGCCAGCATAGGCGAAGAGTCCGGAACCATTGAAGATGTGATCGAGCCCTACCTGATTCAGCAGGGCTACATACAGCGCACGCCGCGCGGCAGGGTGGCGACCACGGCAGCCTACCGACATTTAGGCTTGGCTGTACCGGCCAGTCGTGCGATCGGTGGTGGCGATCTCTTCGGATCTTGAGTTTTAGCATTCCTGCAACGGATAGCGGCTCTTCGGATAGCAGTGGGTGGCCCGCTTGTGGCAATATTGCGCGGGTGAACAGGGATGTCCTTCTTCGGAGTTTGTCGAGGCTGGTGCTGTCTGGATTGCTGGTGATCCTGGCGGCCTGCGCCAGTACGCCGGCCGGCAATACCCTGGCCGCTGTGACGCCGTGGGAGCAGGCGGGTCGCGAACCCGATCCAACAGACGCCGGTACCAGCGTCTGGCAGCATCAAAGCTTTCCCGGGAAGCGGAAAAATCGCTATCAATTCGTGTGGCGAGAAGGTCGGCCCGCGATGTCGGTGTATTCCGAAGGGGCGATCAGTGCTTTGCGCAAAGTTTCGCTTCAGTCGCATCAAGCCCTGGAAGGTATCCGTTTTTCGTGGAAACTGGCCAGCCTGATCGAACAGGCTGATTTGCAGGACAGCGCCCGCAGCGATTCACCGGTACGCATCGTCCTGACTTTTGACGGTGACCGGTCGCGTCTGTCCGTGCGGGATCTCATGCTGTCGGATCTGGCTCGTTCGCTCACCGGCGAGGATATGCCTTATGCCACTCTGATGTACGTCTGGTCCAACCAACTGCCGGTGGGCATGGTGGTCAATAGCCGGCGTACGGATCGTATTCGCAAGATGGTGATCGAGTCCGGGCCAGCAGGGCTCAACCGTTGGCTTGACTACGAGCGCGATGTGCGGGCTGACTTCGAGCGTGCCTTTGGCGAGGTGCCGGGTCGACTGATGGCCGTCGGCATCATGACCGATAGCGACAATACCGGCGGGACGGTACGTGCCTGGTATGGTCCGGTATCGCTTCGCTGGGGGCGCTAACTCGCGTGCGGCTTGCGTTTGGCGATGCCGGCGCTCCAACTTTCCCTGGTCCGACAGGCGCTTGTGGGAGATGCGCCCTCGCAGCCATGGCTGGCCCCTAGAAGCCCTGACTCATGTGTAACGCTTGCTGCGCAATTTGTCCTTCATATCCTGCAGCAAGGGCTGCAGCATCTGGCTGTCGAGGCGCAGCGCCACGCAGGTGGCCAGTATGTCGATGATCATCAGGTGCAGCAGACGCGAGACCATCGGGCTGTAGCGGTCATAGCCTTCTGGGTGATCGGCGGCGAGGTGGATATCTCCGGCCGAGGCCAGCGGCGAGCCGCTGGCTGTGATGATGATGACGGTAGCGCCATTCTTGCGTGCAATATCGGTGGCATCCATCAGGTCGCGGGTGCGGCCGGAGTTGGAAATCACCACCAAGCAGTCACCGGGTCTGAGCAGCGAGGCGCTCATCACCTGCATATGGCCGTCGCTGTGCGCAACGGTATGCACGCCAAGCCGGAAGAACTTGTGCTGGGCATCCTGTGCCACGATGCCGGAGTTGCCTGCGCCGATGAATTCAATGCGGCGCTGCCGCTGGCAGGCGCCTGATAGGGCATCGACCGCCCGCCCCATGGCGTGCGTACTGGCCTCATTGCGGTATTTGAGAAACGCGGCTACGGTGTTGTCGATCACCTTGACCGTCACGTCGCTGACCTTGTCATCGGTGTCGACGCTGCGGTGAATGAAGGGCACCCCCTCGCGTACGCTGCCGGCTAGCTTGAGCTTGAAGTCGGCCAGTCCGTCATAGCCCAGGCTGCGGCAGAACCGCACCACGGTGGGTTTGCTGACGCGCGACTGCAATGCCAGCTCGCTGATCGGCTGGCGCGCAAAGGCGCTGGGGTCATCCAGCACCAGCTGCGCCACGCGTTGCTCTGCGGGCGCTAGTGAGGGCAGGCAGGCTTTGATTCGGTCGAGCATGGCAGTTGGCCGAGTGTAACTTGGTTACCATTCGGCTGGCCTGCCGAGTCTGCGGGTAAACCGGGCCGAGCCCGCACCGCCGAGCTGCGGCGGCCGCGCCGGCGCAGGTCGATAATCATGATCATGAACCAACTCGAAGCCCTCAAGCAATACACCACCGTGGTAGCCGATACCGGGGACTTCCTGCAACTGGGCCAGTTTCGCCCGCAGGACGCCACGACCAATCCCTCGCTCATTCTGAAGGCGGTGAAGAAACCCGATTACCAACCCTTGGTCCGACAGGTCGTACAGGCCCACCCCGGTGAGACACTGGATCTGCTGATCGACCGGCTGCTGGTTCGCTTCGGATGCGAGATTCTGTCCATCATCCCGGGCCGAGTTTCAACCGAGGTCGATGCGCGTTTGAGCTTTGATACGCCTGCCACGGTGGCGCGCGCGGAACGGCTGATGGCCCTGTATGCGGCCGAAGGCATTGCTCGCGAGCGGGTGCTGATCAAGATTGCCGCCACTTGGGAAGGTATCGCGGCAGCCGCTGCGCTGGAGCAGCGAGGCATCCGTACCAACTTGACCTTGTTGTTTTCCTTCTGCCAGGCGGTAGCTTGCGGACAGGCCCGGGTGCAGCTGATCTCGCCTTTTGTCGGCCGCATCTACGACTGGCACAAGAAAGCAGCCGGCGGCGCCTGGGTTGAGTCCGAGCATGCGGGTGCCCGCGACCCTGGCGTGCAGTCGGTCCGGCAGATCTTCGAGTACTACAAACACTTGGGTATTGCCACCGAGGTCATGGGTGCGAGCTTTCGCAATACAGGTCAGGTGCTGGCTCTGGCCGGTTGTGATTTGCTAACCATCAGCCCAGATCTGTTGGCCCAGTTGGCAGCCTCCGAGGGGCCGGTAGAGCGCGCCCTCGACGTCGCAGCGGCCCGATCCCTGAACTTGCAGGCGGTGCATTTTGATGAGGCCGGCTTTCGTCTGGCCCTCAACCAGGACGCTATGGCTACCGAGAAGCTGGCCGAGGGCATACGCGCTTTTGTGGCGGACGCAGTCGGTCTGGAGCAGGTTGTGCAGGCGGTGTGAATGAGAGATCTGGCCACCACCCGCGGTGATCGAACACCCGCCTGGGCCCAACTGAGGGCGCACTTCGAGCAACACGGTCGGACCTTCGATCTACGCCGGGCTTTTGCCAGCGATGGTCAGCGCTTTGCAAGCCTGAGCCAGCAGGCTCCCTATGTTTTTGCCGATCTGTCCAAAAACCTGATTGATGAGCCGGCTCAGGCTTTGCTGTTCGAACTGGCCGCTCAGTGCGGCTTGCCGGCCCATCGCGAGGCCATGTTGGCCGGTGAGCGCATCAACTCGACCGAGCAGCGCAAGGTCATGCATTTCTTGCTTCGGCAGCCTCTGGATCATGCAGGCACCGCGCGCTGGGCAGATGATCTAAGGGGTGTGCACGCCACCCTGGAGGCCATGCTGGCCTATGCGCAGCAAATCCGGGGCGACGCCACCCTCACCGACGTGGTCAATATTGGAATCGGGGGCTCCGATCTTGGACCTTGCATGGCTGCTCAGGCCCTGCAGCAGTTCTGTAATGCAGGCAAGCGCTTGCATTTTGTCTCCAATGTCGATGGTCACCAACTGGCGTCGCTGCTTTCGGGTCTTCGGGCGCGCAACACCCTCTTTGTGATTGCTTCCAAAACCTTCACCACGGCCGAGACGATGACCAACGCCCGTACGGCGCGGCACTGGTTTGAGGCACAGCTTGGCGAGGGAGCCGCCGGGCAGATGCCGCGTCATTTTGCGGCGCTGACCACCAATCTTCAGGCGGCCCGCGAATTTGGCGCCGGCGCTTGTTTTGGTTTTGAGGATTGGGTGGGAGGGCGTTACTCCCTGATGTCAGCCATCGGTTTGCCCGTGGCCATTGCCATCGGCCCAGGGGCGTGGCGTGAGTTGTTGGCTGGCGCGCACGCCATGGATGAGCATTTTTTTGCGGCGCCTCTGGCTCAAAACCTTCCCGTGAGATTGGGTTTGCTGGATGTCTGGTACCGCAATTTCCATGGTTTTACCTCGAGGTGTATTGCGCCCTATCACAGCCAGCTGGCGCGCTGGCCGGCCTATTTGCAGCAATTGGAGATGGAGAGCAACGGCAAGCGAGTGGATCGACAGGGGCAGACCTTGCCCTTTGACACCGCGCCGGTGATCTGGGGTGAACCTGGCACCAATGGGCAACATGCCTTTTTCCAGATGCTGCACCAGGGCAGCAGCGTGGTTCCGGTCGAGTTCCTGGTGGTACGCCAGGCCGCACACGATTGGCCCGAGCACCAGACCCAATTGCTCGCCAATGCGCTGGCTCAGGCGCAGGCCCTGATGGTCGGCCGGTCCGACCCCGGCGGGCACCGTCATTTCCCGGGTAATCGACCCAGTACGGTGCTGATGCTCGACCGCCTCGATCCGGCCAGCCTCGGCGCCCTGATCGCTCTTCACGAGCATCGGGTGTTTACCAGTGGGTCGATCTGGGGGCTTAACAGCTTTGATCAATGGGGGGTCGAACTGGGCAAGGTGCTGGCTGCGGATTTGCAGCAGCGCCTGCACAGCGGCGATGTCTCCGGCCTGGATGGCTCTACTGCCGGACTGATCGGGCGCTTGCGCGGGTGAATATCGTTTTTGATTTTGGCGCTGTGCTGTTTGACTGGCGGCCGGTCGAGCGTGTCCGTCGCTGGTTGAGCCCGGAAGCCGCCTCGTCGCTGGCTGGGACGCTGGCCCGGGATATCTTTTTACATGCGGACTGGCTTGACTTTGATTGTGGTCGGCTCGATCTTGACACGGTGATTGACAGGACCGCCGTGCGCCTGTGCATGCCCCGTGATCGCCTGCATGCTTTGCTGGCACCTATCGGCCGCGACCTCGAGCCGATTGCGCCGAATGTGGCGGTGCTGTTACATCTGGCGCGAAGGCGAGATCGGCACGAACGGCCGTGCTTGTATTTTTTGTCGAACATGCCGCAGCCCTTCGCCAGGGAGCTGGAGCAGCGGCATGACTTCCTGCGCCTTTTCGATGGCGGTGTGTTCTCCGGCGATGTCCGTTTGGGCAAGCCCGATCCGGCCATCTATCGTTTGCTTGGCCAGCGCCACCGCCTGCAGCCCGAGCAGACCTGGTTTGTCGATGATCACCTGGCCAATGTGGAAGCGGCCTGCGATCTGGGCTGGCAGGGCTTACATCTGACGCAACCGCTGGAGTTACGCAGCTTGCTGCGAAAGTCGCTGGGCGATGACCTGGGGTTGTGAGGGTCAAAGGGTTCCAAGACCGGGACGGTTCGTTCTGGCCTCGATGGTCCGCTGTGCGTTATGAAAGCCCCGCGGGTGCGCAGTGCCAAGGACAGCAGGTTTATCATTCCCCCATGCGCCGCTTCATCCTCTGCTGGCTCATCTGTTGCCTACCTCTCCAGGCTTGGACGGCCACATCGTTCGCGCATGGATTCCATGGCAACTTGAAAGCGCCTGTGCTGGCCGTCGAGACGGCCGAGGATTTGCCTTGTCACACATCGGCGCATGGGGCTGAAGCCGGTGGGCCGAGCCAAACCGCAGACCCGGTCATAGAAGCCCTCGGCTGCGACGATTGCCAGACCTGCGACCTGTGCCATCTGGCCTGGTCGTTTTTCCTTGCAGATCCTCTGCCCGTCTTGTCTCAGCGCCACGTCTTGCCGTTTGAGCCCATCACCTTGCGGGCCAGCCGGCACTGGCCCCCACCCCTCGAACCGCCTCGCATCTGATCTTGCAGCCCCGGCACCCTGAGTGCTGGTCGCGATCCGCCCATCGTTCTTTGGCTGCTGTGCCGCAGGGCACGCGGGAGGCTTCTATGATTTTCAAGCTTGGTGTTTGGCACCATGTTTTATTTTGCGGTGTAACGCTCCTGGTCTCGGCGGGTTTGCGCGCGCCGGTGTGGGCCCAGAGTCCTTCGGCCCCCCCTCAAACGCCCTCCGATGAAGCGCTGATTGACCGCTGGCGTAAAGCCCATGAGGCGGTTGGGCAGTTTCCGCGGGGTCATGTCGATCTGCTGCAGTGGGAGCAGCGGCATCTCCCCCAGGCTGGCCCGCCGTCGCCAGTTGCCGCAGGCAAGGAGCTCAGTCGCCAGCGTGCGATTGAACTGGCCTTGCGCGATGCGCCCGCTTTGCTCGAGCGGCCCGGCTTGAGCCGTCTGGAGCAAGATGAGATCCGGCGCAAGGTTCGCGAGCGAAGCCTGGAGGTCGAGCGCTCATGGTTGGATGCGGTCATCAGCCGGCAAGCCCTCGCGCAAGCTCAGCTGGCACTGGAGACGGCCGAGATCGGCGCGGAGCTGGCCCAGCGCATGCTTGCTGTGGGGCACTGGAGCCGTGCGCGCCAAATGCAGGAGGAACTGCCGCTCTGGCAGGCGCGTGTTCGGCTGTCGCAAACGCAGGCGACTCATCATCACGCCTTGCAGAGGCTTTGGCAGCTCTTGGGGGCCTCCAGCACTCACAGCGACCTTCAGCTGCCAGCGCAGTGGGCTGAACCTTTGCCGCAGATCTCGACGGACCTGCAGAGCTTACAGGCCCAGGCCTTGAGTTCCCATCCGCGGTGGACTCTGGAGCAGGCGCAGGCCCTGCGCCTGGAGGCCGGTCTGGGCGAAGGGCAGATGAAGGTGGCTAGCGACATCATCGCGCGTGCCGTCGAGCTCCGGGCGCCGGATGCGGCACCTCGCATCGACCCGCGTCTGGGCCTGGGCCACGCGCAGCACGAGGCTTTGCTGGCCCGCTCGTCTGCCGAGCGTTTGAAGCGGCAGATACAGGCTGATGTGCGCGTGGCTTACGAGGCCCTAAAGACCGCATCACAGCAGGCCCGCCACAGCCAGTCCGAACTGGTGAGGCTGGCCAGTGCATCCGAGCAGGAAACGCTCTGGCGCTACAACGGCATGCTGGCCAGCACCTGGCAACTGTTGGCCAGTGCACGCCATCGCATGGAGGCAGTGGAGGCGGCCTTGCAGGCCCGCCGTCAGGCCTGGCATGCCTATTTCGATTTACAGGCGGTGCTTTCGGGCCTCCCATACACCGGTGCGGTTTCGGCACCGTCAACCAGCGCCTCAAACCTCCCCAAGGCAGGACACTGACCATGCAAAGAAGAGATTTTTTCCGTCGTGCCGCCGTCGGCGCCTCGGCTACCGCTGTTGTGGCCGTGGCCTCCGTTACACGGCCGGTCCTGGCTGCTTTGCCCGAACCGGTGCTGCGCACCGTGCCCGATACCGCAGCGCCCTGGCTGCCCCCCGGCGTCACCGGGGCGGGTCGCCCCTACCGCCCGGTGGTGACCCTCAACGGCTGGACCTTGCCCTTTCGCATGAAGGACGGCGTCAAGGAATTTCACTTGGTGGCCGAGCCAGTGGTTCGGGAGATGGCGCCGGGCTTTCGGGTCAATATGTGGGGCTACAACGGACAGAGTCCCGGACCGACCATCGAGGTGGTCGAGGGCGACAAGGTGCGCATTTTTGTGACCAATCGCCTGCCAGAGCACACCACCATCCATTGGCACGGCCAACGTCTGCCCAACGGTATGGACGGAGTCGGGGGCTTGAATCAAAAGCAGATCCCGGCGGGCAAGACCTTCGTCTATGAATTCACGGCGCGTCGGCCCGGCACCTTCATGTACCACCCGCATGCCGACGAGATGACGCAGATGGCCATGGGCATGATGGGTTTGTGGATCACCCATCCGCGCCAAGCGCATCCGCATATCGACGCAGTCGATCGGGACTACGCGTTTCTAATCAATGCCTTTGACGTTGACCCGGGCAGTTACACACCCAAGGTCAACACCATGCTCGATTTCAACATCTGGAGCTGGAACAGCCGTGTCTTTCCGGGCATCAGCCCCCTGGTGGCCCGTTTGGGCGATCGGGTGCGGGTGCGATTCGGTAACCTGACCATGACCAATCATCCGATTCATGTGCACGGCATTGAATTTGAGGTGACCGGCACCGACGGCGGACCAGTGCCACGCAGCGCCCGCTGGCCCGAGGTGACCACCGATGTCGCCGTGGGGCAGATGCGCCAGATCGAGTTTTTGGCCGACGAGCCGGGCGACTGGGCCATGCACTGCCACAAGAGCCACCACACGATGGGCGCCATGGGTCACGATGTGCCGACCCTGATTGGCGTGGATCATCGCGGCTTGGTGCAACGCATCCAGAAGCTCATTCCTGATTACATGGTGATGGGTGAGCGAGGCATGGCTGATATGGGCGAGATGGAAATGGAGTTGCCTGAGAACACGCTGCCCATGATGACCGGCACTGGCCCGTACGGCCCCATTGAAATGGGCGGCATGTTCACCACCCTGAAAGTGCGCGCGGATCTTGCGGCCGACTCCTATGCCGATCCGGGCTGGTACGAGCAGCCGCCCGGATCGCAGGCTTTTGAATACCAAGGCCGGCCCATGCAAGAGCCGTCACGGCCGGCGGCCGAGGGCGTGGGAACCGATGTGCAGGGCCGTGTGCGCAAGCCTGGGGCGCATCACATGTCCCATTGAATTGAAAGAAGGGAAGGACCATGTTTTTCTTATCACGTTGGACAGTCTGCGCGGTTCTGGTATTGGCTGTGCCCGTTTGGGCGCACACCGCCCACAAGCACGCGCCTGCTGCGAGCCCCGCCGTGCCCGAGCAAAAGGAATGGGGTATCGCCGGTGACCCGGCCAAGGTCAGCCGGACCATCACCATCACAATGAGCGATGACATGCGCTTTTCACCGGCACAGATCAAGGTGCGCCTGGGCCAGACGGTGAGGCTGGTAGCGGTCAACCGGGGCAAGCTGATGCACGAGATCGTCATAGGTACCCCCGATGAACTCCGTGCCCATGCCCAGATGATGGAAAAGCATCCCAATATGGAGCATGATGAACCTTACATGGCCCATGTCGAGCCCGGCAAGCGAGGCCAGATCGTCTGGACCTTCAACCGGGCCGGCAGCTTTGAATTTGCCTGTTTGATTCCAGGACATTTTCAGGCCGGCATGATGGGAAAAATCACCGTTGAATGAAAGCTGATCAGGAGCTCCTTATGCAAAGACGACCGGCCTTGGCCGCCTTGACCCTTGCGCTGGCAGCGCCTTCTGCC
>CAZATV010000021.1:0-37717 GCA_964488145.1 uncultured Polaromonas sp.
CCAAGACCGGGCGTTACTCGGGCGTGGCCGTGGGCACCGAAATCGCGGTGGATATCGCAGTGGCCGAAATCAACGCAGCGGGCGGTGTCAATGGCCGCAAGATCCGGGTCGAGAAATTCGACACTGGCGGCGAGCCCAAGAACGCGCAGGTGGCCGTGCAGAAGTTTGCCGAAGACCTTCGCGCGCTGGGCGTGATCGGTCCCTTCTCCAGCCAGGAAGCCCAGGTGGGTTTTGCCGCCGGTGAGCGGCTTGAAATTGTGCAGATTCCCAACGCCGCCTCTGCCCCTGGGCTGACCAAGGATCGGAAATGGGCCTTCCGGGTCACCGAAGACGAAGGCAAGCAATTCGGTCGCCTACTCAAGACCATGGGCACCAAAGGTGGCGTGAGCAACAAGACCGCTGCGGTGATGTTTCCCAGCGACGAATTCGTCGGCAAGGCGCTGGCTGGCTGGATGCCCAATCTGCTGGAGGCCAACGGCTGGAAGATGGTGATTCCGGCCGAAGGCTTTGCCACCAATGCCACCGACCTGTCACCGCACATCACCAAGCTCAAGGGCAACACGCCTGCGGTGCTCGCTTTTGCCGGCCTGCCCGAAGGCACGGCCAAGGTCATGAAGGAACTGCGCCGGCAGGGGCACAACAGCATGCTGATCGGTGCGCAAATCTTTGCCGATCCCGACATTGCCAAGGTCCTCGGCAGCGACGGCGAAGGCGCGACCTTCGTCTCCTGGTACTGGTGGGACACCAATGAGCGCACCCGCACCTTCGAGCGCAAGTTCCTTGAGGAAGCCAAGAAGCGCGGTGTCAACAAGTCTGGCGCCCACCATGTGGACGCTTCGGCCTATGACATCGTCTATGTGTTTGCCGATGCCATGCGCCGCGCCGGCGTGACCGGCGATGCAGGCAAGGTCAAAGCCGAGCGTACGGCCATTCGTGATGCCCTGCGCGCGACCCAGCTGACCGGGGTGACGGGCAACATCTGCTTTGGCAAGGAAGGTGATTCGGAGCTGCCGGCCTACATCATCCGCATCCGCAACGGCCAGCGCACCTTGCTGGACAGCCACGCACCCGACGCGTGCAAGTGAGCGCGACTGGCGTTTGGAACCGGCAGGCCTTTGAAGGCCTGCGCCTGGTGGTGGCCGGTGGATGTGGCGGCATAGGCCGGCAGCTGGTCAAGCAAGCCGCAGATCTGGGCGCCCGGATCTGCGTGCTGGACTTGCCCGAGTCGATCGCGCGCCACGGCCAGGGTCTGACCTGTCTGCCGATGAATGGCAAGGATGCCGATTCGGTACGGCTGGCTGTGGATCAGGCGGCGACCCGCCTGGGCGGCGTGGATGCCTGCGTCAATCTGGTGGGCTATATGAGCCAGGCGCAGGCGCTGGCCGAGACGTCCACCGAGGTCTGGCAGGATGTGATGCGCGGCAATCTGGATGCGGCGTTTTTCATCTCTCGCGCCGCCCTGCCGCACCTGCACCGCAGCGAGCGCGGCAGCCTGCTGCATGTGGCCTCCGGCCTGGGTTCCTGGGCCCGCCCGATGTTCGGCGCCTACGGTCCGGCCAAGGCCGGCATGATTCTGATGGTGCGCGAACTGGCGCTTGAGAACGCACCGAAGGTGCGGGTCAATGCGGTCGCTCCGGGCGCGGTCGACACCGCTTTCCTGCGCGGCGGTACCGGTCGCTCCGACGAGTCGGCTGCGCCCACCCTGGACCCGGCGGCCTACGGCAAGCTGGTGCCCCTGGGTCGCATGGCGGTCCCGCAGGATGTGACCGACCCGATCCTGTTTCTCATCAGCCCGGCGGCCAGCTACATCACCGGGCAAACGCTTCAGATCAACGGCGGCACCTACATGCCCTGAAGCGCAGGCGCGCCCGGAGGACTGTGTATGAACACCATGAGACCGTTTGAACCCTCGAAAGCCCTCATCGAGCGCGTAACCGCAAGGCGAGGCCGGTGGCACGCCTTCGAGACGCTCAGGGCGCAGCGCACGGCCCTGGTGGTGGTGGACATGCAAAACAGTTTTGTTCAGCAGGGTGGCGGCCATGCCTGGGTGCCGGCCGCTGCCGCCACCTGCCCAACCATCAATCGGCTGGCGCGGGGCCTGCGGGAACTCGGTGGCACCGTGGTTTGGATTCTCAACACCTACGCTGCGCACTCCGAGCAGAGCTGGTCGCACTTCCATCAAGAGTTGTCCTCGCCGCAGGGTCATGCCTTGCGCAGCCGCTGCATGGCCGAGGGCGATCCGGGGCACGCTCTGTACGCCGACCTGGAGCCGCTGCCTCAGGACTGGCGGGTCAAGAAGTACCTGTACAGCGCCTTCATCCAGGGTTCATCCGATCTTCACCCCAGACTGCAGGCCCAAGGAATCGATACGCTGCTGATTGCGGGCACCGCCACCAATGTTTGCTGCGAATCCACAGCGCGGGACGCCATGATGCTCAACTACCGAACGGTGATGGTCTCCGATGCTTGCTCGGCCAGCAGCGTGGAAGAGCATGAGTTCAGCCTGTCGGGCTTTCTGTTCAATTTTGGGGATGTGCAGACCACCGACGAGGTGCTCGCCCGGCTGGCCGCGGCAGCGAACGTGGGCTGAAGTCCATCGTGGGCGGGCCGCGACTGGCTCACCCACCGATCTTTAAGACGCCCTCTGCACGAAAAGTCAGGGTTTGCCCCCGGTCAAACTTTCACAGACTGGAGTAACTTAGGGGCTTGAGTCAGTCTAATAAAGAAAGCTATCTGCGCTCCGGCTGAGGAGTGACGGGTGGCTCCATCGGAGGAGACAGCCTTGCCTGCACCGGAGTCAGCGGTCCGACCTGACGCATCCATGCTGCTGGGATCGTGGCACTTGGAGCGCTGGGAAATTGCCTACAGCGATGGGCGCCCGAGCACCCTGCCCTTTGGCCTGGAGGCCACCGGTCTGATCGTCTACACGCACGACGGCCATATGTCGGCCTGTATTGCAAGAGCCGGGCGTCCCGCTCTGTCAGGCCAGAGCGCCCGCACTGCGCCTGCCGGGGAGCAATTGGCGGCCTTCGAAAGCTATTTCCATTACGCGGGCCGCTATCACACCCGCGAACACGAGGGTCGAGCGCAAGTGGTGCACGAGGTCAGCCACGCCCTCAATCCCAGCTTCGTGGGCAGTCAGCAAGTGCGTGACATGACGCTCGACGGGAAAGACCGACTGACGCTCTCAGCCAGCGACCCACTGCCGGGCCAGCCGGGCGTGATGCGCCACCACCGACTGATCTGGCGCAGAACAGGACGCTCATGAACCTCTACGCCAAACACCTGCCAATGCTCGAGCGGGCCCGTCTGGCCTGCCAGCAGCGCCATTGCTGGAGCCCCTTCCCGGAGCTGCCCGCCAAGTATCCGCAGGCCGAACAAGCGCAGGCCCGAGGGGAGCAGGCGTTTCGCGCCCACTTGGGTGAACGTGCTCAGCGCCGGCGCTTTGAACTGGGCCAACCGGGTACGCTGGCCTGGGTCGGCGAAGAGGTCTCGCCCTACACGCAGGAGGCCCTGCAGATCGACTATCCGCAGGCCGATCTGGACACGCTTTTTCAAGCCGCCGGCCAGGCCATGGACCGCTGGTCACAAGCCCGTATTGAGGACCGGCTGGGCGTGCTGATGGAGGCGACGGAGGTGATCTACCGCGAGCACTTGTTTGAGATCACCCATGCGGTCATGCACACCGCCGGGCAGAGCTACAACATGGCTTACGCTGGCTCGGGCGTCAATGCGCTAGACCGCGGCATTGAGGCGCTGGTTTATGCAGAACAGGCCATGCGGGCGGTCACCGCATCTGCCCAGTGGGAGCGCCCCTTCGGTCCGGCGCAGATCCGGCTGGAAAAAACCTATCGCCTGGTGCCACGCGGCGTGGCCGTGTGCTTTACCTGCGCGAGCTTTCCCACCTGGAACGCCTGGCCCTCGATGATGGCGAGTTTGGCCACCGGCAATGCGGTGATCGTCAAACCGCATCCGGCCACGGTGCTGCCCATGGCCATCAGTGTGCGGGTGTTCCGGCAGGTGCTGGCCCGGGCCGGCTTCGACCCGAATCTGGTGACGATGGCGCTGGACACGCGGTCCGAGCCGATCGGCAAGCGACTGGTGCAGCATTCGAAGACGGCCCTGGTTGACTTCACCGGCAGCGTGCATTTTGGCCAGTGGGTGGAGAAGAATGCCTACCCGGCGCTGGCCTTCACGGAAACGGCGGGCAGCAACACGGTGGTGCTGGAGTCGGCCGATGATCTGGAGGCGGTGCTGCGAAGCCTGGCCACCACCTTGTGCATGTTCAGCGCGCAAATGTGCACCAGCCCACAAAACATCTACATACCCCGCCAGGGCGTGCGTACGCCGCTGGGCTGGATCAGCCCGCAGACCGTGGGAGAACGTTTGGCGCAGGCCGTCAGCGAACTGACCCGCGAGCCCAAGAAGGCGGCGATGATTCTGGCGGCGATCCAGTCACCCCAAACCCTGGCCCTGCTGACCCAGATGCACGAAGAAGGCCGCCAGCGCGGAACCGTGCTGCTGGCCCCGCAGCCCTACCCGCACCCACAGTTTCCCAAGGCGCGCACCAGTACGCCTCTGATGCTTCAGGTCACCAGGGCCGAGCGGGATCTGTATGCCGGTGAGCGCTTCGGGCCGATCAGCTTTCTGATCACCTGTGACAGTGCCAAGGATGCGCTGGCCCAGGCCTGCGATGACGTGCGTGAGTTTGGCGGCCTGACCGCCTTTGTGTATTCCACCGATGAGGCCTTCATCGCACGAGCTGAACAGGCCTATGCTCGAGCCGGGGCTCAGCTGACCATCAATCTGACCGGCCCCATGCCGCTGAACTTTGCGGCGGCCTACAGCGACTACCACGTCACTGGCCTGAACCCGGCTGGTAACGCCAGCCTGACGAACCTGGCTTTCGTGAGCAGCCGTTTCTGCATTTCCCAATCGCGCCGCCCTGCCCGGGGGGCCACCAACTGACGATCACTTTCAGGAGATCACCATGGGTATCAGCGACATTCCGGTTCTCAATGGCGGCTTTGCCCCCATCGAACAAGAGCTCACCCTAGACCTGACCGATGTCCAGGGTGAGATTCCCAAGGACCTGACCGGCATGCATGTGCGCAACGGTCCCAACAGACGCTTTGAGGCCCCCGGCCGCTACCACTGGTTCGATGGCGATGGCATGCTCCATGCCGTCGAATTTGAAGGCGGGCGGGCCCGCTATCGCAACCGCTGGGTCATGACCCAGGGCTTGCAGGAAGAACTGGCAGCCGGCCAGGCCCTGTGGCAGGGCATCAAGGATCCACCACGCAAGGACCGTCCCGATGCACCGCTGAAAAATACCTCCAACACCGATGTGAAGTATTACGCCGGTCACCTGATCTCGATGTGGTACCTGGGCGGTACGGTCTACAAGGTGCGGCCCGACGACCTGAGCACCGCGGGCACCCTCGACCTGGATCCACGCCTGAAAGGCCTGCCAATCTCGGCTCACTCCAAGGTCGACGAGCGCACCGGTGAATTCCTGTTCTTTGCCTACGGCAAGCAGGCTCCCTACATGCACTACGGCGTGATGGATCGCAGCGGCGCACTCAAGACTTTCATGCCGGTTGAGTTGCCCGGACCGCGGCTGCCGCACGACATGGCCTTGACGCCCAACTACAGCGTGGTGCACGATTTTCCGCTGTTCTATGACATGGACGCCTTCCAGGCCGGGCGTCACAAGCTCAAGTTCTATCACGAGATGCCCTCACGATTCGGGGTGATTCCCCGCCACGGCCGCCCTGACCAGATCCGCTGGTTTGAGGCCTCGCCGACCTACATGTACCACGTGTCAAACGCCTGGGAAGAAGACGATGGTCAGGGCGGCACCGAGATCGTCATGACCGGCACGCCCTTCCGGCTGCCCCGCGACTGGCGCGGCCAGGTGGATGTGGAACGCTTCCCGAAGATGCTGGCCAATCTGGAACACGACTTCATGTTCTATGAGTGGCGCTTTAACCTGCGAACCGGCCAGACGCGGGAGCGGGTCATCGACGACATCGTCAATCAGGAATTTCCGGTCATTAACTCCTGGATGCAGGGCTATAAAACCCGCTACACCTGGAATGTGCTGATGGGCCGCAGCAACCGGGCCGAGGAGCCACGTTTTTGTGGCTTTACCCGCTACGACCTGCAGAAGGACAGTTGCACCAGCTACCACGAGGGTGTGCACAAGTGGTTCAGCGAGGCACCCTTCGCGCCGGCCGATAACTGGAAAAACGAGGACGACGGATATCTGGTGGGCTTCATGTGGGACGACCGCGAGCAGGCGTCTTTCGTGACGGTCTTCGATGCGCGCGATATCGCCCAAGGCCCGGTGGCTCGTATTCGTCTGCCCCAGCGGGTTCCCAACGGCTTTCACGCCACCTGGGTCAGCGGCGAGCGACTGCGCCGGGGCTGGTAGACCGCTACAGCATCCACACCCAGGCACGGATTCGTCCCATGGTTCTGGCCGATCCCCTGAAGATCGAGCATTACACCGCGCAGGGCTGGTGGGGCTCGGACACCTTGTGGACCGTGTTCTGCCGTGGTGTCGAACAGCATCCCGATCGGGAGGCCGTGGTCGATGCCTGCAACCGGGAGAGCTTTGCCCACGGACGGCCACAGCGCCTGACCTGGCGTGAGCTGGCCCATGAAGTGGATCGCCTGAGCCTGCTGCTGCTGGACCTGGGTCTGGTTCGCGATGATGTGATCCTGACCCAGATGCCCAATGGGGTGGAGCAGTTTGTGGCCTATCTCAGCTGCGCAAGATTGGGATTCATTCTCTCGCCGGTGCCCATCCAGTATCGCGAGCATGAGCTCGAACATATTCTTTCCCTAACGCAGGCCTGCGGCGTGATCACCTTCAGCCGGGTGGGAGCCGCTGGCCGTGGCCATGCCACGGCCAGCATGTGGCTCGAACTGCAGGCCAAGCACGAGAGCTTGGCTCGGGTGATGTGCTGGGGTCCGGATGCGCCGGTGGGAAGCTGTGCGCTGCAGGACAGGCTCCCGGCAGTGATCGGACCTGCACAGCAGATGCGCCTGCAGCAGGCCGAGCGTGAGGCTGCGGTGAGCGCCAACGATGTCTTTACCGTCTGCTGGACCTCCGGAACAGAGGCCTCACCCAAGGGGGTGCCACGCAGTCATAACGAATGGCTGGTGGTAGCGCCGTCCATCATCGAGGCCGCCCAGATGGAGCCCGGTGCCCGACTGCTCAATCCCTTTCCACTGATCAATATGGCCGGTCTTTCGAGCTCCTTTGCCACCTGGCTGGTGCTCGGGGGAACGGTGGTACAGCACCAGCCCTTCTCCCTGCCGGTCTTTCTGGAGCAGTTGCGAACCGAACGCATCGACTACACCGTTTCGCCCCCGGCGATTCTCAACACGCTGTTGCAAAACGAGTCGCTGCTCGAGGGTATCGACCTCAAGCGGCTCAAGCGAGTGGGCTCGGGCTCGGCCCCCCTGTCGGAGTGGATGGTGCGCAGCATGCAGGAGCGCCACGGGGTACGGGTGGTCAACTACTTTGGATCCAATGAAGGTGCGGCCTTGACCAGCAGCGATATCGACGTGCCTGACCCAGCCCTGCGGTCGCAGTTTTTCCCTCGGGCGGGTGTGCCGGGTCATCAGTGGCGCATTTCGACGATGCGCAAAATTCGGACTCGCCTGGTCGATCTGGAAACCGGTCTCGACATTGACCAAGCCGGTCAGGTCGGTGAGCTGCGCTTTGCAGGCCCCACTATCTTCAGCGGTTACTTTCGGGCGCCGCATTTGACAGCGCGCGCCTTTGACGAGCAGGGTTTTTACCGCACCGGCGATTTGTTCGAGATCGCCGGTGACCGGCTGCAGTACTACCGGTATGTCGGCCGCAGCAAGGATCTGGTGATACGAGGGGGCGTCAATATCTCCTCGGAGGAAGTCGAGACCCTGCTGATCGCCTGTCCCGCTGTACAGGATGCCGCCGTGGTGTCGGTGCCCGATCCGATCCTGGGTGAAAAACTTTGTGCCTGCATCGTGCCGCGCGAGGGACATTCGCCCGCTCTCGAAGACTTGCAGCATTTCCTCAAGGAAGAAAAGCGCGTGGCCGTCTACAAATTGCCCGAGTACATGCTGACGCTACCGAGCCTGCCGCGCAATGCCGTCGGCAAAATTCTGAAGCGGGAATTGCGCGAAATGGCCCGATCACTGGCGCCGCAGGAGCTCATCTCGTGAAGCCGGTCTTGGTCTTGCTGGCCGGTATGCTCAACGACGACCGGATCTGGCAACCGGTGGCGCAGATCCTGCAAGAGCAGGGACCGGTTCGTATGGTGCACTTTGTGCACCAGAGCAGTATGGCGGCGATGGCCGAACATGCCTGGGGGTCGATCGCTGATATCCCGCCCGAGCAACCTCTGGCCCTGGCCGGTTTTTCCATGGGCGGCTATGTCCTGCAGCAAATGCTGGCCTCTGCACACCGGCCGGTGCAGGCCGTGGCGCTGGTGGACTCTGCAGTGCGACCGGAAACGCAGGCGACCCGTGCCAACCGCCTGAAGACCCTGCAGGCCATTGAGCGCGACTTTGCAGGCCTCATCGATCAGGTGGCCCGGTGGGGCACGCATCCTGGACGCCATGACGATGCCGCCTTCATGGAGGGCGTCCGCTGCATGTTGCGCGAGGTGGGCGCGGAGGCTGCAGCACGGCAGACCCAGGCCATCGCCGACCGAGCCGACCACCGGGACCTCATGCGCGAGTTGAAGGTGCCAGTTCAGATCGTTTGCGGGCGGCAGGACAAGGTGACCCCGCCTGAGTTGTCGCAGGAGGCCGCCGACCTCATGCCGCTGGCTCGACTCGATTGGCTGGAGGGCGCGGGCCATATGACCCCGCTGGAGCGAACCGCTGATCTGGCGGCGATCTTGCGGGCTTGGCTGGACCGCATTGAAACGGACGGATCCACAGGAGGAGAGAACCCATGAAAAGACGTGCACTGCTTGCAAGCACAGCGCTGGCACTGCCGGCCTTCTGGCCGGCCGCCTCCGCCTGGGCACAGGCTGGCAATTGGCCCGATCGGCCGGTTCGCATCGTGGTGCCTTTTGCACCGGGCAACACGCTCGATACCGCCGTTCGTGTGGTGGCCGAAGAGTTTCGCAAGAACACCGGCCAACCGCTGCTGGTGGAGGCCAAGCCGGGTGGTTCGGGGATTGTGGCGGCACAGACGGTGGCGCAAGCTGCGCCGGACGGCTACACGCTGCTGCTGTCGAACACCAGCATGCTGACCATCAATCCGCACACCTTCAGCAAGCTGCCCTACGACCCGGAGAAAAGTTTCAAGCCGGTGACCAACTTCCTGGGCTCAGCCATGGTGATGGCGGTTCACGCCAGCGTACCCGCCAGCAATTTGCGCGAGTTTGTAGAGTGGGCCAAGGTGCAGGGCAATAAGGTCTCCTACGCCTCGTTCACCGCGGGCAACTCCTCGCACTTTGCCGGCGTCATCCTCAACCAGAAGGCCGGGCTGAGCATGGTGCATGTGCCCTTCAATGGCACGCCGCCAGCGGTACAGAACCTGGTGGGTGGACAGGTGCAGGCGGCCTTTCTCCCGCTGCTAGCGGTCAAACCGCATCTAGAGGCCGGTCGAGTCAAGGTGCTGGCGGTCACCAGCCCCCAGCGATCGCCCCTGATGCCAGCGGTTGGCACCTTCCGGGAGCAGGGCTTGCCCGACCTTGAGATTTACATCTGGGCCGCCATCTCGGCGCCGGCCGGTACACCCGATGCGCTGATCGCTTCGATCAACCGCGAACTGATCAAAGCCCTGCGATCGCAGGAGGTCAAGGACAAGTGGCGCACCATGGATTTTGAAACCCTACCCTCCACCCCGGATGAGTTGGCGCGATTTGTTGCGGCCGACTACAAGCGCTGGGGCGAGGCTGTCCGGATCTCGGGCTTCAAGGCCAGCGAATGAGATCCCTACCCTTTGCCCTGCGCCTGCCGGTGGTGGCTGCGCCGATGTTCCTCATTTCCGGCCCGGATCTGGTGCTGGCCGCCTGCAAGGCCGGTATCGTCGGTGCCTTTCCCACGCCCAATGCGCGGCCCATCGAACAACTGGACCAGTGGATGCGGCAGATCACCGAAGGGCTGGCACAGGCGCGTGACCAGCAAGACCCGGCCAGTCTGGGCCCCTGGTGCGCCAATCTGGTGACCCATTCGTCCAATACCCGGCTGGCCGAAGACTTGGAACGGGTGGCGCGCTACAAGCCGCCCCTGGTCGTTACCGCCCTGGGCAGCCCCAAACCGGCCATTGAAGTGGTGCACCGCTATGGCGGCACCGTTCTGGCCGATGTGATCAACCTCAAGCTCGCGCGCAAGGCAGTGGAAGCCGGCGCTGACGGCCTGGCCTGTGTCTGCGCCGGCGCCGGTGGACACACGGGCTTTCTATCGCCCTTTGCCTTTGTCAGCGCGGTGCGCGAGTTCTACGACGGGCTCATCGCCGTGGGGGGCGGCATCAGCGATGGCTGGGGCGTGGCCGGCGCGGTCGCCTCCGGCGCCGATCTGGTGTACATGGGCACCCGCTTCATCGCCACCCAGGAAAGCATGGCGCCGCCTGAATACCGGCAAATGGTGGTCGATTGCAGTGTCGACGATCTGCTGGTCAGCGCCGGGGTGACGGGTACGCCAGCCAGTTGGCTCAAGCCTTCGCTGTTGGCCAACGGCTTTGACCCGGACCATATGCCCGATGCACCGCAGCGGCACTACGACAGCCAGCAGTCCTTTGCAGGCAAGAAATGGCTGCATGTCTGGGCGGCCGGACAGGGCCTGGGCACCATCGGCCGCGTTGATCCGGTGGCCAAGGTAGTCGATGAGCTGGAGCAGCAGTACCGGATGGCCGCCGATCGCTTTCAGACCCTTAGCACCCGTCCTGGAGAAACCCAACGATGAACACGCCGACTTTCATTCTTGGCGGTTACCAAACCGACTTTGCCAAGGTCTGGTCGCGCAGCGGCCAGGATCTGTCTGACATGATGCGCGAGGCCTGCCTGGGCGCGCTGCAGGCCTCGGGCGTACAAGCCGCCCAGGTGCAGACGATTCATGTGGGCAACGCCTTTGCCGAATTGCAGCGCCAGCAGGCCCATCTGGGGGCTATGGTGGCGCAGGTCGTTCCCGAACTGTGGGGCGTGCCAGCCATGCGCCACGAGGGCGCCTGTGCGTCCTCTTCGCTGGCCATTTTGACGGCCATGGCCGAAATCGAGGCCGGGCGCTACGACTGCGCCCTGGTGGTGGGTGTGGAGGAGTTCAAGAACCTGCCCGGCGACCAAGCCTCGGTGAACCAGAATGCGGCGGCCTGGCAGGGCCGCGAGGACATCGACTGCACCTTTATGTGGCCGGCAGCCTTTGGTCTGCTGGCCCAGGAATACGAGGCACGCTACGGCTTGGACCGCAAGTACCTCAACCGGATTGCCGAACTCAATTACGCCAACGCCCGCCGCAACCCCTTGGCCCAGACGCGCAAATGGCAATTCGACGAGCGCAGCTTCACCGACGATGAACAGGCCAACCCACTCATCGAGCCCGGCACGCGGCGGCAGGACTGCGGGCAGATCACCGACGGCGCTTGTGCCCTGATACTGGCTTCAGCCGGCTTCGCAAAAGACCACCTCCAGCGCCAGGGTCTCCAGCTCAAGGGCACCCCGCATATTTCTGGGTGGGGCCATCGCAACGCGGGGCTTCGCCTGAAGGACAAACTCGAACGCAGTCGCGGCGCAAGCTATGTGTTCCCTCACGTGCGGCAGGCCATTGAAGAGGCCTGGAGGCGATCGGGCGTGCCAGGGATTGAATCGATCAGCGGCATCGAGACACACGACTGCTTCACCACCACCGAATACATGGCCATCGATCACTTTGGACTGACGCCCCCGGGCCAAAGCTGGCAGGCCCTTGAAAGCGGAGCCATCGAAGCGGGCGGCCGCTGTCCGGTGAACATGAGCGGCGGCCTCATAGGCTGCGGTCATCCGGTGGGCGCTACAGGCGCGCGCATGCTGCTCGACGCGGCGCGGCAAGTCAGCGGACACGCCGGTGACTGTCAGATCGAGGGGGCCGAGCGGGTGCAAACTCTCAACATCGGTGGCTCTTGTGCCACGGTCGCCAGCTTTGTGGTGGAACGCTGGGCATGAGTGCCCTGATCATCGAAGCCCTGCGCTCGCCACGAGGCAGGGGCAACGACAAGGGCGCTCTGCGCAGCCTCAAACCAGTGGAGTTGCTGGCCTGGCAGTTCAGGGCTTTGGCCGAGCGCACCCGTCTGGACACCTCCCAGGTGGACGATGTGTTCGTCGGTTGTGTCACACAAACCGGTGAGCAGGGCGCCCATATCGGCAAGCTCGCGCTGCTGCAGGCCGGCTGGAGCGATTCGGTCCCTGCCCTGACGCTCAACCGATACTGCGCCTCGGGCTTGACCGCAGTGGCCTTGGCGGCGCAGCACGCCCAGGCCTGCGACGCGGTGACCGTGGGTGCGGGCGTCGAGATGATGTCCCGCGTGCCCATGGCCAGCGACCAAGGCCCCCTGACGCACGACGTTGAGTTTCAGCGCCAAGCCGCTTTGGTACCCATCGGACTGGCGGCCGACACCGTGGCCACGATCGAGGGCTTTTCGCGCCAGCAATGCGATGCTTACGCGCTGGCCTCGCAGCAGCGGGCGGTGGCCGCGCGGGACGGTGGATTCTTCAAGTCGGTGATCCCGGTCCGCACAGACCCAGGCCAGGTGCTGCTGGACCAGGACGAGACGCCCCGACCGCAAACGCAGGCCGAGAGCCTGGCCCAGTTGGCGCCGGCCTTCGCCGCGCTCGGGGCCAAACACGGTATCGACGACCTGCTGTGCAAGCGCTATGGCCTGTCGGCGCTCCACCACGTACAGCATGCTGGTAACTCACCGGCCATGGCCGATGGCGCCGCTGCCGTACTGCTGTCCAGCGAAGGGGCCGCCCGACGGTTGGGTCTGCGCCCCAGAGGGAAGGTGCTGGCTTTTGCCAACGCCTCGGTGGATCGAACGCTGGCGCTGACCGGCGCTGTCGATGCCACACAAAAGGCCCTCGACCGCGCCGGCTTGACCGTCGCGGACATCGATCTGTTCGAAGTCAATGAATCGTTCGCTGCACTCATGCTTCATTACATGAAGCATCTCGGGGTTGCGCACGAGCGCCTGAACGTCAACGGCGGAGCCATCGCCCTGGGTCATGCCATGGGGGCAACCGGTGCCATGCTGGTGGGCATGGCCCTTGATGAGCTCGAGCGACGCCAGAAGAGACGCGCCGTCATCGCCATTTGCGGCGCGGCCGGGCTGGCAGTGGCCGTGGTGATTGAAAGGACGGCATGAGCGCAACGGTCGACGTGCAGCTGACGTCCCAGGCGCTTGACAGCAGCACCCTCAGCCACGGTCTGGGGGTACTGGGAGATCGCTGGACGGTGCAGGTCATGCTCGGAACCTTCATGGGACTCAAGCATTTCGACCAGTGGCATCAGGAACTGGGAATTCCACGCTCGACCTTGTCTCAGCGCCTGCGTACCCTGACCGAACTGGGATTGCTCAAGCCCCGGCCCTACCAGCAGCGACCGCTGCGCCACGCCTATCACGCGACCTCCAAGGCACTGGCCCTTTACCCGCAGGTCTTGATGATGTGGGCCTGGGAGATGCGCTGGGGCAGTCGCAACCTTGGGCTGCCAGAGGCGCTGAGACATCAGCGCTGCGGCCGCTTGTTCACGCCGGTGCTGGCCTGTGCGGCCTGCGGCGAGGACGCCGACGTGACCCGGATGCGCCTGAGGCTCTCGCCCGTTCCAGCGCTGATGCGCCTCAAACCCAGACTGGGCAGGGCTCCGCGTATTCCGGCCGGTCCTGCCGCCCAGGATTTGTTGGGGCTGCGCGTGGATCGCTGGAGTTTGATGATCGTGGCCGCGGTAGTCCTCGGATGCCATCACTTTGATCAGCTGGCTCAGGTGCTGGGCATCGGGCCGAGCGTCTTGAGTCGCCGACTTGACGGTATGGTGGTGTCGGGACTGCTGCGCAGCGAGGTCGATCGACAGGACGCCAGGCGGCGGGTCTACCGCTTGACACCATCGAGCCGGGATCTGCTGGCTTATATCGTCTGTCTGTCCCATTGGGCCGGCCGTCACCATCTGCATCAACCCAGTTCCATCATCCCCACACACGCCTGTGGACATGAGTTCAGGCCGCAGGTGGTTTGCAGCCATTGCCGCGAACCCCTCAAGGCCTGGGAGGTTCAACCTGTGCACGAACAAAGCCAGAGGCAGGCTGCATGAACACGACAGCGCCCGGCAAGTGCTCAGTCTGCGGCCTACCCGGTGGATACGAACCAGGCCATCGCCGTTTTTTTCAAGACTTGTCCAGAATGAATTTTGAACCGCTCCGAGGAGACTTTCGATGGCCCGATGGACTCTGATCGCCGCCGCTCTGGCCGTTGTGCTGTCGCAATTTGCGCCCGCCTCTTTGCAGCCAGCCTTGCAAGTCTGGCAGTTGATGGGCGTGGTGATGCTGGTCCTGCTGTCGGGCGTCTGGGTGCTGGGCACAGTTATGCGCAATCACAGCATCATGGATATTGCGTATCCCCTGACACCCTGGTCGGCCACAGTCCTGCTCTGGTGGCATCAAGGGGCTGATCTCTCGCCCACGTCGGTACTGATGCTGATCGGGCTGAGCCTTTGGGCCTGGAGGCTGGGCCTGTATATCGGCATGCGCTATCTGCCGCACGGCGAAGAAGCCCGATATGCCCGATGGCGCGCTCGGGCAGGTGACTCCTGGTGGTGGCGCTCCTTCTTCCAGATCTACATGACACAAGGCATCATCGTTTTCCTGTGGTGTCTGCCCTTGGCCTTCGTCCTCGGATTGCGCGAACCGCTCGGTTGGTGGGGCAGCTTGGCCGTGGTGGCCTGGGGCATTGGCTTTCTATTCGAGGCGGTCGGTGATTGGCAAATGCACCGTTTTCGTACCGATCCGAGCCGACGGGGACAGGTGATGGATCAGGGGCTGTGGGCCTGGTGCCGACACCCCAACTACTTTGGCGAGGCGATGACCTGGTTGGCTTGGGGCCTGCTGGCCCTGCAGACCCCGTGGGGCTGGCTGGGCCTGCCTTCGGTCGCGCTGGTGTTCTGGTTCATGAACCGAGGGTCAGCCTTGAGCATGACCGAGCGCTACATGCTCAAAACCAAGCCGGGTTATGCCGACTACATGGCCCGCACACCCGCCTTCTTTCCTCGGCCCCCTTCGACCAAGCCATGAACAGCCTTCGCAAAACACGCGGGGCACTACCCCACGGGTGCGTGCCCCTGCCCTGCAGACCCTTCGGGCTTTCCTTGATATCTAATGCAAAGCGCTCGGGGTAGATTCGGACATGGCCCCTGAAATCGCCGCCAACTTGCAACTGGTACTCAATGGCATGGCCACCGGGGCCATTTATGCTCTGGTCGCGCTGGGTCTGGTGATCACCTACAAGGCCACTGAAGTTCTGAACTTCGCGCACGGGGATGTACTGATGGCCTCGGCCTTCGTCGCCTGGGGTCTGATCGTCGGACTGGGACTGCCCTTCTGGCTGGCGGCGCTGCTGACCACCGCCTTCGCGGCCGTGCTGGCTTGGCAGATTGATGCCCGCGTGATGCGCCGCATTGTGGGGCAGCCTCAATTTGCCGGCGTCATGTTGACCATTGCCATCGCCTTCATGCTCCGGGGCCTGGTCAGCATGTTCTTCGGACCCGAGTCGCGTTCCTATCCCACGCCCTGGACCCAGCAGTCGACGCAAATCGGCACGCTGGTGGTCAGCGACCTTAATCTGGTGATTCTGGCCGCCGCCTTGGCGCTGACCGCACTGATCTATCTTTTTCTGCGGCGCACCGCCTTGGGCATCTCCATACAGGCGGCCTCACAGAACCAGTTGGCGGCCTACCTCAGCGGAATCCGGGTCAAACGGGTGACCTCCCTGGTGTGGGCTTTGGCCGGCGCCGTCTCGGGTATTTGCGGCCTGCTGCTGGCGCCGATTGCGCTGGTCGACATCTCGCTGTGGATTGTGGTGCTCAAGGCGCTGGCGGCTCTGGTGCTCGGTGGTTTCGGCAGCATCCCCGGCGCTATTCTGGGTGGCCTGCTGCTGGGGCTGATCGAGCAATTTGCCGGCGTCTACTTGCCCGATGGATCCAAGGATGTAGCGGCCTATGTGGTGCTGATTGCCACCTTGGTGCTGTGGCCGCGCGGCCTGCTCGGTGAGGCCCACGGGCGCAGGGTGTAACGGAGTCAACATGCGCTTTGACTACGACACCAGTTACCAGGACAGCAAGCGGCTGTTGCGCTATCCGAGCGAAAAATTCATTTATGCACTGACCCTGGCCGTGCTGTTGGCTGCACCATGGCTGCTGCCGAAGTACTATGTCGGCGAACTGACCTACCTGTTCATCATGGCCATTGCCAGTCTGGGCCTGATGGTTCTCAGCGGTTACACCGGTCAGGTGTCTCTCGGTCACGCGGCTTTTCTGGCCGTTGGTGCCTACGCACATGGCTGGTTTCTTGCACAGGGCTTGCCGTTTGCAGCCAGCATCCTGCTGGCTGCGGCTTTGAGTGGTCTGGTGGGTCTGGCCCTGGGGCTGCCGGCAATCCGCGTTTCGGGTCTGTACCTGGCCATGGTGACGCTGGCCTTCGCGATCTTGATCGAGCATGTGTTGGGACGCTGGAAAAGCGTGACCGGCGGCTTTAACGGCATGCCAGTGGCCGACCCAACCGTCTTCGGTTTTAACCTCTCGGGGCTCAAGTCTTTCTACTTCCTGTGCCTGGTGTGCTTGATTGGGGTGTTGGCCATGCTGGTCAACCTGATGCGTGGCAAGACGGGGCGTGCGTTTGTGGGGGTGCGCGACTCCGAGGCCGCCGCTGCAAGCCTGGGCATCTGGGTCGGCGGCTACAAGATTCTGGCTTTCGTCATTTCTGCTGCTGTCACTGGATTTGCAGGGGCGCTGCTCGCACATCATGTCCGGCACATCACGCCCGAGGGCTTTAGCCTGCTGCTCTCGCTTGAACTGGTGCTGATGGTCACCATCGGCGGGCTGGGGTCGCTGCGCGGAGCGATCCTGGGCGCCTTCCTGATTGGCATGGTGCCCTCGCTGATATCGCAGATCAAGCCCTTCCTGGGCGATCGCATCAGCAAACAGTTCGGTCTGGAAATTTTCTTCTTTGGACTGATTCTGGCTTTCTTTGTCCTGTTTGAGCCCAAGGGACTCAACGGTCGCTGGCTCAAGATCAAGGCCTTTTTTGAGACCTTTCCGCTCTACCGCAAAGATGTCTTCAGGCGGGGCAAAACCTACATGAAGTCGGAGCGCTACCGATGACGGGCTCAAGGTCCTCAGCGTCATCAAAGGGGCTGCAGGTGCGCCAGCTGGCGCTGCGCTTTGGTGGCGTGCATGCCATTCGGGATGTCAGCTTTGAAGTGGCCCCTGGCGAAATCTTTGCCATCATCGGACCCAACGGGGCTGGCAAGACCTCTGTCTTCAATGTGATCACCCGGGTCTTCGATCCCACCGCCGGCTCGGTGATTTTTGAGGGGGTGGACATCACCGGCCTGCCTCGCCATCGGGTGGTCGAGCAGGGGATTGCGCGAACTTTTCAGAATATCGAGTTGTTCGAAGGCGCAACGGTTCTCGACAACCTGATGCTGGGTTGCCACCGCTTTGCCCGGGAGAGCTTTCTGGGCCAGTGCCTGTGGAGTCGCAAGGTACGGGAAACCGAAGCGGAACTCAGGGCCCATGTGGAAGATGTGATTGAGCTGCTCGACCTGGCGGCACACCGTAACAGCCTGATCACCGGCCTGCCCTACGGCGTGCGCAAAGTGGTGGAACTGGCCCGGGCTTTGGCCACAAGACCGCAACTGCTGCTGCTCGATGAGCCTGCCTCGGGGTTGAACCCGGAAGAAACCCGGGACTTGGCCTTTTGGATCGATGACATCCGCAGCGACCTGGGCATCACGGTGGTCATGGTGGAACACGATATGTCGCTGGTCTCGGAAGTGGCCGATCGCGTCCTGTGCATGAATCTCGGGGAAGCCCTGTCGACCGGCACGCCTGCGCAGGTGCAGTCCGATCCCAGGGTGGTGGCCGCTTATCTGGGAGGCGAGGCATGAGCGACAACGCCCGTCCACAGCCCACCGCAGAGCAACACAGACAGGGTGGCGCGCCCGAAGTCGAGCCTTTACTGTCCGTCAGGAACCTGGAAACCTGGTACGGTCCGATCGCAGCCATCAAAGGGGTGAGTCTGGATCTGCACCGCGGTGACATCGTCACGGTACTTGGTGCCAATGGGGCGGGCAAGACCACGCTGCTCAACACCCTGGCGGGGGTGATCGACCCCTTCAAGGGAAGCGTGCACTTCATGGGAGTGCCCGTCCACGGGCTCGACCCCGACGAGGTTGCCCGCCGCGGTCTGGTGCTGGTCCCGGAGGGACGGCAGGTCTTCCCCTTTCTGACAGTGGCTGAGAACCTGCGCATGGGTGCCTTTGCCCGGCGCAGTGCCGAAGGCATGGAACAGGATCTGCAGCGCGTCTATGCATGGTTCCCCAGACTGCGCGAGCGCGAGCAGCAGGCGGCGGGCCTGCTGTCGGGTGGAGAACAACAGATGCTGGCCATCGGACGCGCCCTGATGGCCAGCCCCACGGTCCTGCTGCTCGACGAGCCATCCCTGGGTCTGTCACCCCTGCTGACGCGGGAAATTTTCCGCATCATCGAACGCATCAATGCCGAGACCGGCATGTCCATTCTGGTGGTTGAACAGAATGCCGCCATTGCGCTCCATACCGCTCAATTCGGGTACATCATGGAACTCGGTCGGGTGGCCGCCGCGGGGCCATGTGCAGAACTGCGGGAGAAGGATGACGTCAAAGAGTTCTATTTGGGCGGCGTGACCGCACGCGAAATCGGCGAAGGCACAAAGCAACGCTGGAAACGGCGCAAGACCTGGCGATGAAGGTCCTGAAGATGTCCTCTCCTCTTCCCCTGCACCAGGAAGCACCAGCAGCGCTGGAAGCTTGCGACACGCCCCAAAAGCTCTGGCGGCGACGCTGCCAGCAGTGGGCAGCGCAACCTGCCCTGCGGCACAAGAAAAAGGGCATCTGGCACACGGTCAGTTGGTCTGATTACTACGTGCACGCGCGTGCCATCGGTCTGGCTCTACTCGCGCAAGGACTGCGGGCCGGCGATACGGTGGCCATCCTGGCCGAAAACCGACCGGAATGGCTCTACGCCGACATGGGAGCGCAGGCGGCCGGGCTGATGGGTGTGGGTCTCTACCCCACGGCTTCGGCCGAGCAAGTGGCCTACATCCTCCAAGACAGCGGCGCTCGAGTGCTGATTGTGGAGAACCAGGAGCAACTGGACAAGGCGGTTGCGATCCGAGGTCGATGCCCACAGTTACAGACCCTGGTGGTGATGGATCTCGAGGGGCTGCGTGGTCTGTCCGATCCGCAAATTTGCAGCTGGGCCGATTTTTCCGCCCAGGGTCAGGCGCTGGCCACTCAGGCCGAGCAAACCGCCCAGTTTGAATCTGCCATCGACGCCGGTCAGGGTGAAGATATTGCTTTTCTGGTCTATACCTCCGGTACCACCGGCCAGCCCAAAGGCGCCATGGTGGCCAACCGCAATCTGGTCTTTCAGATCGCCAGCGCGCCGCAATACTTGGATCTGCAACAGGGTGACCGCACCCTCTCCTTCTTGCCGCTGTGTCATATCGCCGAGCGGATGGGTACGGTCTACAACCCCCTGGCCCTGGGGCCAATCGTGCATTTCCCCGAGAGCTCGGCCACCGTCTTCAATGATGCGCGAGAAGTGATGCCGCACCTGCTGTTCGGTCCACCGCGCTTTTGGGAGAAGATGTATTCGCAGGTGACCCTTTACCTGCAAGATTCGGTGGCCCTGGCCCGATGGGCCTACCGCTATGTCACCAGCGAGGGCAATGCGCTGTCGGAAGCGCGCCTGGCTCAAAAGTCTGTCCCCGCTTGGCGCCGGTGGCGTTACCGGCTGCTAACCACCCTGGTGTTCAGCAATCTGCGCAGCTTTCTGGGTTTGTCGCAAATCAAGACCGCTCTGACCGGCGCCGCACCTGTGCCCCCCGAATTGCTCAAGTGGTACATGTCCATTGGCATCGACCTGATCGAGTCCTACGGACTGACCGAAACCTGCGGCTTTTGCACCGCCACCCCGCCGTCTCGCATCAAGATCGGTTATGCCGGCGTGCGCGCGCTGGGCACCGAGGTGCGTATTGGCGAGCAGGACGAAATTCTGGTCCGGGGCGGCAATGTTTTCGCAGGCTACTGGAAACTGCCCGAAAAAACGGCCGAGGCGCTGGATGCAGAGGGTTGGCTGCACACCGGCGATTGCGGCGAGATCGACAGTGATGGCTATCTGCGCGTGAAGGATCGCATCAAGGACATCATCATCACCTCGGGCGGCAAGAACATCACGCCCAGTCTGATCGAGAACCAAATCAAATTCAGTCCCTATATTTCGGATGCCGTGATCATTGGTGAAGGCCGCCGCTTCATCACTTGCCTGGTCATGATCGATCCGGACAACGTGGCCAAGTTTGCGCAAGACCGGCAGGTCCCCTACACCGACTTTGCCAGTCTGACCCGCGCACCTGAGGTGCTGCAGCTCATCGGCAGCGAGATCGAGGCCGTCAATGCCCGCCTGGCCCGGGTCGAGCAGGTCAAGGACTTCCGGCTGATTGACCAGCTGCTGACCGCCGAAGATGAGGAACTGACCCCGACGATGAAGCTCAAGCGCAAGGTCGTCACCGCCAAGTATGCCGAGCTGATCCGCACCATGTACCCGCCCTGACGCGGTCAACCCTGCGTCAGAGCCGACTGTTTTTTTCACCCCAAAAGAGGAGACTCCATGAGAATTACCAAGCGCCATTGGATAGCCAGCGCCCTGGCGGCTCTGGCGGCGACCGCCGCCCCCTGGGCGGTTCACGCCGCCGGTGTGAGCGATAAAGAAATTGTGATCGGCACCCACATGGACCTCTCCGGTCCGGTGGCTGCCGGCATGCCGCAGCTGCGCAACGGCACACAGATGCGTTTTGACGAGGCCAACGAAGCTGGCGGTATCCACGGCCGGCGTATCCGCTTTATCGTTGAAGACAACGCCAGCGCGCCGCAGCAGGCTGTGCGGGCAGTCGACAAGCTGATCCGCAAGGACGAAGTCTTTGCCATCGTCAACCCGTTTGGCTCGGGCACCAACGCCGCCGTGGTCAAGCGCGCTGTCGATGAGGGGGTGATCTACTTCGCCCCCTGGGCTGCTTCAGCGGTGCTGCAACAGATTTCCGGCAAAAGCCCCCGACTGTTCACCACGGTACCGGACTACCACACCACCACCCATGCCGGCCTGACCTGGTTGCTGGAACACAATCAGAATCTCAAGAAGGTGGGCTGGGTCTACATGGAAGGTCCGTTCGGCGACCTGATTGGTCGCGGCGTCAAGAGCGCTATGGCCGCCAAAAACATGACGCTGGTGGCGGAGGCCTCCTACAAGCCCGGCGAGATCGATTTTTCGAGCCAGGTGGCGCGCATGCGGGCCGCTGGCGTTGACCTGATCGTGATGGCCACGATCACCCGAGAAACGGTGGGCATGATGGCCGAGATCAAGAAGATAGGCTGGAACAACGTCACGGTTCTGACCGGCAACCCCGGCCGCACCATGATCGTCTCCAAGCTCGGCAAGGATGCCATCGAGGGTCTCTATGGTGTGGGCGCCTGGAAGATGCTCGATCCCAACACGGCAGCGGCAGCTGACAAAGCCTGGGCCGACTCCTACAAGAAGCGCTTCAACCTCGAGCCGGACGAGAATGCCTATCTGGCCTACGCATATGCCGATTGGTTCGTTAAGGGGCTGCAGGCGGCTGGTCGCAACCTGACCACGGATTCCGCTGTCAAGGCGCTGCAGGCCACCACATCCAACCACCCGGTTTTTCTGGGGCAAGCAAGCTTCAAGAACAATCACTTCGACCCGGAGCTGATTACCGTCGATCAGGCCCGTGGGGGTATTTGGCGGACAGTATCACCGGTACTTAAGTAAGGATCCGTACGTTTCAAGTCTGCATTCACCGCTTTGACACGTCCTTGGGCCAACCCATGAAAAAGCCGCCCCTGAGGGCGGCTTTTTAACGCATTCAAGGCGCCTATTACATTGGCACTTTCTTGCCATCCTTGTATGAATACAAGGTGATGGCTGCGTTCTTGAGCTCGCCATTGGGCTCAAAGCCGATGACACTGGTCACGCCCCTGAAGTTGGTCTTGGGCAGGTGCGCGGTATAGACCTTGGGGTCAACCGAGTTGGCGCGCTTCATGGCATCGACCAGGACGAAGGTGGCGTCATAGGTGTAAGGGCTGTACACCTGGAACTGGTTGGGGTACTTCGCGTCGTAACGCTTCTTCCAGGCCTCGCCACCGGGCATCTTGGCCAGGGAGGCTCCGCCCTCGGCACAGATCACGTTGTTCAGGGTCTTGGCACCAGCAGCCAACTTGGCGATTTCAGCGGTGCAGATGCCGTCGCCGCCAAAGTAACGCACATTGGCCATACCCAACTGTTCCATCTGACGGAGCATGGGGCCGGCTTGTGGATCCATGCCACCGAAGAAGATGGCATCCGGATTCTTGGCCTTGATGGCCGTCAGGATGGACATGAAGTCGGTGGCCTTGTCGTTGGTGAACTGCTCGTCGACCACCTGCATGCCCTTGGCCAGCGCGGTGCGCTTGAACACCTCGGCCACGCCCTGACCGTAGGCGGTCCGGTCATCGATGATGGCCACGCGCTTAAGCTTGAGGTTGTCAGCGGCGTAATTGGCCAGCCCAGCACCGAGGGCGTTGTCGTTGGCGATGATACGGAAGGTGGTCTTGTAGCCCGGGCGGGTCAGATTGGGATTGGTGGCGGCGCCGGTGATGTGGGGAATGCCGCAGTCGTTATAGACCTTGGACGCTGGAATGGTGGTACCGGAATTGAGATGACCCACCACGCCAGAAACTCTGGAATCGCACAGCTTCTGCGCAGCGGCCGTACCTTGCTTGGGGTCGGCAGCATCGTCCTCGGCGACGATCTCAAAACGAACGCGCTTGCCACCGATCGTGATGTTCTGGCCGTTGAGGTCCTCGATGGCCATCCGCACCCCGTTTTCATTGTCGCGGCCATAGTGAGCCTGCGGGCCAGAAGTCGGGGCGACGTGACCAATACGAACCACCTGGGTGTCTTGAGCCGATGCCAAGCTGGCAACAGCCATCAGGCCTGCGAGGACAACGACATTAAATTTTAGTTGCATGAGAACTCCTCAAAAATGTTAGAAAAAAGGTGCACTTGCAGGTTCGGGGAAGGCCCCTCCGGGGCGGCATTCGCCAAGCCACCACGCCCTCAACGGGATCGACATTGTGCACCAGCGGATACAAGGGTCAAACAGGGCCATGGCGGTGGCTAAACGTGATTGCCCTCTTGACAGAGACGGTCTGAAACAAAGGCATGTCTACCGATCTCGTCCAGCTCGATCATGGGGCTCTATGGAAAATCCGCTGGCCTGGTAGCGGCGCCAGCGGTCCCGGCCGGACCGGGCATCGTCGGGATCGGTACTGATCAGTTCAAGCCAACGCTCTACCGGCCCGGGATCACCCGAAAAGGTCAAGCCGCAATTGACGAGAACCTGCCGCTTGTGGCCATCTGGCACCTCGCCCGCCAACCAGATCGGCGTGGCAGCCAGCGTCCATTGCGGCGCGGTGATCAGGCAATGCGGCAGAAAGGAGGCTGGTTCGTCCGACCATAGGCGTTCGTCCAGCGCGGCCAACTGTTCCACCGGGCAGACCACCAGGGCCGTCAGCTCCCGCTCCAATACCTTTCGCAAAAGACGCTGGAGATAGTGGACCTTGTCGCTGATGTTGTAGTGGAATTCAACCCGATTCATGCCTTCATGCGCTCCTGCGGCGAGCGGACGGGCGAACCTCCTTGAGCTCAGCCTGAGCCAGCAGATACTGCACCAGAAGCCCGACCGGGCGCCCGGTAGCGCCCTTGGCAGCCCCGCCCTTCCAGGCCGTGCCCGCAATATCGAGGTGAGCCCAAGGGTAGCGTTTGGCAAAGCGCTGCAGGAACTTGGCGGCGGTGACTGAACCGGCCGCCCGACCGGCCACATTGGCAACATCGGCAAAGTTGGTCTTCAGACCCTCGGCATACTCATCGTCCAGCGGCATACGCCAGCAGGGATCGAGGGCCGCCTCACCGGCCTGGCTCAGCGCCTGGGCCAAGTCGTCATCGCTGGAGAACAAGCCCGAACGCACCGCGCCCAGCGCAATGACGCAAGCGCCGGTCAGGGTGGCAATATCCACCACCGCACGCGGCTTGAACCGCTCGGCGTAGGTCAGGGCATCGCACAGAATCAGGCGCCCTTCCGCATCGGTGTTGAGCACTTCGATGGTCTGACCGCTCATGCTGCGCACCACATCGCCCGGTTTGAGAGCCTTGCCATCGGGCATGTTCTCGCAAGCTGGAATCAGCCCCACCACATTGAGCGCGGGCTGCAGTTGCGCCAGGGCCCGGAAAGTGCCCAGCACGCTGGCCGCACCGCACATATCGAACTTCATTTCATCCATTTCCGGCGCCGGCTTGATCGAGATGCCACCGGTATCGAAGGTGATGCCCTTGCCGACCAGAACCACCGGCGCCTGCGTGCGGGCTGCACCGCTATAGCGCAGGACGATGAAACGAAGCGGTTCATGCGAACCGCGCGCCACCGCCATGAAGGAACCCATGCCCAGCCGGGCCACTTCACGCGGCCCCAGCACCTCCACGCGCATGCGCCGGAATTTGGCAATCTCTTGCGCGGCCCGGGCCAGCATCGCCGGGGTGGCATGATTGGGCGGACGGTTACCCCATTCCCGGGCCAATTGCAGGCCCTGCGCGGTGGCCAGCGCGGTCTCGAAAGCGCGGCGGACAGGGGCTTGGGCAACGACACCAAGCGTCACCTGTTGCGGGCCGGGCGGGGCAGGCTTGGATTTGGTCAGACGGTAGGCGTACAGCACGTCGGCGCAAGCCATCACAGCGGCATGCGCCAAGGGGGCGCAATCGGCCCCCTCGCAGGTCAGCCACGACAGACTGACGATCACCTTTTGGGCCGAACTGCCCTTGAGCGATGCCAGGGCCGCGGTGACTGCAGTCTTGATGTTGCGGGCAGAGCCCGCACCCACCCCGGCCAGGATGAGCCGGGTCGCACGCAGACCCGTCATCTGATAGGCGTGCAGCAGCTTGCCAGGTTCAGCCTCGAAATGCCGGGCTTTGACCGCCTGCAGGATCAGGCTGCTCAGGGCATCAGGGTGGGGCTGCACGCTGGAGGGGACCAACACGATCAAGGCATCGCAGCGCTCGGCGGCGGTACGGGGGCGGCTCAGGGTCTTGAGTTCAAAGTCCATAATCAGGGTTTGCATCAAAAGTTCATCAGCTCTTCAACGCGCCATGTTATTCCAATCGTCCCTTCGCAAAGAATTGGCGCGAAGCTTCGGGGCCACCCTGGTCGTTCTGGCCACCATCATTCTGACCATTGTGCTGATTCGCACCCTGGGCTTAGCCTCCAAGGGGCAGGTCAACCCCCAGGACGTGATTTTGCTGATGGGCTACGCCACCTTGGGGCGGCTGCCGACCATCCTGAGCCTTTCCCTGTTCATCGCCATTTTGAGCACCCTCTCGCGCATGTACCGGGACAGCGAGATGGTGGTCTGGTTCTCCAGCGGACGTGGCCTGGCCAGTTTCATACCGCCCATCCTGCGTTTTTCCTGGCCGGTGCTGCTGGTCATCGCCGCTTCAGCCCTGTGGCTTTGGCCCTGGACCAACGAAAAAACGCAGGATTTGCGCAGCCGCTATCAGCAAAGGAGCGATCTGGACCGGGTGACCCCGGGGCAGTTCCAGGAGTCATCTGACGGCTCGCGGGTGTTTTTCATTGACCGCGACTCGCCCGAGAGGAGTGGCAACGACATCTTCATCTCGACCAAGGACCGGCAAACGCGCGCCGTAGTGACCGCCGAATCGGGACGCATTGACGTGCTCGGTGAAAGCCAAATCCTCGAACTGCGGCGCGGACAGCGCCTGGAAATGACCGAGGAGGGCGAGAAAAGTTCCACCGCGATGCGGATCAGTCAGTTCGAAACCTACGGAACCCGCATCAGTGGGGCCAAGCCCAACGCCCTAGACCTGACCTCCTACAAGTTTCTTCCGACCTGGAAGCTGATCGAGGCACCGAGCCCACCCAACTTGGGCGAGTTGGCCTGGCGATTGGGCCTTGCACTTTCGGGCCTCAATCTGGTGCTTTTGGGCGTGGCGATGGCACATGCCAATCCCAGAGCCGGACGCAGCGGCCGGCTGATTCTGGCGCTGTTCACCTTTCTGGTCTACAGCAACCTGATGACCCTAAGCCAGAAATGGGTGGCGTTCGGACTGATTGATTTCTCAACCCTGATGCTGGCGCTGCACGGCGGCTTTCTGACCGTGGCCCTGATATGGCTGGGCAGTCGTCATCTGGGATGGGCCGCGCCCAACCCGCTGGTATGGCTGCAATCAGGGCGCGCATTGCGAGGCCCTGCATGAAGACGCTGCGCAAACTCATTTACGGCGAAACTCTGCTGTCGATTGCCTTGGTAACCACCGGCTTTCTGACCCTGTTCACCTTCTTCGATCTGGTCGATGAACTGCAGAACCTCGGCCGCAGCAATCCGGTAGACGGTCTGACCTATGAGATGCGCCATGCGCTGCTGTACGTGACCTTGCTGGCACCGAGCCGTCTTTACGAACTGCTGCCTATTTCGGTACTGATCGGCACCATTTTTGTAATGGCCAGGCTGGCGCAAAGCTCGGAATACACCATCTTGCGAACCAGTGGACTCGATCCCTGGCGGGCCCTGCGCCTGCTGCTGGCCATGGGCAGCCTGTTTGTCGGTCTTGCTTTTGTGGTGGGTGACTATGTGGCACCGGCCGCAGATAAAGCTTCACAACTGCTCAAAGCCCGATACATGGGTCGTATCACGCTGGGGCAAACTGGGGCCTGGTTGCGCGAAAAGCAGGACCAGGTGAACTACGTGGTCAACGTGAAGGCCCTCACCCCTGACAACGAAATGCAGGGCGTTGAGATCCACGCCTTCGACAAGCAGGGTCGGATCCAGACCATCATGCAGGCGCAGGGGGCCCGTTTCGAAAAGGATGACGCCTGGATGCTCGAGCGAGTGCAACTGACGCAAATGAAGGAGAGCGCCAGTGCCCCTGCACCCGCACGTTCGACAGCCGGACCGATGGGCCGTGAGCCGGCGGCAGCCATGGAGCGCCGAAGCCTGGAGACCCTGCGCTGGAATACCAGTCTCAGCGGCGAAATGGTGGCCGCGGCCCTGTTGCGACCCGACCGCATGGGCACCATCGACCTGTTCAGCTACATCCGTCATCTCAAAGCCAATGGGCAGAGCGCCCAGCGCTATGAAATCGAGTTCTGGAAAAAGGTGTTCTACCCCTTGAGCTGTCTGGTGATGGTGATGCTGGCCCTGCCCTTTGCGTACCTGCACATGCGCTCGGGCGGCATTTCCGCCTATGTCTTTGCCGGCGTGATGATCGGGATCAGCTTTTTCATGATGAACAACATCGCCGTCTATGTCGGCAACCTTCAGCAGTGGCAGCCCTGGTTTGCCGCCGCCATGCCGGGCCTGCTTTACACCGCCGCATCGCTCAGCGCTTTTGGCTGGCTGGTCTTGCGGCGCTGAGTCGGTCGTTGAACCGTCGGTCATCCAGGGCCGGGCCGAGCTCTTCCCTTGCACGGAAAGAGCAATCTTTCAAACGAAAAGGCATAATAAATAGTTTGCTTATTGCCCATAAGACATGAACCTGCATCAATTCCGCTTCGTGCAGGAGGCGGCCCGTCGCAAACTGAATCTGACTGAAACCGCCAAGGCTCTGCACACCTCGCAGCCGGGTGTTTCCAAGGCGATCATCGAGCTTGAGGAAGAACTCGGCGTGGAGATTTTTTCTCGCCATGGCAAGCGCCTCAAACGCGTGACCGAGCCGGGCGAGCATGTGCTAAAGAGCATCGAGCTGATCATGCGGGAAGTCGGCAACCTCAAGCGCATTGGCGAGCAGTTCTCCGCGCAGGACAGCGGGACGCTGTCGATCGCCACCACCCACACCCAGGCCCGCTATGTTTTGCCGCAACCGGTGGCGCGCTTGCGGGAGTCTTTCCCCAAGGTCAATGTGAGTCTGCATCAAGGGTCGCCGGATCAGGTGGCACAAATGCTGATCGACGAGGTGGCCGAAGTGGGCATTGCCACCGAGTCTCTGACGGACTACGAGGAACTGGTCACGCTGCCTTGCTACGAGTGGCAGCATATGCTGGTCATGCCCAAAGGCCATCCACTGGCCCAGCGCAGCAGCATCAAGCTCGAAGACCTGGTCGAGCAGTCGCTGATCACCTACCACCCCTCGTTCACCGGCCGAACCCGGATCGACCAGGCTTTTGCAGCCCGCAAACTGCAACCGCGCATTGCATTGGAGGCCATCGACTCGGACGTGCTCAAAACCTACATTCGGCTCGGCCTCGGCGTGGGGATCGTGGCCGAAATGGCTCTGCTGGAGGACGATGCGAAGGATCTGGTGGCCCGGCCGGCCGGCACGCTGTTCGGTCTGAACGTGACACGCCTGGCCTTCAAGCGCGGCGCCTATCTGAGAAACTTTGTCTATCACTTTGCTGAACTGGTGAGCCCCAAGCTTGGCCGCGACGTCATAACCAAAGCAATGTCAGGCCGTCAGGGCGAGGCCGAGTTGTAGACATCCACAAAACCACTTCTTGCCAATCTACCTCTTGAAACCATCATGAGCGCCGTTATTGATCACACCCCTGCCCTCAACAGCCGCCTACCCCACGTGGGCACCACCATCTTCACGGTCATGTCGGCACTGGCTACCGAAAAGGGCGCCGTCAATTTGGGACAGGGCTTCCCGGACTTCGGCTGCGATCGAGCGCTGACCGGCGCGGTCACCGAGGCCATGAATGCCGATTTGAATCAATACCCACCCATGGCGGGCATCCCCAGCCTGCGGCAAGCCGTTTCCGCCAAAATCGAAGCGCTGTACGGCCGGCACTACAGCCCAGACCACGAAATCACCATTACCGCAGGGGCCACCCAGGCCATCATCACGGCCATTCTCGCGGTGGTCCACCCGGGCGACGAGGTGATCGTGCTCGAACCCTGTTACGACAGCTATGTGCCCAACATCGAACTGGCTGGCGGCGTGGTGGTGCGCGTGCCCCTGCAACCGGGCAGCTTCAGGCCGGACTTCGACAAAATCAGTGCGGCCCTCACGCCGCGCACCCGCGCCCTGCTGATCAACACCCCGCACAACCCCAGCGCCACCGTCTGGACGCGCGAGGAATTGCTGCGCCTGCAGGAAATCCTGGCCCCCACCGATGTGCTGCTGATCAGCGACGAGGTTTATGAGCACATGGTTTTCGATGCGCCCGAGCGCCAGCACCACAGTGCGGCCAGCTTGCCCGGGCTGGCCGCGCGCGCCTTTATCGTGAGCAGCTTTGGCAAGACCTACCATGTGACGGGCTGGAAGATCGGCTACGTGGCAGCGCCCGCCGCCCTGACCACCGAGTTTCGCAAGGTTCATCAGTTCAATGTGTTTACCGTCAACACACCGATGCAGCATGCGCTGGCCCACTACATGAAGAATCCACGGCCCTACCTGGACTTGCCGGCCTTCTACCAGCGCAAGCGCGACCTGTTCCGGCAGGGGCTGAAGAAAACCCGCTTGCGTCTACTGCCCAGTGAGGGCAGCTACTTCCAGTGCGTGGACATCTCAGCCGTCAGTGATCTGAGTGAGGCGGAGTTTTGCAAATGGCTGACCAGCGACATCGGCGTTGCGGCCATTCCGCTCTCGGCCTTCTATGGCAATGGTTTCGACCAGAACGTGGTGCGATTTTGCTTTGCCAAGAAAGACGAGACTCTGAGCACCGCACTGGAGCGCCTGGCCAAGCTCTGAGAAGCTCGCGGGCTCATCTTCGCCAGGGCGTGAATCCCAAAGCCAGCGGCCCCAAGGGTAAACGGTGTGGGAGCGTCACCCTCGGCGCACTTGCACTTGATCGGGCTCTATCGCGCAGCCAAACTAGGCACTGATCGACGGACGCTCGGCCAATCGGGCCCGCCAGCGCAGCAGGTGTGGATGGCGCTCATCGGGCTTGATCTTGACGATACGGGCGAAGTCAACAGCCACCACCGCCGTGATGTCGGCTATGCTGAACGCATCCCCGGCCACAAAGGGGCGGTCTGCCAAAAGCGCATTGAGCACCTCGAAGAAACGCTGCGCCCGTGCCAGTCCGCGCTGAGCCAATTCAGGGATCTGTGCGTAGTTCACCGGCCCTGGAAGAGCCCGATCAGCCATGGCCGGCGAGCTGTTGCGCAGGGCCTCGGCGATCGGCATCAGACCCTCGAACTCCATGCGCCAGTTCAGGCTGGCAATTTCCGCCTTCTCTTCTGGGGTTCGACCCAACAAGGCAGGTTCCGGAAAGCGCGATTCCAGATAAGCCGCAATGGCCGGATTGTCGGTCAGTGTTAGCCCCTCCTGCACCCGCAAGGCGGGCACAGTGCACTGCGGATTGATCAAACGATAAGCCGCTCCGAGCTGCTCGCCTGATCGAAGGTCAACCTGAACCGTTTCATGGGCGATGCCCTTTTCGGCTAGAAAGATGCGGGCCCGCCGGGGGTTGGGCGCTGTGGCGCAATCGAAGAGCGTGATCATGCAGCCGCCTGTAATTTGTCCTGGGTACGGGTTTGAAAATCGCTCGCGTCATGCCGCTCATGCAGCTGGGTATTGAGGGGCCCTCGCACCCGATTGACCATGCGACCACGCTGCACCGCAGGCCGCTGGGCCAGCTCCTCGGCCCAGCGCAGCACGTGGGTGTATTCGTGGACTTGCAGGAATTCGGCCGCCTCATACATTTCGCCCCGGGCCATGCCACCGTACCAGGGCCAAATCGCCATGTCGGCAATGGTGTAGTCATCACCGGCCACATAGCGCGTCTGGGCCAGTCGCTGGTTCAGCACATCCATCTGTCGCTTGGTTTCCATCGCGTAGCGATCGATTGCATACTCAATCTTGACCGGCGCGTAGGCATAGAAATGTCCAAAGCCCCCCCCCACAAAGGGGGCGCTGCCCATCTGCCAGAACAGCCAGGACAAACACTCGGCGCGACGGGCTGGGTCAACGGGTAGGAAGGCGCCGAATTTTTCGGCCAAGTACATCAGGATAGCGCCCGACTCAAAGACCCGGATGGGTTCGGGTCCGCCGCAGTCGAGCAAGGCCGGGATCTTGGAATTGGGATTGACCTGGACAAAACCGCTGCCAAACTGCATGCCATCCTGAATGCGGATCAGCCAGGCGTCGTATTCGGCACCGCCATGTCCCAGGGCCAGCAGTTCCTCCAGCATCACCGTGACCTTGATGCCGTTGGGCGTGCCCAGCGAATACAACTGCAGGGGATGCTTGCCCCGCGGCAAGGCCTGCTCGTGGGTGGCCCCCGCGACGGGTCTGTTAATGGCGGCAAACCGACCGCCGTTGGCCTTTTCCCAGGTCCAGACCTTGGGGGGGATGTAGGGTGTTGAATCTGACATGGAGACCTCATGCGTTTTTTGAGCGAGGGTGGCGCCGGCCCCTTGATGGTAGAGCAGACAGCCCAGTGGCTCCATGCCCGCCCATGGAGACAAACTCTGGGAGACTGTGAGGGCTGGCGCAGAGCTCGACCAGCCAATGGCAAAACGACTCCAGCAAGGCCGACCGAGCTCGCGCCTCCGGGTAGACCAGATAGTAGGCTTCGTTACTGCGAAGGGGTCGGTCTGAAATTACAACCAAGGTGCCAGCGGATAACTCGCCTTCGATCAGAAATCGGGGCAATAACGCCGCACCATGGCCGCACACCGCCGCTTGCGCAATCATCGCGAAATGCTCGTAGCTAGGGCCGCGCAGGGCCAGAGCCGAACTCAAGTCCGCTTGGGCAAACCACTGGGCCCACTGGGTGGGACGGGTGTTTTGCTGCAGTAACACGACGCGCGCCAAATCCTCGAGGTGATGAAGCTGATGACGGCGCTGAAAATCGGCACTGCACACCGGAATCACCTCTTCATGCATGAGAAACTGACATACCGCGCCGGGCCAGTGGGGCGCACCGAAATGGATCGCAGCGTCGAAGGGCGTACCCGCGAATGCAAAGGGTTCGGTGCGGGACGAAAAATGGATCGTCGCTTGCCGATGCCGACTCATGAAGGCCCCCAAATGAGGAATCAGCCAGCGCGAGGCCAGGGTAGGCAGTACCGCCAGATTGAGCATGGATTCGGCGTCAGACTGTGCCATGGTCTTCTGGGTGCAATCACTCAGTTGCTTGAGCAGCGAATGAACCTCAGTGGCATACACCCGGCCCACATCGGTCAGCACCACCCGCTGGCGAACCCGGTGAAACAAAGCGGTGCCCAAGTGCTCCTCCAAATGGCGGACCTGTCGGGATACCGCGCTCTGAGTCAGCGCCAGTTCCGCCGCCGCTCGAGAGACGCTGCCGTGACGCGCCACGGACTCAAAGGCCAGCAGCTCAGCGATCGACGGCAGAAAGGTTCGACGAAATGCAGTCATGCTGCGAAAGAATGATTTGCGTCTGAATTGAAAGTTTGGCAGCCCTTTTGGCGCCTGATTGGTGCAATTATCGACAGGTTCATTCCAAACTGGAATAATTTGGTTCCAAATTCTTGATTTACAAACCGCTCGCCCCGAGGCACATTGACGCCCTCGGCCCTCTTCACGCCGACTCCGAAGAACCCGAAAAGACCATGAACTTCTCACTGGCCCGACGCGCCCACAGGATGAACCCGTCGGTGATTCGAGAAATCCTGAAGATCACCGAAAGACCGGGCATGATCAGTTTTGCCGGTGGCCTGCCCTCACCCGACACTTTCCCGGTGGAGGCCATGCGAGCCGCCTGCGAGCGCGTGCTGGTCGATCACGGCCAGGCGGCGCTTCAGTACGCATCCAGTGAAGGCCATGGCCCCCTGCGTGAGTGGGTCGCCCAGAGTTTGGTTCAGCAGGGCATGCGTGTCGGGGCAGACCAGGTGCTCATCACCACCGGCAGCCAGCAGGGACTGGATCTGGTGGCCAAGGTCTTCCTCGATGCCGGCAGTCGGGTGCTGGTGGAAACCCCGACCTATCTGGGTGCCCTGCAGGCGTTTACACCCATGGAGCCCGAAGTCGAGGGTCTGGAAAGCGATGAGGAAGGCGCATTGCCCCAGGCCCTGCAAGCCCGAGCCGACGGCGCGCGGATGGCCTATCTGTTACCCAACTTCCAGAACCCCACCGGTCGAACCATGAGCCCGGGCCGTCGCGATGCGGTGGCCGAAGTGGCCGCACGCAAAGGCTTGCCCTTGGTCGAAGACAACCCCTACGGCGACCTGTGGTTTGACCAAGCACCGCCCGCTTCGCTCGCCTCCCGCTATCCAGAGGGCACGGTTTACCTGGGCTCCTTTTCTAAGATCCTGGCGCCCGGCCTTCGCCTGGGCTACGTGGTTGCTCCGCGCTCGGTCTACCCCAAGCTCTTGCAAGCCAAGCAGGCCGCGGACCTGCACAGCCCGAGCTTCAACCAGCGCGTGGTGGCCGAGGTCATACGCGACGGATTCATCGAACGCCATATTCCCACCATCCGCGCCCGCTACAAGGCCCAATGCGAGGGCATGCTGGCGGCGCTCGAAAAAGCCTTCCCGCACAGCGGATCTGCAAACGATGCGAGTCTTTCCTGGAACCGCCCAAGCGGCGGCATGTTCATCTGGGCCAGACTGGCCGAGCCGCTCCGGGCCAGTGAACTTCTGCCTTTGGCTGTCGAGCAGGGGGTGGCTTTTGTCCCGGGCTCGGCCTTCTATCCCCAAAATCCCGATCTCCAAAGCCTGCGTCTGTCCTTCGTAACGCCGTCTCTGACCCAGATCAAAGCCGGCATACCGGCTCTGGCAAGAGCCATCCACGCCGCGCATGAAAAATCAAAGGCTCTGCCAGCCTAGACTGATCGGGACCCAAGTGGCGCAATACAGACCCGCGGTCGGCCCCCGGCAAAATCGGTCGCATGCCTCCTCCGGATCGCCCGGCCCCGACCCTGCCCAACCCTTTGTCCTTGCACCTGCTCCCTAAACACGACATCACCAGAGCCCCCACGAGAGAAAACCGGACCCTCACATGACCACCGAACAAAGATCACAAGATTCCATCGCCTTCACTGTGGACCAACTGCTCGTCCGTCTGGGCGTGTCCAAAGCCGACTATCAGGGCGGCGATCTGCCGGTGTATTCGCCCATCACCGGGGAGCAAATCGCATCGGTGCGGCAAACCACGCGGGCGCAGGCCGCCGACACCCTTGCCGCTGCACATCAGGCCTTTCTCGCTTGGCGCGAGGTCCCTGCGCCCCGGCGCGGAGAACTGGTCCGACTGCTTGGCGAAGAGCTTCGCGCCGCCAAAGCGGCGCTGGGCGAACTGGTCACGCTGGAGGTGGGCAAAACGCCAAGCGAAGGTCTCGGTGAAGTGCAGGAAATGATCGACATCTGCGATTTCGCGGTGGGTCTGTCGCGTCAGCTCTATGGACTGACGATGGCCACCGAGCGCCGATCGCACCGCATGATGGAAACCTGGCACCCGCTGGGGGTGTGTGGTGTGATTTCAGCCTTCAATTTCCCCGTGGCCGTGTGGTCCTGGAACGCTGCTCTGGCCCTGGTCTGTGGCGACCCGGTGGTCTGGAAGCCCTCGGAAAAGACCCCCCTGACCGCCCTGGCCACGCAGGCCGTGGTGCAGCGCGCACTGGCGCGCTTTGGCAGTGATGCACCCCGGGGGCTGTGCGGGCTCATCGTCGGCGGGCGCGAGTTGGGAGAAGTCTTGGTCGACGATCCGCGGGTGGCCCTGGTCTCAGCCACCGGCTCGACCGCCATGGGTCGAGCCGTCGGTCAGCGCCTGGCCGCTCGATTTGCCCGCGCCCTGCTGGAGCTGGGCGGCAACAACGCGGCCCTCGTGACCCCTTCTGCCGACATGGACCTGACCCTGCGTGCTGTGGCCTTTGCCGCCATGGGTACGGCTGGGCAGCGCTGCACCACCCTGCGGCGCCTGATCGTCCACGAGAGCATCTATGACGCGCTCGTTCCCAAACTGATTCAGACCTATGCCAAGGTCACCGTGGGCGATCCGCGTCTGCCAGGCACCCTGGTCGGGCCCTTGATCGATCGACAGGCCTTCAACCAAATGCAAGAGGCCCTGGCGCAATCCCGGGCGCTTGGGGCGACGGTGCATGGAGGCACGCCAGTGGAGCTGGCGCATGGCCGACAGGCTTCGTATGTGCGACCCGCGCTGGTGGAAATGCCGTCACAGCAGGGACCGGTGATGCATGAGACTTTTGCACCCATCCTCTATGTGATGCGCTACAGAAACCTGGAGGAGGCCATTGCCCTGAACAACGCGGTAGGGGCGGGTCTTTCATCCTCGATCTTTACGCTGAACATGCGTGAGGCCGAGCGGTTTATTTCCGCCGCTGGCTCGGACTGCGGCATTGCCAACGTCAATATCGGCCCGAGCGGCGCAGAAATCGGGGGGGCATTCGGCGGGGAAAAGGAAACCGGTGGCGGTCGGGAAGCGGGCTCGGACAGTTGGAAAGCCTATATGCGCCGTGCCACCAACACGCTGAACTATTCGACCGAACTACCGCTGGCGCAGGGCGTCAAGTTCGACATCGATTGAGATCGGATGCAATCAGCCAGGAGGTCACCCATGTCCGATTCAACACGATTGGCCCTTCTGGATCGCTTTGCCCAGGCCTGGAACGATCACGATGTGCAGGCCCTGCTGTCCATGGTCACACCCGACTGTGTCTACGACGCGTCGACCGGTCCGCATTTGTTCGGATCGAGATACCAGGGACATGATGAGCTCAGGCACGCCTTTGCCGCTGTGTGGGCCGCCGTTCCAGATGCCCGATGGGAGGAGCCTCGCCACGGGGTCTGCGGCGACCGAGGCTGGACCGAGTGGATCTTCCGGGGTACCCGCAAGGCCGACGGCTTGAGGGTGGACTCACAGGGTATCGATGTCTTTGAATTCCGGGGCGACCTGATCGCCTACAAAAACACCTTCCGGAAAATGGTGATCGTTCCAAGCCAGGCCTAGGGGCGACCCGCTCACGCTGCGCCCAGGCTGCAGGGACTTTAATGATGGAGCTGAGCCCAGGCCTTGTCCAGTCGCTTGATGCTCACCGGCTGCGGAGTGCGCAGTTCCTGCGCGAAAAAACTCACCCGCAGTTCCTCCAGTAGCCAGCGAAATTCGAGCATGCGGGTGTCCTGCACTCCTTTGCGTTCAGCGACAAGCCGCCAGTAACGCTGCTCCTGCCCGCGCAGCTCCAGCAGCCGCTGGGCATCTCGGGCCGGGTCGGCGCGGATTTTGTCCAAGCGCAGGGTGATGGCCTTGAGATACCGTGCGAAATGCTGCAGTTGCGGCCAGGGGGTGATCGCCAGGAAATTTTTGGGCATCAGGCGCTGGAGTTGCTGGTTGCAATCGGCGGTGGCCTCGGGAGCGCTTCGGGTGTCCTTGATCTTGCGGATCGCACCGGCGTATTCGACCAAAATGGTCCCGGCCAGGCGAGCAACCTCGTTGGCAATCAGGGTCAAGCGTGCCCTGCCCTCTTCCACCCGCCGCTTGAAGGTCGGCTCGTCGGCGGGCAGCGGATCTTGCAGGAAGGCGCGATCCAGCGCCACCTCGAGGATCTGAGCCTTGAGTTCATCGGCACTGCCCAGGCTCATGAAGGCCACCGACATCTTCTGCAGGTCTGGAATGTTTTTCTCCAGATACTTGAGCGCGTCCCGAATCTGCAGCGCACACAGGCGGGCCAACCCCTTTCGATGTCTGGCCGCCGCCATTTCAGGCTCATCGAACACCTCAAGGCTGACCCCATCGCCGCGATCGACCAGCGCCGGAAAACCGATGAGAGTCTGATCCGCCTTGCGAATCTCCATCAGTTCGGGAAGCTCGCCAAACGTCCAGGCGGTGTACTTGTGCTGAGCATCAGCCGGTGGCCTGGCTGAGCCGGCAACACCGGATCGATTGCGATTGCCTGCACCTTCCACCGAGCTGCGAGCTTGCGGCTCTGCGCCGGGTCGTGGCATAGCAGAACCCGTGGTGGAAACCGGAGCTGAGGGATGGGCCAGCCCGGATTCTGGACCCAAACTGCCTTTGAGCTGCGCCAAAGCCTGAAAAGCGCCCCGGGCCTTGCCCCCCCACTCGGCCTTGAGGGCCCCAAGATTGCGGCCCATGCCAAGCTGACGACCCAGCTCATCAATCACGCGCAAGTTCATGAACAGGTGCGGGCTGAGCATATCGAGCTTGAAGTCAGCGCGCTTGACATCCAGACCGGTCTCCTCGCGCACCTTCTTGAGCAAGACCTCGGTGAGCGAGCCGGTGCCAAAGACTTGCGCCGCGGACAGCTCAGTGGCCAGTCGAGAGGCACTTTCGGGCAGCGGCACAAAGCGACTGCGAGGCTTTTGCGGCAGGCTCTTGAGCAAGGCCTGGATCTTCTCCTTGAGCATGCCCGGCACCAACCATTCGCAGCGGTCTTCGCTGACCTGATTGAGCACAAAAATAGGCACCTCGACGGTCACCCCATCCC